>CATXSD010000231.1 GCA_958402075.1 Mediterranea massiliensis | reverse complement strand
GCAGACCAAGAGCATCGACCATCCCATCATTCCGCAGGTGATGCACAACGATTTCGAGGGGATGGTGGCCGGGCAGCTGGCCGAGCGGCAGCTGTTCCGCTATCCGCCCTACTATCGGCTGGTGTACGTCTACCTGAAGCACCGCAACGAGCAGCTGCTCGACGTCATGGCGCAGACCATGGCCGCCAAGCTGCGCGCCGTCTTCGGCACGCGGGTGCTGGGACCCGACAAGCCGCCCGTGGCCCGCATACAGACGCTGTTCATCCGCAAGATTGTCCTCAAGATAGAAGTCAACGCCCCCATGGCCCGTGCCCGCCAGCTGCTGGTGCAGGTGCAGCGCGAGATGGTGGCCGAAGACCGTTTCAAGTCGCTCATCGTCTACTACGATGTCGACCCGATGTAGCATCATATATACGAATACAAATATGAAGATAGCATTAGACGTACACACGCACACCCTGGCCAGCGGGCATGCCTTCAGCACCCTGCAGGAGATGGCGCAGGCCGCAGCCTCCAAGGGACTGGAACTGCTGGGCATCACCGAGCATACGCCCGGCATTCCCGGCACCTGCGACCTGATTTACTTCCGCAACCTGCACGTCGTCCCCCGCCGCATGTATGGGATAGACCTGCTGCTGGGAGCGGAAATCAACATTCTCGATACGGCGGGGCGGCTCGACCTCGACGAGAGTTATATGGAGAAGCTCGACCTGCGCATTGCCGGCATCCATTCGCTGTGCTACCAGCCGGGTACAGCCGAAGAGAACACGCAGGGCCTGCTGCGCGTGATTGCCAATCCCTACATCCACATCATCAGCCATCCGGGCGACGGTACGGCCCGCCTGCTGTTCGAACCCATTGTCCGGGCGGCGAAGGAGCACCACACGCTGCTCGAAATCAACAACAGCTCCCTGAAGCCCTGTCGCCACAAGGAGGAGGCCCGCCCCAACAACCTTGAAATCCTCCGTCTGTGCAAGCAGTACGAAGTGCCCGTCATCCTGGGCAGCGACGCCCACATCTCGTTCGACATCGCCAACTACGAATACGTGCTCGAACTGGTTCGGGAGGCCGACTTCCCCGAGGCACTGATTCTGAATTCCGACGTGCGGCGGTTCAAGGAGTATGTGGGGATCGGGCTGGCAAAGTGAGGCTCGAAAAAAGCAGAAGCGTTACCGTTTTGTCATCCCGCACTTGATGCGGGATCCATAGTCTGCCGATTGTTTGTGTAGTCGTGGATTCCGGCTCAAGGCCGGGATGACGCAATATTCGTCTTATTATTTTTTTTGACAGATACATCGGGAGGTTTTAACTGCGGCCTCCTTAGGTTTCAACCCCAACTCCCTTATGCTTGAAACATAGAGGCCTTATGTTTGAAACATAGAGGCCTTATGTTTGAAACATAGGGGCCGAATGTTTCAAACATTCCGATGCATCCGCCTGAGAGGGGTTCTGACGGCTGTCGGAGCCTTATTTGGGTGAATAATGATTTTATTTGACAATTATAAAGCGACTATATGGAAAGTAAAGACCTGAAAACCCCGAAAAAGCATCGCATCCTGTTCGTCTGCCTGGGTAATATTTGCCGTTCTTCTTCGGCCGAAGGCGTGATGAAGCATCTGGTGGAGGAAGCCGGGCTGGCCGATGAGTTCGTGATAGACTCCGCCGGTATCCTGAGTTACCATCAGGGCGAACTGCCCGACCCGCGGATGCGTGCCCATGCCGCCCGCCGTGGTTACGACCTCGTGCACCGTTCGCGCCCCCTCCGCACCAGCGATTTCGAGGACTTCGACCTCATCATTGGCATGGACGACCGCAACATCGAGGACCTGAAGGAACGTGCTCCCTCGGTGGAGGCCGAGCGGAAAATCCGGCGCATGACCGACTATTGCACCCGCTTCACCCATGCTGACCACGTGCCCGACCCCTATTACGGCGGTGCCGACGGCTTCGAGAATGTGCTCGACCTGCTGGAGGATGCTTGTGCAGGACTTCTTGAGGAATTGAGAATGGAAAATTGAAAATTATTAATATGGGACTCTTCCTCATTTTTAATTTTCCATTCTCCATTCTCCATTACCCATGGTACACGTCGTGATAGTGGCGCTTCTCGTCGTTGAGGCTGCACGTGGCGTCGATGCCCGCCTGCCGGAGGTGTTCGGCAATTTCCTGTAGCTTCGTGCGGGGCACGCGCCCGATGTAGTACAGGTGGTAGCGGTAGGTGTTGTCCAGCACCTCCATGACATGCGTGGCGTTCGGCTCGCGGGCAAAGTCGAAGTTCACCTTCAGCAGGTCGTCGTAGGCATAGTGGATTTCGCGTCCGGCACTGACGATGGTCAGGCGCTCGGCTTCCAGGCGGAGGTAGCAGAAGCGCACCTGCAGCAGGTAGATGCTGTAGAGGCTCATGCCGAAGAAGAGGACGGGCAGCACGATGCCCGCCCACGGCCCAGCGTTCAGGGTGTGGAAGGCCATGCTGAGGCAAAGGACGAACAGCACGAAGTACCAGAACTGGTAGAGCGACAGGCGGCGG
>CATXSD010000230.1 GCA_958402075.1 Mediterranea massiliensis | reverse complement strand
TGAAGGCCAGTACGCCTGCAATCAGGATGCCCGCCATGAGCGACCAGAACAGGGTGGGGTGCTTGACAAAGAAAACGGTCAGTTTCATCAGATAAGCCCTCCTATGTTGGTTTCACTTTCCTGTTCGGCCATCTGCACCTTCTCGCCTTCCTGCAGGGCGTTGGCCCCGGCCTTTACCACCTGTTCGTTGCCGGTCAGGCCGGAGGTGATGACGGCGTCGCCGCTCGGGTTCAGGCCGCTGCACGTCACCTGGCGCCGGCTGACGGTGGAGTCGGGCTGCCAGATCCATACGCAGGTGTTTCCTTCGTGCTGGACCAAGGAATGGAGGGGCAGGGCGAAGGCGGTGGCGGCCGTGTCGCTGCCCGCAATGCGGAAGGTTACGCTGATGTTCATGCCTGCGCTGAGGCGTGCGTCGGGGGTGTGCTGGAAGGCGAGCCGCACGCGGTAGAGCTGGTTGCCGTCGGCCTTCGGCGCAATGCTGGCCAGCTGCATGGGCAGGCTGTCGGTGTCACCGAAGGGCGGGCGGCAGCTGATGGAATGGAAGCGGGTGAGTTGCAGATAGACTTCGGCCGGCAGTTCGACTTCCACTTCCAGTCGGTGTACGTCGAGCAGGTTGATGACCGGCGTACCGGCGTCCACCATTTCGGCCGGAGCGAAGTTGACGCTCTGCACACGACCGTCGGTCGGCGCGTAGAGGGAGGTGTAGGCCAGCTTGTTGCGGTTGGCCTGGAGTTGTACCTTCAACTGTTGCAGGCCGGCCACGGCTTTCTCATAATCGTTGGCCGACACACTCTTGGCGGCATACAGCACGCGGGTACGTTCCACTTCGTCTTCCAGCTGCCTGCACTGTATCTCCAGCGCTTCCACTCCCAGGCGGTAGTCGGTGTCGTCCAGTCGGGCGATGAGCTGTCCGCGTTTCACGGGGTCGCCTTCCTTTACGAGGATTTCTTCGAGCTGGCCGGCGGTCTTGAAGCCCAGGCTGATGTTGTGGTTTTCCTGTACGATGCCCGAGAAGTGTTTCACTTCTTCTGTCCCGATGCGGACGGGATGGGTCAGTACGACGCTGCGTGTGAATGTGGCGCCCGGCTTGTCGGCACATCCGCCTGCCAGGCAAAGGAGGGCCGGTAGTAGCAAGAATCTTCTCATTTCGGTGTCATTTTATGGTTTGTCGGCAAAGTTCCGTGTTTTTGTCCTGCCGCCTGCGACCTTATCGGCCAATAAAATGTCCTAAAGGATGAATTTTAGAGGGAAAGAAGGTGCCTTTTGTCTGATTTCTGTTCCAAACCGTTATATTTGTTCCATCGTTCAAATGAAAGAAAAAAGAAAAACAGATACAATGATGGTGACGACCGAAGATTCCGCATTCAGGGAACTGCATCTGCCGATGCTTTCCTCCACCGGCCATACGCTGGTGTTCGAAGACGAACTGCTGCTGACCGACAACCTGGGAAGTGGCATAGACACCGATTCGTTGTCCCATTTCGTGGCTCCCACCCATCCGTTCAGGGTGACGTTTACGCTGGTCATGTTCTGCCGTCGCGGCAACGTGCGCGTCAGGCTGAACCTTCAGGAGTACCGGCTTGTGGAAAACGATGTGCTGGTGGTGCTGCCCGGCTCCATCGGCGAGTGCCTGGAGGTGGACAGCTGTGCCGAGATGGCTGTGATGGGATTTGCGGGGACGCGCTTTGTCGGCGACTACCAGTCTGCACAGAGCATGGCTTTCCGCCGTTTCTTCACCTCCACGTCGCTGGTGCACATTTCGCCTGAAGAGATGGAGGAGAGCCTCCTGCTCTACCGGCAGATGTGGCAGAAGCTGGCCCGGCCCGATTTTTCGTTCAAGTATGGGGTGCTGAACGGTTATCTGCAGGTGCTTTTCTACAACGGTTGCCAGTGGATGGAACATCACCGCCACCAGCAGCCGGAGCGGGTGGAAAGCCGCCAGCGCGAACTGTTCGAGTCCTTCCTGGAGCTGGTGCAGGCCCATTACCGCGAGCAGCGCAGCGTGACCTACTACGCAGGGCGGTTGTGCCTGACGTCCAAGTATCTCTCGCAGGTGATACGGAAGGCGAGCGGACGACTGGCCGGCGACTGGATACGCGATTACGTCATTCTGGAGGCGAAAGCCCTGTTGAAGAGCGGCCGCTACACCGTGCAGCAGGTGGGCGACTTGCTGAATTTTCCCAATCCTTCGTTTTTCGGCAAATACTTCAAGGAAGCGGTGGGGTGTTCGCCCCGCAAGTACATGCTGGGGTAGGAGTAGTTCAGAACCTGTAACCGATGCCGGCCGATACCGAGTGCATCAGCTTGTGGGCGGGCAGTGTCAGTTTCCGGCCTTCGACGGTCAGGTTGCGGCTGCCTCCGTAGAGGTCAAAGTCCGAGCAGGTGTAGCCGAGGGAGAAGATGAGGCCGCTGTCTGTCTCCAGCGAGAGGGCTGCGCGCAGGTGGTAATAGATGGTGCGCGCTCCTTTGTTCTGTACATATTCCCGTCGGAGGGCCGTCCAGATGCCTTCCTTGTTTGGGTAATAGTCGATGTTGAAGCTGCGGTTGGCAGGC
>CATXSD010000229.1 GCA_958402075.1 Mediterranea massiliensis | reverse complement strand
CCACGGACACCCAGCTTCAGAAACGACTGGCGGACGGTACGGTTCCATCCCCAAGGCGCCGCCTCCACCTGCCCACCCCCCATCGCGCCGACATCGGCCACCGCCCCGACATCCAAGCCGAACAAAAGGCACATTTGCGAGGCGTAATCCATTGCTTTCCTGTCCGTAACCCATACTTTTCCTCCCGCCCCGGCATACCACAGGGGAAGCAGCGACAAGTCGCGCGCCATGTCCCTCACCTGCACAGGAGCAATGTAATGGCCGTCGTCGCAAGCCAAGGCCAAATCCGTATCGGGATTAAAAAGATGCAACTTCATACTTTTTATCGTTTTGAATGCAAACTTACACAAATTTTGTAATGTCTACTTTGCAATTGTATAAAAAAGATATATCTTTGTGCCCTGATAAGGAGACTACAACATGGAAGCATTCTACCGCACACACGCCTATCTTGTGGAGCATACCAATGCCCCGGTACGCCGCGACCTCATGGATGAGATTGACTGGAGCGACCGGCTCATCGGCATCAAGGGCACCCGTGGCGTGGGCAAGACGACCTTCCTGCTCCAATATGCCAAGGAAAAGTTCGGCACCGACCGCTCCTGCCTCTTCATCAACATGAACAACTTCTACTTCTCGGGGCACGGCATCGTCGAGTTTGCCAACGAATTCCAGCGCCGCGGTGGCAAAGTGCTGCTCATCGACCAGGTGTTCAAGTTCCCCAACTGGAGCCAGGAGCTGCGCATGTGCTACGACCGCTTCCCCAATCTGAAAATAGTCTTCACCGGCTCGTCGGTCATGCGGCTGAAGGAAGAAAACCTCGAGCTGCGCGACATTGTGAAAAGCTACAACCTCCGCGGCTTCTCCTTCCGCGAATTCCTCAACCTGCAGACAGGCATGAAGTTCCATGCCTACACACTGGACGAGATCCTCCACAACCACGAACAGATAGCCAAAGGCATACTGGCCAAGGTGCATCCGCTGGACTACTTCCAGGACTACATCCACCATGGCTTCTATCCCTTCTTCCTCGAAAAACGCAACTTTTCCGAAAACCTGCTCAAGACCATGAACATGATGGTGGAAGTGGACATCCTCCTCATCAAGCAGATTGAACTGAAATACCTCTCGAAAATCAAGAAACTGCTCTACCTGCTGGCGGTAGACGGCCCCAAGGCCCCCAACGTCAGCCAGCTGGCCCATGATATAGAAACTTCGCGCGCCACGGTGATGAACTACATCAAGTACCTGGCCGACGCCCGCCTCATCAACATGGTCTATCCGGTAGGGGAAGAATTTCCCAAGAAGCCGGCCAAGATTATGATGCACAACCCCAACCTGATGTATTCCATCTACCCCGTCAAGGTCGAAGAGCAGGACGTGCTCGACACTTTCTTCGTCAACACCCTGTGGAAGGACCACAAGGTGAGCCGGGGCGACAAGAACATCCCGTTCATGGTAGACGGACACCGCGCCTTCCGCATCTGCCCCGAAGGCACCAAGGTGAAGAACAGCACCGGCATGACCTACGCCATGCACAAGATGGACATCGGACGCGACAATCAGATTCCCCTGTGGCTGTTCGGTTTCCTGTACTGAGAAAGGCGGGGCACGAAGACAATGAAACGAAAGGATACCATATAAACAAAAGATTTTTTACTTTATAAACTCATTTAGTTATGACTAAACAGAAAAAATTCATCACTTGTGATGGTAACGAAGCCGCTGCCCACATCTCGTACATGTTCTCCGAGGTGGCAGCCATCTACCCCATCACCCCGTCGTCTACGATGGCTGAACACGTGGACGAATGGGCTGCCGCAGGTCGCAAGAACATCTTCGGCGAAACAGTATTGGTTCAGGAAATGCAGTCGGAAGCCGGTGCCGCCGGTGCCGTACACGGCTCTCTGCAGGCAGGTGCGCTGACTACCACCTACACTGCTTCTCAGGGTCTGCTGCTGATGATCCCCAACATGTACAAGATTGCCGGTGAAAACCTGCCCTGCGTATTCCACGTATCCGCACGTACACTGGCCAGCCACGCCCTGTGTATCTTCGGCGACCATCAGGATGTGATGTCCTGCCGCCAGACAGGCTTCGCCATGCTGGCCGAAGGCTCTGTACAGGAAGTGATGGACCTCGCCGGTGTTGCCCACCTGGCTACCCTGAAGGCACGCGTGCCGTTCATCAACTTCTTCGACGGCTTCCGTACCTCTCACGAAATCCAGAAAATCGAGAAGCTGGACAACGAAGACCTCGCTCCGCTGATCGACCAGGAAGCTCTGGCCGAATTCCGCAGCCGCGCCATGAACCCCATGACTCCGGTTGCACGTGGTATGGCCGAAAACCCTGACCACTTCTTCCAGCACCGCGAATCTTGCAACCGCTTCTATGACGCCGTTCCTGAAATCGTGGAAGACTACATGAAGAAGATCAGCGAAATCACCGGCCGCAACTACGGTCTGTTCGACTATTACGGCGACCCCGAAGCAGAACGCGTCATCATCGCTATGGGCTCTGTAACAGAGGCCATCCGCGAAGTGATTGACTACCTGCGCTCCAAGGGCGAAAGGGTCGGTCTGGTAGCTGT
>CATXSD010000228.1 GCA_958402075.1 Mediterranea massiliensis | reverse complement strand
GGTCGCATGCCGACGGGTGGATACCCTACGGAGAGGTCTCGACCCGCTGGGTGGGGCAGGACACGACCGACGGCGACCACCGCATGAACCTCTCCGAGCTGGTGACCGTCCTCCAGTCGGCCCCGCATCTCGATTTCCTGATGTTCGACGCCTGCTTCATGGCCTCTGTCGAGGTGGCCTACGAGGTGCGCAGCTTTGCCGACTACTACATCGCCTCGCCTACCGAGACCCCCGGCCCCGGCGCTCCCTACCAGGTGCTGGTGCCCCTGATGGCTGCCGACCAGGCTGCCGTGCAGATGGGCCAGGCCTATTGCGACTACTATGCCGCCAATTATAACGGAGGCATCGGCATCTCCAACTCCAACTGGACGGGCGGCGCTTCGCTCTGCGTGATGCGCACCGATGCCCTCGAAGCGCTGGCCGCGCTCACCACCCAGCTGCTGCCCGCAGAGGTGGTGGACGTGGCAGCCTTGAAGAAGGCCGTCTTCGACTACGACCACGACGGCTGGGGTCGCGACTACGTGGGCTACTTCGACCTGAAGCAGCTCATGGAGCAGGTGCTCGACGATGCCTCGTATGCCACGTGGACGCAGGCCTTCGACGCAGCCATTGCCTACTGGAGCACCACGCCCAAGAACTACTCCCAGTTTGCCGGCATGTTCTCCATGGAGGGTACCAACGGCATCACCCACTACATCCCCGGCAGCAGTACCCAGCGTGATGTGGCCTACCGCTCCCTGCAATGGTATCAGGATGCAGGGCTGGAGAAGCTGGGGTGGTAAACGGACAAGGCCGTTTTTTCTATTTGTAATGATTTATGTGGTAATTATCTGTTGCAATGTAATTTTATTTTATTATCATTGCTATTCCCCCATACATCCTTACACCCTTACATTACAAAACTTACAAAAAGAAAATTGCGTGTTTCTCTTTGACTGATAGGCTTGAATTTATAAGTTTATTATATATATATAATAAAAATATTTTGCTTATGATTTGATACCTGCCAGTCGTCTGGAAGCAGACAGAGGTGTTATTCAAAAAAAACAATTGTAAGTTTTGTAATGTAAGGGTGTAAGGGCTATTTAAATTCATGCATCCATCTTCCCTGAACCGACAGGCACATCCTTGTGCAGGTAGATACGTTGCCGCCGCGTTCCGGCGAGGCTGTCCAAAAAAGGAAAAGCAAATGTCATCCTGAACAAAGTGAAGGATCTCGGTATACAAACGTCTGATTACGAGATTTTTCACTACGTTCAGAATGACAAATGTTAGTGCCTTTTCAATTTTGAGGCTGCTTCCTCCCTGTAAAACATCGCTTCCTGCCCCCGCAAAACAATGCTTTCCTCCCCGCAAAATGATGCTTTCCTCAAGAAAATAATATCTTCTGCGATAAATTTTCCATTGGAAATTATGTTTTCTCGGAAATTATGCGTTACTTTGCGGCGTGAAAACGAAAACAACAACGAAAATCCAACAACAAGACAACGTTATGAAATACCTGATTATTGGGGGCGTGGCAGGCGGAGCAACCGCCGCCGCCCGACTGAGAAGAGTGGACGAAGCGGCAGACATCATCCTGCTGGAGAAGGGAAAATACATCTCGTACGCCAACTGCGGCCTGCCGTACTACATCGGCGGCGTCATCGAAGACCGCGCCAAGCTGCTGGTGCAGACACCCCAGTCGTTCGGGCAGCGCTTCCGTGTGGACGTGCGTGTGGAGAACGAGGCCGTGGCCATCGACCCCGCCCGCAAGACGGTGACCGTGCGCCGTGCCGACGGCTCCACCTACCAGGAAGCCTACGACAAGCTGCTCCTCTCGCCGGGCTCCACGCCCGTGCGTCCGCCCCTCGAGGGCATCGGCGAGGAGGGCATCTTCACCCTCCGCACCGTGGACGACACCGACCGCATTAAGGCCTACCTCACGCAGAAGCGCGTGCGCCGCGCCGTGGTGGTGGGCGCGGGCTTCATCGGGCTGGAGATGGCCGAAAACCTGCACCACGCCGGCGTGGCCGTCTCCGTGGTCGAGATGGGCAACCAGGTGATGGCCCCCATCGACTACTCCATGGCCGCCCCCGTGCACCAGCACCTCGTGGAGAAGGGCGTGGGCCTCTACCTGGAGGAGGGCGTCACCAGCTTCCGCCGCACCGACGAGGGCCTCACCGTCTTCCTGAAGAGCGGCAAGACCCTGCAGGCCGACATGGTGCTGCTCTCCATCGGCGTGCGTCCCGCCACGGCCCTGGCCAAGGAGGCGGGGCTGAAGCTGGGCGAGACGGGCGGCATCTGGGTGGACGAGTACCTGCAGACCTCTGCCCCCGACATCTATGCCGTGGGCGATGCCGTTGAGTTCCCGCATCCGCTGACGGGCAAGCCCTGGCTGAACTACCTGGCCGGCCCCGCCAACCGACAGGGACGCATCGTGGCTGACAACATGGCCCTGGGCAACGTCACCGCCTACGAGGGCGCCATCGGCACCTCTGTGGCCAAGGTGTTCGACCTCACCGTGGCATCCACCGGCCTGGCCGCCAAGCGCCTGAAGCAGATGGGCATGGATTACCTGAGCTCCGTGACCCACTCCGGCTCCCACGCCGGCTACTATCCCGACG
>CATXSD010000227.1 GCA_958402075.1 Mediterranea massiliensis | reverse complement strand
GGGCCGGTCCCCAGGCGTTGTCTTTGGCAGCCATGACGTTGTCCTTCAGCAGGATGTTGTTCAGGTAGGTGTAGACGAAGGCGATGCGGTAGTCCGAGGCCCACATGTAGCTGCCTTCGGGCGAGATGGCGAACAGATGGTTGTTGACCTGCGAGGGGCGCACGTCTTCGATGCCCATCAGCTCCTGCTCCCAACTGATGATGTCGTCCCACAGGTTGATGGCCGACAGGATGTCGGTCGGTACGGCCTGCTTCATCTGCTCGCGGTGGAAGTAGAACATGATGCGTTCGCCGCGTACGCAGAAGTATTTGTAGGTGGCCTTGCCGATGAGCTCTTGGTACTTTTCGTTGGTCTGGTGCGTCTTCAGGTCGAAGAAGCCGCTCACTTTTCCGCTGCCCGGAGCGATGTGGACGGTGACGGGCTGTGCGTTCTTGTCCGACAGGTTGGCGGTGTACATCAGGAAGAGCATGCCTTTCCGGCTGAAGCCCACTTTGTTGACTCCTTCCTGCAGGAAGCGGGCCTCACCGCTGGCAGCCGTCTGCACATAGGTGTTGGTACCATCGCTGGTCTGTTCTTCACCGATGCACTGCAGTGACAGGGACTGGCCGTGGGTGGGGCCTACGAGTACCACCACCGAGTCGCCCGCTTCGACATAGATGCCTGTGGGGTTGTCCAGGTTGCTGTAGCGCTTGGTCATCAGTTTCTGTGCCCACTCCTCCACATCGCTGTAAGGTTGGTACGCCTGGATGCGGAACTCCTTCTCCCACGGGTCGTAGGTGCCGTTGCGCAGCAGGGTGGCCAGTGAGGCGAAGTAGGCAGGCAAAGCCTGGATGGCTTCGTCGGTGGCCTCCTCCTTCACCTGGGTGCAGGTGAGGTCGGTAAATACCGTCAGCAGTTGTTGGTCGAGGGTCTTGTTGGGATTCTTTTGGTAGAACTCCATTTCGTCGCAGCTGACGAAGCCGCCGAGTCCCGACTTCACACTGAATTTGATTTTGGTCACTTTGGACAGTGTCTGGGCGAAAGGTATGCGGCTGGCCGCGTTCTGCATCCTGAAGTTGTAGCTGCCCTGCAGTTGGTACTTGGGGGCAGCTTCGGTGGCGGTGTAGACGTCCACTTCGCCGAAGTTTCCGTTGCCGCTTCGGGTGTGGTAGATGATGTAGTCGATGTCGGGTTTCTGGTCGAAGAAGTATTCCAGGGTGACGGGGAAGGCAGCCTGCTGGTTCCAGATGGAGTGGTAGGGCTGTCCGTCGGCCCCGAACTTCCCGTCGAAGCTGTTTTCGATGTCCTGTCCCGGCTGGTGTTCGCTGGCTTTTCCGCCGGTAGGCGTCACTTTGATGTCGGCTTCCACAATGACATCGTCTATGGTGGGCTGCTCGGTTTCGGGCGGGACAACAACGGTGGGCGTTTCTTCCTTGCTACAGGCGGCCAGTCCTATCAGCATACACAGGCAGACCGCCGTCAATGAGATTTTTTTCATGATGGTTTAAATGGTTTAAGGGTTAATAATAAAATAAAGAGCAGCTGTCTATGTTTGTGGAGGGCGGCAAAGGTAATGAAAGTTTTTGGAATAAGTATGCTTTCCGGTCAGGAAAACATTGCTTTTCGGGTCAGAAAAGGCCGGGTTGTCAAACAGTAAGAGGCCGTCTCAAAATAGAGAAGTACTAACATTTTGTCATTCTGAACGTAGTGAAGAATCTTGAAAACAGCTCTTTGTGTATTGAGATCCTTCACTTCGTTCAGGATGACATTGCGTTTTGATTATACTTTTCTATTTTGAGGCAGCCTCTTGCTTATGGATTATTGCTTGATTTCAACTTCTTCCTTCATGTCTATCTCCTCACCGTGTGGATCGTAGAAGACGTATTGCAGAAACGCGAGTTTCTGGTCGGGAATCACTTTGATACCAAGTCCGTACTTCATCTGCCACTTGCGCTTCAGGGATACGAGGCCCTGGTTGACGTAGGCGGCGACGTACGGGTGGATGTGTAACGAGAATTTCTTTATCTTCAGTTTGTTGGCCAGATAGTCAATCTTGCTCTCCAGAGTGTCGGTAAAGAGGATGGACGACTTGATTCTGCCTTTGCCGAAGCAGGTGGGGCAGGTTTCTGTCGTATCGACGTCCATGGCGGGACGCACGCGCTGGCGGGTTATCTGCATCAGCCCGAATTTGCTGAGCGGAAGGATGTTGTGGCGTGCGCGGTCCTTCTGCATGTTTTGGCACATGCGTTCGTAAAGCTTCTGCCGGTTCTCGGCTTCGTTCATGTCGATGAAGTCGACGACGATGATGCCTCCCATATCGCGCAGGCGGAGCTGGCGGGCCAGTTCGTCGGCTGCGCCGAGGTTCACTTCGAGGGCGTTGGCTTCCTGCCCGTTGGCGTTCTTGGTGCGGTTGCCGCTGTTCACGTCCACTACGTGGAGCGCTTCGGTGTGCTCGATGATGAGGTAGGCACCGCTCTTGTAGGATACCGTCTTGCCGAACGAAGCCTTGATCTGCTTGGTGATGGCAAAGTTGTCGTAGATGGGAAGCTGGCCTTTGTACAGTTTCACGATTCCTGCCCGTTCAGGGGCTATGAGTGTCACGTAATCCTTGATTTCGTGGTAAACAGCCTCGTTGTTCACGTGGATGCTTTCGAAGGAAGGATTGAACAAGTCGCGCAGCAAACCGACGGCGCGGCTGGTCTC
>CATXSD010000226.1 GCA_958402075.1 Mediterranea massiliensis | reverse complement strand
GCATTAGCCTTCCAAGCTGAGGGTCGCGGGTTTGAGTCCCGTCTTCCGCTCTTCTGAAAATCAGATAGTTATCGAAAGATTTCTATCTGATTTTCGTTTTTAGCTGGTTATCGTTTTGCCACTGAAAAAGGATCAACGTAAAAACGGCTCAACGTAAAAACCTGAGGGGTAAATCCGATAAATTTATATCTTTGCTAAAAATAAAATCAGCAACAGTTATGGAAACCAACGGTTATCGCGGATCAACGTAAAAACTTCGTTTTTCGTTTGTCTCTGCTCCCGTCTTTCACTATCTTTGGAACAAATAGAAAACCAATCGTACAAACCATGGAAAATTTTGATTACTCTGTAGTACCCGGCGGATTCGGCCATTGCATGGCCAGCTGCCCGCAGGCGGCAACCTGCCTGCGCCACATCGCCTACGAACACCTGCCCGCGAACAAGGCTTTCGTCCGAATGCTGGTGCCGCACATGGCCGAGCAGGCGCAGGGAAAATGCAAATACTATTGCTCCAACACCAAGGTGCGCTATGCCAAAGGCTTTGCCCGAATCATTGACGAGCTGTCGGTGAAGCAGGCGGCCGCTTTCCGCGAACGGATGATAGGAAAGATGGGAAGAAAGAACTATTACGCCTCGCGCAAGGGAGACCGGCTGCTCCCGCCCGCCGAACAGAAGCTGATACGTTCCGTGCTCCGCGCGCTGGGAGCACCGGACGAGAACTGCTTCGACGGCTATACCGACTGCTTTGTCTGGGAATAAACAGCGGAAGTTCCTGCCCTCACCGCATGCCGCCGCGTGTTTCCGCTGGGGGAACTCCGTTTCCCCGTACAGGAAACGGGGAAAGGTTGCCGCATTCCCAACCTCCCCGCAAAGAAAGCCAGACCGAACGACGGCCTACACGTACTCCCCGCCCCGTTTCCCGATGCGGCCGCAAGCGTGCCATGCCCGAAGGAAAACAAGAAAGGGAACGCAGAATACAGCCCCCTGCGGACTTTCTTCTGCCGTTCCCTTCTATTCGTGACCCGGGTGGGACTCAAACCCACGACCTTCAGAACCGGAATCTGACGCTCTATTCACTAAGCTACCAGGCCTTAATTGCGAGGCAAAAGTATAAAAAATATCAGCATTCTCCTAATATATACCGGCTTTTTTCATGAGTTTTTAGATAATCCGTCCCTGCCTCAAGGATGTTAAAATGAAAGCCGATGCCGAAACAGACAATCATATTGACATTTTATTTCATTTTTTGTTTTCAACAATCAATATTTTGCCTATATTTGCCGGACATATTAACAACCCTATAACAAAAACACAACCGCATGAGTTACCTGATAACCCCCAAAGACTATAAGCCCCTGCTGGACTTGAAGCAGACCGAGCTGGGCATCAAGCAGATCAAAGAGTTCTTCCAGATGAATCTATCGTCCGAACTCCGTCTGCGGCGTGTCACGGCTCCGCTGTTCGTACTGAAAGGCATGGGTATCAACGACGACCTGAACGGCGTGGAACGACCCGTATCCTTCCCCATCAAGGACCTGGGCGACGCCCAGGCCGAAGTGGTGCACTCGCTGGCCAAGTGGAAACGACTGACGCTGGCCGAATACAACATCGAGCCCGGCTACGGCATCTATACGGACATGAACGCTATCCGTGCCGACGAAGAGCTGGGCAACCTGCACTCGCTCTACGTGGACCAGTGGGACTGGGAGCGCGTCATCACCGCCGCAGACCGCAACGTGGATTTCCTGAAGGAAATCGTGACCCGCATCTATGCCGCCATGGTACGCACGGAATACATGGTATATGAAATGTATCCCCAGATCAAACCCTGCCTGCCGGACAAGCTGCACTTCATCCACGCCGAAGAACTGCGCCAGCTTTATCCGCACCTCACTCCCAAAGAACGCGAGAATACCATCACCCAACGGTATGGCGCCGTGTTCATCGTAGGCATCGGATGCAAACTGGGCGACGGAAAGAAGCACGACGGACGCGCTCCGGACTATGACGACTACACCACTCCGGGACTGAACGGCCTGCCGGGACTGAACGGCGACCTGCTCCTGTGGGACGAGCCCCTGCAGCGCAGCATCGAACTGTCGTCGATGGGTATCCGCGTGGACAAGGAAGCCCTGCTCAGACAACTGAAGCTGGAGGGAGAAGAAAAACGGCTGGAACTCTACTTCCACAAACGGCTGATGGACGACACCCTGCCCCTGTCCATCGGAGGCGGTATCGGACAGTCGCGCCTCTGCATGTACTACCTCCGCAAGGCACACATCGGCGAGATACAGGCCAGCATCTGGCCCGAGAGCATGCGCGAGGAATGCCTCAAGCACAACATCCACCTCATCTGAACATTCAGCAAACGCAGATTTTTGCAAAATATAGGGGCACAAGTTTCCCTATGTGCAGAAATCTGCGTTATTTTGCAGGCTGAAGTCTAACCCATAATGTGCACAACGAAAACCATGAATGTTCAGATAGAAGAAAGCTGGAAGAAACGCCTGCAACCCGAATTCGACAAAGAATACTTCAAGACACTGACCGACTTCGTGCGGGATGAATATGCCAAAGGCCCCGTCTACCCGCCGGGCAGGCTGATATTCAATGCCTTCAACCTCTGCCCCTTCGACCGCGTAAAGGTGGTCATCATCGGCCAGGACCCGTACCACGGCCCGGGACAGGCCCACGGCCTCTGCTTCTCGGTGAACGACGGCGCAGCCTTTCCGCCCTCGCTGGTCAACATCTTCAAGGAAATCAAAAGTGACATCGGCACCGACATGCCCACCAGCGGCACCCTGC
>CATXSD010000225.1 GCA_958402075.1 Mediterranea massiliensis | reverse complement strand
GTGTGTCGCGGCGTTGCCACAGGGTGTCGCGCAGGGCTTTCGAAATCAGGATGCCGTCTTTCACCCTCAGCCCGAAGCGGGGGAAGGTGGAGAAGAATGTCAGGTCCACGCTGCCCAGCTCCACGCGGGCATTGAGGCTGCGGTTGGCGGTCTGTACCACGACGGGCGTCAGTTTTTCGGGCGTAAACACAAAGTGTATGGCCAGTGCAATGGCTGCTGCCAGAAGGACGATGAGGCAGCCGAGGCTGATGCCGGTTATCTTCAGTGTTTTTTTGACTTTCTTGTTCATGTTGTACTTCTTTATTTGCAGGTAAAGGTACTAAGAAAATTTTTACTTGTGCTTCACAAAGCCCGCTTTTTCATTCGTTCTGATATGAAAAAGCCCCTGTTCAGGAGTGTGTCTCCTGACAGGGGCTTTCTTATAGAACGGGAATTCCTTGCTTATTCAGCAACCTCGGCTCCCCAGTTTTCGCGAGCCAGACGCTTGTAGCTGTTGTAACGCCACTTAGCGTTGTCCTCGGCAGCCTGGAAGAGCTGTTCGGCTTCAGCAGGATATTGCTTCATTACCGATGCGTAACGAACCTCACCCTTCAGGAAGTCTTTGAAGCCTTCCCATTCGGGTTCCTTGCTGTCCAGTGTGAACGGGTTCTTGCCTTCAGCTTCCAAAGCCGGGTTGTAACGCCACAAGTGCCAGTAACCACACTTAACGGCTTTTTCTTCCTCAGCCTGGCTCTTACCCATACCAGCCTTCAGGCCGTGGTTGATACACGGAGCGTAAGCGATGATGAGTGACGGACCGGGATAAGCTTCAGCTTCGCGCAGGGCCTTCAAGGTCTGAGCCTGGTCAGCGCCCATGGCAATTTGAGCCACGTAAACGTAACCGTAAGTCGTAGCCATCAGGCCGAGGTCTTTCTTGCGGACGCGCTTGCCGGCAGCGGCAAACTTGGCGATAGCACCCATCGGAGTAGCCTTGGAAGACTGACCACCAGTATTGGAGTAAACCTCTGTATCGAGCACGAGGATGTTGACATCCTTGCCGCTGGCAATCACGTGGTCGAGGCCACCGTAACCGATATCGTAAGAAGCACCGTCACCACCGATGATCCACTGGCTGCGCTTAACGATGTATTGCTTCAGACCATAGATGCCGTTGCAGATCGGACACTTGTCCTTGGCTGCTTCAAGCATCGGAACGATGCGCTCGTAGATTTCTTTGGTCTTGTCGGCATCGAGACTGTTGTCCAACCATTCCTGGAAGATAGCCTTGTATTCGGCCGGAGTAGATTCGTTTTCGATGCCTTCCTTCATCAGTTTGGCAATGCGGGCACGCATCTTCTCGTTGGCCAGTTCCATACCCAGACCGAATTCGCAGAAGTCCTCGAACAGTGAGTTAGCCCAAGCAGGACCGTGACCCTTCTCGTTCTTGGTGTAAGGAGTGGAAGGAACGGAGCCGGAGTAGATGGAAGAACATCCAGTAGCGTTGGCTACCATTTCGCGGTCGCCGAAGAGCTGGGAAATCAGCTTCACATACGGAGTTTCGCCGCAACCCGAGCAAGCACCCGAGAACTCGAACAACGGAGTAGCGAACTGAGAGTTCTTCACGTTGGCCTTGATGTCTACCAGATGCTGTTTGCTCTTTACGTGCTCTACGCAGTAAGTCCAGTTGGCAGCTTCGCCCATCTGGCTTTCGAGGTGAACCATCGACAGAGCCTTGCCACCCTTCTTCGGGTTGCCCGGACATACATCGGCGCAGTTGCCGCAACCCAGACAGTCGAGTACGTCCACCTGCATGCGGAAGGTCATGCCGTCGAATACCTTGCCTACAGCCTTCAGCTGAGTGAAGTTGGCACCCTTCTGCTCCTCGGCGTCGAGGATGAACGGACGGATGGCAGCGTGAGGACAAACGTAGGCACACTTGTTACACTGGATACAGTTCTCGGCATTCCAAGTCGGAACGAAGGCAGCTACGCCACGTTTCTCATACTTGGCAGTACCTTGTTCCCAAGTACCGTCTTCGATGCCCTTGAAGGCAGATACCGGCAGCAGGTCGCCGTCCTGAGCGTTGATAGGACGAACCACTTCGTTGATGAAGGCGGGATCGTTGTTGGCCACCTTTTCGTCGTCGGGCAGGTTGGCCCATGCGGGATCAACGGTGAGCTGCTTGTATTCGCCACCGCGGTCAACGGCAGCATAGTTCTTGTTGACTACGTCTTCGCCCTTCTTGCCATAAGACTTCACGATGAACTTCTTCATCTGTTCTACAGCCAGGTCAACGGGGATGACGCCCGTGATGCGGAAGAAGGCCGACTGCAGGATGGTGTTGGTGCGGTTGCCCAAACCGATTTCCTGTGCAATCTGAGTAGCGTTGATGTAGTAAACGGTGATGTTGTTCTGTGCGAAATACTTCTTCACCTTGTTCGGCAGGTTCTTTGCCAGTTCTTCGCCTTCCCAGATGGTGTTGAGCAGGAACGAACCGTTCTTGCGCAGACCGCGGGTCACGTCGTACATGTGCAGGTAAGCCTGTACGTGGCAAGCTACGAAGTTAGGCGTATTTACCAGGTAAGTGGAGCGGATAGGCGTGTCACCGAAACGCAGGTGAGAGCAAGTGAAGCCGCCCGACTTCTTGGAGTCGTAAGAGAAGTATGCCTGGCAGTGCTTGTCGGTATTGTCACCGATAATCTTCACGGAGTTCTTGTTGGCACCTACTGTACCGTCGGCACCCAGACCGTAGAACTTGGCCTCGAACATGCCTTCGCCGCCTACGGCGATTTCGGGCTCCTGAGGCAGAGAAGTGAAGGTAACGTCGTCTACGATACCGATAGTGAAGTGGTTCTTCG
>CATXSD010000224.1 GCA_958402075.1 Mediterranea massiliensis | reverse complement strand
CTTATTGCAAAAAGATGTTGTTACATTTGCGTAAATCATAGAAAACAGAATGACATCGGTATCTATTATTTAGTCATCCCGCACTCGATGCGGGATCCAATAACCACCACACTATGAAGGGATGGATCCCGGCTCAAGGCCGGGATGACACAAAAGGAGAACTCTCAATTCTCCACTCTCCACTCTCAAAGGATGCTCTTCACCGTCTCCAGCATGCCCTTCTCCTGAATGGAGTTCAGGAAGGCAGTCACCATGTCGGTCAGGCCGGGGATGGTGTTCAGGTCGCCATGCTCGCCCCAGATGAGGTCCTTGGCAGCCAATACGCCTTCGGCCACGCGGCGGGTGTCGCCTGTTGCCCAGAGGTCCTTGAGCAGCTGCATGATTTCGGGTGCGTCGTTGGGCACAATTTCAGCGCCGTCGGCACGCACGCCGCCCTTGTAGTAGGTGATGATGGCGGCCAGGCCCAGTACGAGGCCCTTCGGCAGTTCGCCCTTGCGCTCCAGGTAGGTCTTCAGGCCCGGCAGGTCGCGCGTCTGGAATTTGGGGAAGGAGTTCAGCATGATGCTCGTCACCTGATGGTCCACGTAGGGGTTGTTGAAGCGCTCCAGCACGTCGGCGGCAAACTTCTTCAGCTCCTCCATGGGCAGGTTGAGGGTCTGCATCAGCTCGTCGAACTGCACCTTGTGGATGTACTTGCCGATGACGGGGTGGTTGCAGGCGTCGCGCACGATGTTCACGCCGCTCAGGTAGGCCACGGGCGAGAGGACGGTGTGCGGGCCGTTGAGCAACGTCACCTTGCGTTCATGGTAAGGAGCCTCAGACTTCACGAAGAGCACGTTCAGGCCTGCCTTGTCGGCGGGGAACTCCTGTGCCAGCTGGCGCAGCGAGAGATTCTCGGCGGCCTCGATGACCCACAGGTGGAAGATTTCGGCCTGCACCACGAGGTTGTCGGCATAGCAGATCTTCTTCTGTATCTGCGCAATCTCCTTGCGGGGGAAGCCCGGCACGATGCGGTCCACCAGCGTGGCGCACACGTAGCAGTACTTCGTGAACCATGTCTTGAACTTCTCGTAGTCGGCGCCGAAGTCGTCCTTCCACAGCTCGATGTACTGGTAGATGCACTCCTTCAGGTGGTGTCCGTTCAGGAAGATCAGCTCGCAGGGCATGATGATGAGTCCCTTCGTCTTGTCGCCCTTGAAGGTCTTGAAGCGGCGGTAGAGCAGCTGGGTCAGCTTGCCGGGATAGGAAGAGGCGGGCGCGTCAGTGAGCTTGCAGGCGGGGTCGAAGGCGATGCCTGCCTCGGTGGTGTTCGAGATGACGAAACGGATGTCAGGCTGGTCGGCCAGAGCCATGAAGGCGGCGTTCTGCGTATAGGGGTTCAGGGCGCGGCTGATGCAGTCGATGCGCGTCAGCGTGTTCACGGCCTTGCCATCGAGGCGTCCCTGCAGGTTGACGTGATAGAGGCAGTCCTGGCCGTTGAGCCATTCCACCATACCCTTCTCGATGGGCTGTACCACGACGACGCTGCTGTTGAAGTCGGTCTTCTGATTCATGTTGTAGACAATCCAGTCCACAAACGCGCGGAGGAAGTTGCCTTCGCCGAACTGGATGATTCTTTCGGGTGCCACGGACTTGGGAGCCGTCAGCTTGTTCAATGCTTTCATATTGAAAATCGTTTAAATTTTGTTGGTTATGCAGTTATTCAAATTCAAAGTAATAGTCGATGTTTTCCTTGATCAGCACGTCGATGGGCATGTACTGTATGGGGTTGACGGGCCGCTTGAAGGCGATGTGGCTGCACAGGGCCTTGACGCCGCCATAGCCCTGCAAGGCAGGCCGTTGCCCGATGAGGTAGTCCACCTCGCCCGTCTTCAGCCGCTCCACGTTCTTCTGCAGCAGGTCGTAGCCCACCAGCCCCTCCATGCGACGGCCGGTGGCGTGCAGGTAGTCGGCCACCTGGTAGACGCGTGAGTTGAACACCACGCCCAGCACGGCCCGCGGGCACTCGCGGAAGAAGCTGTCCAGCGTGTGGCGGTTGGCCTCGGCGTTCTCCTTGTCGAGCACCACGTCGTGCACGGGCAGCCCCACGTGCTTCTCCTCCAGGTATTGCATGAAGCCCTCCATCCGTCGCTGCATCTGTATCTCGGCGGGGTTCTGCTTGCGGTTGTTCAGGAAGAAGACCAGCTCCTGCCCTTCCCTGTAGTGCCCCATCAGCATCTTGGCGGCGATGTAGCCGCTCATGCGCGAGTCCTGCCCGATGTAGCACAGGGCGTTCGTCCCCTCGACGTTGAAGTCGATGAAGGCATAGGGCGTGCCTTTCCGCTCCAGGGCGGACGTGAGCTGCAGGGTCTCTTCGCGGAAGTTGGGCGCCAGCAGCACGGCGTCGCACTCCTCGCCGAGCACCTGCGTGCACACCTGGCTGTACGAAGCCTCGCCGGCGTGCGTATAGTGCAGGAAGTCCACGGACACGTTGAACGGAGCCAGCTCCTGCGCCGCCCGTCCGATGCCCTGGGCCACGGCGTGCCAGTAGTTTCCCTCCATATAATAAGGAATGAGGCAGACGATGCGGTAACGCTTCTTCGCCGCCAGCCCGATGGCAAACAGGTTGGGCTGGTAGTTGATTTCGTCGAGCACCTTGCGCACCTTCTCGAGGCTGGCCGCCGACACGTCGCCGCGGTTGTGCAGCACGCGGTCCACCGTTCCGGCCGATACGCCCGCCATGCGTGCGATGTCTTTGATGGTATAGTTCTTGTTTTCCATTTACTTCCACTCACTGCCTTGCCCGTCCGCAAAGCTTAAATATTATAAATATTCGTGGCAAAGATACGAATAATTTTGTTTCTCCAAGTAAAATTTCTACTTTTGTGTTCGA
>CATXSD010000223.1 GCA_958402075.1 Mediterranea massiliensis | reverse complement strand
TGCCCAGCAGCGAACGGCGGCGCAGGAGCACGGCGTAGAAGATGGCATAGAGCAGCGCCGCATAGGCCACCATGAGCAGCACCCCGCCTATGGCCGCCCACACACTGACGCTGGCCAGGCAGTCGCGGGGCGAAGAGAGGAAGTAGAAGACGGGCGTGGCGTCCAGCCGGAAACCCCAGTAGCTATAGAGTACGGCATCGGTCACCGCGATGACGGACATCAGCACGGACACGAAGACGAAGTAGCCGCACCACACGCGGTGCAACCCCCGCCCCAGCGTCCAGGCGGATGCCAGGAAGAACAGGCCGGGCAGGGCCGAGAGGTAGCCCGCCAGCGAGAGGTCGAGCGGCAGGCCGTGCCACATGACCCGCAGCCAGTCGGTCCACGCCACGTCGGCATAGAGCGACGCATGTACCGCCATGAACAGCGGTTTCTGTACCACAAACAGGAGGACAAACAGCACGTAGGTCCTGACCAGGCCGATGAGACGTTCCTTCATTGCTTTTTCTTTCGTTTCGGGGTTATGGGGTGACGGCTACAAAAATAGTCGTTTCCACCGAAACCGCCAAACGCAGGCCCGCCGCATGGAAGCAAATGGGGCACATCGGTTTGTGAAAATTAGTTAATCTTCTGAGCTGCATGCCGTTGCAAGCCCGTTTTTACCTCTCTGCTCAGTGCACTTTCTTCAGGTAGAGGCGGTGGGTGATGGTGGCGGGCAGCTCTTCGGCATAGTGGGTCACCATGACGAGCGTCTTGCCGCGGCGGTGGCAAAAGGCCTCGATGACGGCCTTCACGCGGCGGCGGTTGTACGTGTCGAGGCCGTGCAGGGGTTCGTCCAGGATGAGCAGTTCGGGGTCCTTGACGAAGGCGCGCGCCAGCAGGCACAGGCGCTGCTCGCCGCTGCTCAGCTGGAGGAAGGGACGGTCGCGCAGGTCGCCGATGCCGAAAATGTCCATCCACTCCACGCACACGTCCAGCTCCTCGGGGCGCGGGCGCTTGTACAGGCCGATGCTGTCGTGCAGGCCGCTGGCCACAATCTCCACCGCGGGCAGGTTCTTCAGGTAGGCGCGGTGCATCTCGGGGCTGACGTAGCCGATGTGCTTCTTGATTTCCCAGATGCTCTCGCCCGAGCCGCGCTTGCGTCCGAAGAGGCTGATATCGCAGGCATACGACTGGGGATTGTCGGCGCAGACGAGGCTCAGCAGGGTGGACTTGCCCGCGCCGTTCTCGCCGCCCAGGGCCCACTTCTCGCCGCGGCGCACCGTCCAGTCGAGGTCGCGCAGGATGGTGCGGTCGCCGTAGCGGATGCTCACGCCGTTGAGGCGCACCACCTCGTCGGAGTCGTAGTTGGCGTGCGTGTAGGGCAGGTCGAGGACGCGCCGCTGCAGGGCGTCGAGCGTCGGACGGAGCGCTTCGGCCTGTGCCGCGTCGGCCTGGTGGAAGGCAGCCAGATACTCGTCGCACGTCTGCTTGCGGCCCACACGCCGCCCCTCCACGGGCACCACGTGGGTGATGAACGGAGGCACATCGTCCAGCATCGAGAGCACCAGCACCAGCTGTACCGCGCCCGTGCGGGCGATGCGCTCCAGCAGGTCGTTGAGCAGCCGGCGCGTGTCGGCGTCGAGGCCGATGAAGGGGTTGTCCATCACCAGCACGCGGGGTGCGGTGAGCAGGGCCTTGGCCAGCTGGAACTTGCGCAGCTCGCCGCTGCTCAGCAGGATGATCTTCTTGTCCATCAGAGGCTCCAGCCCGAAGAGGTCGAAGAGGCGACGGCGGTGTTCCTCGTCCTTCACCGGGCCCAGCTGCTGGCGCACGGTGGGCGCGTCGTCCTGGTCGTGGGCATTCCAGCGCTGCTGGTAGTAGTAGTTGGCATCGGCACTCCCGTAGGTGTCGCGGAAGGCGATGGTGCGGATGTTGTCGAAGGCCGAAGCCGAGGGCGAGGGCCTGAAGTCGTATGTCAGCGTGCCTTCGGCCAGCGGATATTTGCCCGTCAGCAGGTCCACCAGCAGGCTCTTTCCCGCGCCGTTGGGGCCCATGATGGCAATGTGTTCGTCCGCCCCGAAGGCCACCGTAGCAGGCTCGGCCAGCCTCACCTGCGGCAGGCGGGGCACGCCGGCAGTGAGGCATATTGTTTGTTGTCCGTTCGTTTCCATATCATTCTGTTGCATTTACGGCGCGAAGATACGACATTTTCACTTACGATGTTGCTCCCCGGCCGACAAATAGTTTCTGGCAAAAGCGGACGGGAAATAGAAGAAAAAAGATTCGAAAACGTGACTGTCTTTTCCTGAATTCAGTAGACACTAACCAAATCCTGCAAAAATCCTCAATAAACAAATTGGCGGAAAGCCCCCGAAGCATTGGGAAATCGCGCGCGCCACACACGAAAAAGCACCGCTCTGCGCATGCAAAAGCGGTGCTTTTCTATCAGGAAATCAATGTATTAGTTTTATTAACACAGATATCCCGTTTCGTTGACAGATTTTCACCGAATACCGATATCCTGTTTTTGGCCGCCGGCCGCGGAAACGGTATCTTTGTCAGTGCCGGCCGGTTCGGAGGGCGAAGCGAGGGTCGCGAGCCGCTTCACCAACGAATCGCACAGCTGGCCGAAGGCCGCACGGTGGGCTGGGGCGATGGGTTTCTTGGGTTGCGACTTGATGGTGAGCGGGTTGATGGGGCGCCCGTTCTCGTAGACGCGGAAGTCAAGGTGGGGTCCCGTAGAGAGGCCGGTAGACCCCACGTAGCCGATAATCTGCTTCTGCTGTACCATGTCGCCCACCTTCAGGCCCTTGGCGAAGCGCGACAGGTGCATGTAGGTGGTGGTGTAGGTGCTGTTGTGGCGTATCTTCACGTAGTTGCCCCCGCCGCCGGCCTGGT
>CATXSD010000222.1 GCA_958402075.1 Mediterranea massiliensis | reverse complement strand
CCAGATGTCCGGCGGACAGATGCCGCGTGTGGTCATCGCCCGCGCACTGGTCAACAATCCGGCCGTCATCCTGGCCGCCGAAGCCACGGGTAACCTCGATACACGCACCTCATTCGAAATTCTGGTCCTCTTCCAGAAGCTCCATGCCGAGGGACGCACCATCATCTTCGTTACCCACAACCCTGAAATCGCCCAGTACAGCAGCCGCAACATCACCCTGCGCGACGGACAGATCAAGGACGACCGCATCAACCCGAACGTCCTCGACGCCGCCCAGGCATTGGCCGCCCTGCCCGTACCCCAGGACGATTGAAAAAGACAGGACCGTTTAACGGGCCGTTAAATACTCGTTTAACAGGTCGTTAAATAGCCGTTTAACGGACCATTAAATAGCCGTTTAACGGACCGTTAAATGAAACCGCAGAAATCCGCCCCCCGAAAGGGTGGAAACAAACAGAAATATACAACCCATATATGAACGGAACAAACTTATTCAAAATAGCCCTGCGCGCTCTTGCCAACAACAAGCTGCGTGCCTTCCTCACCATGCTGGGCATCATCATCGGTGTGGCTTCCGTCATCACCATGCTGGCCATCGGCCAGGGTTCGAAGAAGAGCATCCAGAAGCAGATTTCCGAGATGGGCTCCAACATGATCATGATCCATCCGGGAGGTGAACGCCAGGGAGGCGTGCGTCTGGACCCCAGCGAAATGCAGACCCTGAAACTGACCGACTACGAATCGCTGCGCGACGAGACCACCTTCGTCTCGTGCATCAGCCCCAACGTGTCGAGCAGCGGCCAGCTCATCGCCGGCAACAACAACTACCCCTCGTCGGTCAGCGGTGTAGGCATCGACTATCTGGAGATACGCCAGCTCACGGTCGAAGAAGGTGAGATGTTCACCGAAGCCGACATCCAGGTATCTGCCAAGGTGTGTGTCATCGGCAAAACCATCGTCGACAACCTCTTCCCCGACGGCAGTGACCCCATCGGACGCATCATCCGCTTCAACCAGGTGCCCCTGCGCGTGGTGGGCGTACTCAAGAGCAAAGGCTACAACTCCATGGGTATGGACCAGGACGACGTCGTGCTGGCCCCCTACACCACGGTGATGAAGCGACTGCTGGCCCAGACCTATCTCGAGGGCATCTTTGCCTCGGCCATATCCGAGGACATGACCGACTATGCCACCGATGAAATCTCCACCATCCTGCGCCGCAACCACAAGCTGCGCGCCACCGACGACGACGATTTCACCATCCGCACCCAGCAGGAACTGAGCTCCATGCTCAACACCACCACCGACCTGATGACCACCCTGCTGGCCTGCATCGCCGGCATCTCGCTCGTCGTGGGCGGCATCGGCATCATGAACATCATGTATGTCTCCGTCACCGAGCGTACCCGTGAGATAGGCCTGCGCATGTCTGTCGGCGCCCGCGGCATCGACATCCTGTCGCAGTTCCTCATCGAGGCCATCCTCATCAGCATCACGGGCGGACTCATCGGAGTCTTCATCGGCTGCGGAGCCTCGTTCATCGTCAAGGGAGTGGCCCACTGGCCCATCTACATCCAGCCCTGGAGCGTCATCCTGTCGTTCGCCGTCTGCACCGTCACCGGCGTGTTCTTCGGATGGTATCCCGCCAAGAAGGCTGCCTGCCTCGACCCCATCGAAGCCATCCGCTACGAATAACAGAATCGGCTGCAAGCTGCGGGCTACAAGCAATCAGTACAAGTAGCAAACGCAGCTTGCAGCTTTTTTCATTTTTTATCGTATCTTTGTACCACTATGATGAAACAGAACCTTTCACAGCGCACCTATCTCGTCGAAGCATTGACCCACATCATCGGCTGGGGCATCGTCTTCGGCTTCCCGTTCCTCATGATGAGCCGGAGCGGATTCAACATCACGTGGAGCGGCTACCTGCGCCATGGTTGCATTGTCCCCCTGTCGTTCCTCGTCATCTTCTACCTCAACTATTGCCTGCTCATCCCGCGCTACCTGTTCAGCAGCCACATCAAGACCTACTTCGTGCTCAACGTCGTCTGCATCCTGGTCATCGCCCTCGGTTCGCACTTCTGGCAGGAATTTACCATTGCCTACAACGACATTCCCCGGCCGAACAAACGCCCTGACGCACCGCCCAAGTGGATTTTCTTCCTGCGCGACGTCTTCTCCATGGTGCTCACCGTGGGCCTCAGTGCCGCCATCCGCATGAGCCGCCGCTGGGCCGCCAACGAAGCCGCCCGCCGCGAAGCCGAGCAGCAGCGCACCGAAGCCGAGCTCAAGAACCTGCGCAGCCAGCTCAATCCCCACTTCCTGCTCAACACGCTCAACAACATCTACGCCCTCATCGCCTTCGACGCCGACAAGGCCCAGCAGGCCGTGCAGGAGCTGAGCCGACTGCTGCGCCACGTCCTCTACGACAACCAGCAGAACTTCGTACCGCTGGACAAGGAGATGGACTTCATCCGCAACTACATCGCCCTGATGCGCATCCGGCTCTCGTCCAACGTGACCGTCGAGACCCATTTTGACATCCGTCCCGAAAGCCGCACCGAGATAGCTCCGCTCATCTTCATCTCGCTCATCGAGAACGCCTTCAAGCACGGCATCTCGCCCACCGAGCCCAGCTACATCCGCATCCGCTTCAGCCAGACGGACCACCGCGTCAGCTGCGAAATCACCAACAGCTACCACCCCAAGTCGCAGGCCGACAAGAGCGGAAGCGGCATCGGCCTCGAACAGGTGCGCCGCCGCCTCGAACTCTCCTACCCCGGACGATACACGTGGCAGCAGGGAGTTGATCCCTCCGGCAAGGAGTACCGCTCCCTGCTCACCATCGAATGTGAGAATCCGCCCCATTCCGAACTTTCCAAACAAAAGAACTTGATATGAAACTGAAATGTGCCATTGTAGACGATGAACCCCTGGCCCTCGGACTGCTC
>CATXSD010000221.1 GCA_958402075.1 Mediterranea massiliensis | reverse complement strand
AGAGCATCGGTCTCCAAAACCGAGTGTCGGGAGTTCGAGCCTCTCTTCCCGTGCCACACACAATAAAATCCGGTATCCCTTCGAAAGGATATCGGATTTTTCTATTTCTACATGTACCGTCACTTCAACACTACCAGTACCTTGCGTGCGCCATGGGCGCCCATCACCAGTGCCTGCTCGATGTCGGCCGTCTTCGAGGGGCCCGAGATAAATACGCCATAAGGATAGGAAGCCTCCTTCAAGGCGGCATAAGCCTCGTGCATATTGTTGACCAGCCGGTTGCGGTCTACCACAATCAGCAACGCCTCCGCTATGAAATAAAGCAATTTGTGCTTAACCGTTTGCGGAATCCAGACAGCGCCATTCTCGGCCACTCCCATTTCGCCCGACACCACGGCCAGGTCCACTCCGTTCAAGTCCTGCGCACGCTCCACTTCATCGGGGTTCAGTGTGGTGCAGGTCACTTCCGACAGGGTCGAAGCAATGCTGCGCGCCTCGGGAAAACGGGAACGGATGATGTCGTCCAACGTTTCACCTTCCTGCCACACCATCGCGTCACCACCTACCTGGCGACTGACCTCACAAAACTGTTTCACCTTGTCGGCATAGGTCGTAGTCTTTATCTCCCAACGGGGATAGTCGAAGCGCTGCTTCGTATTCCGACGTATCTTGTCCAATATTTCGTCACGATTGCTCATTTCTTTTGGTCCTCCTTTCCCTGTACTTTGTTTTTCTTCCACATTTCGTTGAACGACTCCGAAGCAAACTTGGGCAGTTCACGTCCCTTGCCCCAGTCGTTCAGGCCGTTGTATTTCATGAAGCGGGGCAGGCCGTTCACCATCGGAGCCGCCCACAGCGCCGCATTGAACAAGGCCGGACGCTCCATCAGGAACTTCATGCCGCCGGACATGTACTGCTTCTCACTGCTGGCCTTGCCGATGGCCTTCAGTCCCTGGCGCCACTTGTAAATCTGCTCACCCAAATCAACCTTTGCCGGACAAACGTTGGAGCAGGAAAGGCAGAGCGAACAGGCCGAAAGATTGTCATAATACTTATGCGGATCATGAGCCATACCCAGATTGATGCCGATAGGACCGGGAATGAAATAGGTATAGGAATATCCGCCGCTCCGGCGATAGACCGGGCAGGTGTTCATGCAAGCTCCGCAACGGATGCAGTTCAGCAGACGGATGTGGTCGGTATTGGCCAGCATGTCGCTACGACCATTGTCCACAATAATGATGTGGTACTCGCCTCCCGGACGCGGGGAACGGAAATGGGACGTATACGTCGTGCTGGGCTGACCCGTACCCGAACGGGCCAGCAGACGGGTAAAGACACCCAACGCCTCCAGGTCGGGCACGATTTTCTCCAGCCCGAACGCCGAAATGTTCAGCTTGGGGCAGGACATGCCCATGTCGGCATTGCCCTCGTTGGTACACACCACCACGTCACCCGTCGAAGCCACGGCAAAGTTGGCTCCGGTCATGGCCGCATCGGCGTTCAGGAAAATGTCGCGCAGATTCTTGCGGGCCACATGGGTCAGATAGGTAGGGTCGTAATTGCCTTTCTCGGCTCCCATCTCTTTCTCGAACAGTTCGCCCACCTGCTGGCGCTTGATGTGTATGGCCGGCAGTACCACGTGGCTGGGCGGCAGGTGCATCAGCTGCAGGATGCGTTCGCCCAGGTCGGTTTCTACCGTATCGATGCCCTTGGATATCAGGAAGGGATCCAGTTCGCACTCTTCGGAAAGCATGGATTTGCTCTTGACAAAACGCTTGACGCCGTGGCTGCGCAGCAGGTCGTAGATGATGTTGCGGTATTCCTCCGCGTCTTTGGCCCAGTGCACAATGGCACCATTGGCCGTAGCATTTTCCTCAAAATCAACCAGCAGCTCTTCCAGATGGCTGTTGGAGTATAGTTTCAGCTGGCAAGCCTTCTCGCGCAGGTCTTCCCACTCGGGCAGCTCCCGGCTCATCTTGTCGCGTTTGGCACGGACCATCCAGAGGGTCTCGTTGTGCCATGCCACCTGTTCCTTGTTCTGGAGGAACTTCTCGGCAGCTTTTGAATGCTTGGTACTCATAGTTGTGAAGCTAATATTTCTACAATATGAATAGTTTTGATGGGCAGGTGCTCACGGTCGATGACGCCCTGCATGTGCATCAGGCAGGAGCTGTCGGCACCGGTGATGTACTCGGCCCCCGTCTCCATGTGGTGTCTGATCTTGTCCTGGGCCATGCAGACCGACACGGCCTGCTCTTCCACGGCAAACATACCGCCGAAACCGCAACACTCGTCCGGATGGGAAGGTTCGAACACTTCGATGTCCTTCACCATCCCCAGGAGGTCGCGCAGCTTGTTGTAGTACGGGATGTTGCGCTCGCTGGGCGAAGACAGGTTCAGTTCGCGCACTCCGTGGCAACTGTTGTGGATGCTCACCTTGTGGGGAAAGCGCGCTTTCAGGCCGGACGGCTTCACTACGTCGTGGATAAATTCACAGAGGTCGTAAATCTTTCCTGCACTCTGGCACACGTGTCCTTCGTGCTTCAGGATGTCCGGATGGTTCAACTTCACAAAGGCCACGCAGCTGGCCGAGGGACCTACCACGTAGTCGTAATCCTTGAACAAGTCGTCGAAGCGGAGGGCCAGCTTGGTAGCTTCGCCTTCGAAGCCCGCGTTGGCCATGGGCTGTCCGCAGCACGTCTGGTCCAGCGGATAGTCCACGTCTACTCCCAGGCTCTTCAGCAGCTTGTAGGACGCCACCCCCACTTGCGGATAGATGGCGTTGATATAGCATGGAATAAACAAACCTACTTTCATGGGTTTCATCAGATTGAATGATTATATGTTTCTACTGTATGTTTATCAGTTTATGCGTTTGCAGGCTGAGCCGCCAGCGCGGGTGGGCCAGTACACAGGCCACCGTCTCGGCCGTATTCTGGCACGAGCAG
>CATXSD010000220.1 GCA_958402075.1 Mediterranea massiliensis | reverse complement strand
CACTGGACCCACCTGGAGCTGAAGACCGCCTTCGGCATCACCAAGGTGCTCAATCCGCAGACCGCCCGCGAGATCTATGACGAGTGCAACGAGAAGCTGCGCCAGCCCGAATACTCCGCCCGCGGCCTGATGCGCCGCTACCATGTGGAGACCGTCTGCACCACGGACGACCCCGTCGACTCGCTGGAGTACCACATCAAGACGCGCGAGAGCGGCTTCGAAATCAAGATGCTCCCCACCTGGCGCCCCGACAAGGCCATGGCCGTCGAAGTGCCGGCCGACTTCCGCGCCTACGTCGAGAAGCTGGCCGAGGTGAGCGGCGTTGCCATCTCCACCTTCGACGACATGATTGCCGCCCTGCGCCGCCGCCATGAGTTCTTCGCCCAGCAAGGCTGCCGCCTGTCCGACCACGGCATCGAGGAGTTCTATGCCGAAGACTATACCGAGGCCGAGATCAAGGCCATCTTCAACAAGGTGTACGGCGGCAAGGAACTGACGCACGAAGAAATCCTGAAGTTCAAGTCGGCCATGCTGGTCATCTTCGCCGAGATGGATTGGGAGACCGGCTGGGCACAGCAGTACCACTACGGCGCCATCCGCAACAACAACACCAAGATGTTCAAGCTCCTGGGCCCCGACACGGGCTTCGACTCCATCGGCGAGTTCACCACCGCCAAGCAGATGGCCAAGTTCCTCGACCGCCTGAACACCGAGGGCAAGCTCACCAAGACCATTCTCTATAACCTCAACCCCTGCGCCAACGAGGTGATTGCCACCATGCTGGGCAACTTCCAGGACGGCACCATGCCGGGCAAGATCCAGTTCGGTTCGGGCTGGTGGTTCCTCGACCAGAAGGACGGCATGGAGAAGCAGATGAACGCCCTGTCGCTGCTGGGCCTGCTGAGCCGCTTCGTGGGCATGCTCACCGACTCGCGCTCGTTCCTCTCCTACCCGCGCCACGAATACTTCCGCCGCACGCTGTGCAACCTCGTGGGCCGCGACGTGGAGAACGGCGAACTGCCCGCCAGCGAAATGGGCCGCATCAACCAGATGATTGAGGACATCTGCTACAACAACGCCAAGAACTACTTCCAGTTCTAAGGGCGGACGCATCCAGACGCATGTCATTCTGAGCGGAGCGAAGAATCTCGGAACAGCGATTGTGCAGCTTTGAGATCCTTCACTCCATTCAGGATGACATGTTTTTTTACCCCATGCCTGCTGCCTCCTTCTCATTTTCCGCATAAAATAGTCCCGCGCCATGGCGGCCGTTTCCGAAATAACCCCTATATTTGTTTCCGTTATGGCAAACAGATAATTTTCTTTTGGAAAAACAATGAAACACCCCCATTCCCTCCTGTGGGCAGCCCTGCTGCTCTCCCTGCTCCCCTGCCTGCCCGCTTACGGACAGACGAAGAGCGCCTCCTGCTCCCAACTTTCGCTGGCCAGTTACAACATCCGAAACGCCAAGGGGCTCGACGGCCAGGTGTCCTACGACCGCATTGCCGCGGTCATCAGGAAGCTCGGTGCAGACGCCGTCGCCATCCAGGAGGCCGACAGCGCCACGCAGCGCAGCCACGGCCTCTTCGTGCTCCAGGAGCTGGGCAGGCGCACGGGCATGCACCCCGTCTACGCGCCCGCCATCGACTACAACGGCGGCACCTACGGCATCGGCATGCTGTGCGCCGAGCAGCCTGTGGACGTGAAGCGCTTCCCCCTGCCGGGCGACGAAGAGAGGCGCGCGCTGCTGGTGGTCGAATTTCCCCACTACGTCTATGCCTGCACGCACCTCTCGCTCACGGAGAAAGACCGCCTGGCCTCCGTGGCCGTCATCGTCGGCGCCCTGAAGGGCTATCAGAAGCCTGTCTTCCTGGCGGGCGACTGGAACGACACGCCCCGCTCCCCCTTCCTCTCGGAGATGAAGAAGCACTTCGACATCCTCACCGCCCCCGATGCGCATACCTTCCCCGCCGACGCGCCCGAGACCACCATCGACTACATCGCCCTCCTCCGCCAGGACCCCCCGCAGGCAGGCTGCACACAGGCCGAGGTGTTCGACGCCCCCATCGAGTCCGACCATCGGCCCGTGAAAGTCGTGGTGTCCTGCGGAGAGTGAAGGCCCGTCATCGGACGGTGATCCACACCCCTTCGCCCTTGTCTTTCGCCTCCACGATGAGCTGCTTCAGCAGGCGGACGTAGAGCGTGGAGCACTCCAGCCGACGCGTCTCCTCGTTGTATTCGCCCACAAGGATGCACCCTTCCGTGTCCATGGGCGTGTTGCCCGCATGGATGCGGATGCCCTCGAACTGGGGTACGTTCAGCAGCAGGGGCAGCCACTTGCCGAACTTGGGGCTGAGGGTGATCACCACGGGGTAGCGCCCCTCGGGGATGGCCGTGCAGCCCTTCACCTTGGGTTCCTTCCGCAGGTCGCGCCACGTGGGCTCCATCGTGTCGCACACCTCTTTTCCGTCCACGGCCAGCACGCCCAGCGTGCAGCCTGTCTTCTTGTCAGTTCTTGTCAATGTAAGTTCCATCTTTTCTGAATTTTAGTTTTTGATAACTGTCAACTGTCAACTGTTGAATGTATCCCCGGTGTATCCATTGCCGGAGCATTTTGTAGGTGCCTTCCTCATTCTTGCCTTCCCTCAGCCGCGTTTGTACCACTTCCCGAAAGGTAAACTCGTCGGGCAGCAGTTCCAGCAGGTTGCGCGGGCCTCTGGTGTTGCGCAGGCTGACTGTTTGTGCCTCTTCGATGTCCGCCCCGAAGAACTCCATCTTGCAGGCCAGGTCGTAGCGGAGCGACCAGCGGATGAAATCCTCGAACGCCTTGTCCCACTGACAGCCGTTGGCCACGAAGAGCACGCACGCCTTCAGCCAGGCGATGACGTTGGCGCGGAAGGAGAGGTTTTCGTACACGCGGCTTTGCGAGAGGCGGGCGAAGTCGGCACATTCCTCCTTCAACGTCT
>CATXSD010000219.1 GCA_958402075.1 Mediterranea massiliensis | reverse complement strand
CTGGGGGCCGACAGGCAGGCCGTGGCCGACAGCATCGCCGACTCCAACCGGCAGCAGCTGCTCGAACTGACAGCCACCCCCGAGCTGAAAGGGGAAAAGGTGAACACCGACAGCCTGAGCCACGAGCTGAAACGCAAGCAGTGGGTACCCAACCCCACCAAGGCCACCTGGCTGGCATTGGTCATCCCCGGCGGCGGACAAATCTACAACCGCAAGTACTGGAAACTGCCCATCGTCTACGGAGGATTTGCCGGCTGCGCCTATGCCCTAACGTGGAACGGCAAGATGTACAAGGACTACCAGGCTGCCTACGTCGATGCCGTCAACGAGAACTGGAATTCGAGCAGCATCACCGACCTGCTTCCGCCGGGCTACATGGACCGCGTGTCGCACTCGCAGCTCACCGAGACCCTGCGCAAGCGCAAGGACACCTACCGCCGCTGGCGCGACCTGAGCATCTTCGCCTTCATCGGCGTCTACCTGCTGTCCGTGGTCGACGCCTACGTCGATGCCGAGCTGTCCAACTTCGACATCGGCCCCGACCTGAGCATGAAGGTCGAACCCACGCTCTTCAACAACCAGGTGGGAGGCAGCTACAACCCCACCACGCTGAAGGACAAGTCCGTGGGCGTGCAGTGCAGCTTCCGTTTCTGACAAAATGAATACTCACTACCAAACTGACATAGAGAAAAAGATATGAAGAAACTGATCATACGTTCCGCCCTGTTGCTCGCCACCTTCCTGGCCGCTCCGCTCTGCGCCCAGGAGAGTGTCAACGTAGTCATCAACGACAACGGAACCCAACGCGAAGAGACCATCGACCTGCCCCGAAGCATGACCTACCCGCTGGACAGCCTGCTGAACGACTGGAAGGCCAAGACCTATATCGACCTGGGTAAGGACTGCAGCACCTCGCACGAGAATCCGCTGTTCAGCGACTCGGTGTACATCGACCGCCTGTCGCGCATGCCGGTCATCATGGAGATGCCCTACAACGAAATCGTGCGCAAGTTCATCGACATGTATGCCACCCGCCTGCGCAACCAGGTTTCCTTCATGCTCAGTGCCTGCAACTTCTACATGCCCATCTTCGAGAAAGCCCTCGACGCCTACGGCCTGCCCCTCGAGCTGAAATATTTGCCCATCATCGAATCGGCCCTCAACCCCTCGGCCGTATCGCGTGCAGGAGCCGCCGGCCTCTGGCAGTTCATGCTCCAGACGGGCAAGATCTACGGACTGGAAAGCAACAGCCTGGTAGACGAACGCCGCGACCCCATCAAGGCCACCTGGGCCGCCGCCCGCTACCTGAAGGACCTCTACGGCATCTACAACGACTGGAACCTGGTCATCGCCGCCTACAACTGCGGGCCGGGCACCATCAACAAGGCCATCCGCCGGGCGGGAGGAAAGACCGACTACTGGGACATCTACAACTACCTGCCCCGCGAGACACGCGGCTACGTGCCTGCCTTCATTGCGGCCAACTACATCATGTCCTACTACTGCAAGCACAACATCTGCCCGATGGAAACCAACATCCCCGCAGCGACCGACACCGTTCAAGTGAGCCGCAACCTCCACTTCGAGCAGGTGGCAGACATCTGCCACGTGCCGATGGACGAGCTCAAGAGCCTCAACCCGCAGTACAAGCGCAACATCATCCCCGGCGACAGCAAGCCGCAGACCCTGCGCCTGCCCATGAATGCCATCAGCACCTTCATCGACAACCAGGACACCATCTATAACCACCGCCAGGCCGAGCTGTTCAAGAACCGCCGCACCGTGGCCGTCGGCAACGGGCGTACTACCACCTCCAAAGCCGTGGCCGGCACCGGCAAGCCCACCTATTACAAGATAAAAAAAGGCGACACGCTGGGAGGCATCGCCCTGCGCTATGGCGTAAGTGTCAGCAAGCTGCGCAGCTGGAACGGGCTGAGAGGCAACAACATTCGTGAAGGAAGAACGCTGAAGATATACAAGTGACGCAACACAACAAGCCTTTCCCACGAAATAATTCAGGCATCACTGCTGTTTTAAGCGACAAAATGCTTGTCTGATGTCAAAATTTGCTTATTTTTGCAGAAAGTGAAGAAAATTGGATACGGATATGGAAGAGAACCTTGATCTGAAAGAGAAAGAGAAAGCGGAAGAAGCGATGATACAAGCAGCTTTCCAGGACCTGCTGAACTGCTACCTGGCCACCAAGCACCGCAAACGCGTGGAAATCATCACCAAGGCATTCAACTTTGCCAACCAGGCGCACAAAGGCATCAAGCGGCGTTCGGGCGAGCCCTACATACTGCACCCCATCGCCGTAGCCAAGATTGTGTGTACTGAAATCGGACTGGGCTCCACCTCCATCTGTGCCGCCCTGCTGCACGACGTGGTGGAAGACACCGACTACACCGTCGAGGACATCGAGAACATCTTCGGCCCCAAGATAGCTCAGATTGTGGACGGGCTGACCAAGATATCGGGCGGCATCTTCGGCGACAAGGCTTCCGCACAGGCCGAGAACTTCAAGAAGCTGCTGCTCACCATGAGCGACGACATCCGCGTCATCCTCATCAAGATTGCCGACCGCCTCCACAACATGCGTACCCTCGGCTCCATGCTCCCCAGCAAGCAGTACAAGATAGCCGGCGAAACGATGTACATCTACGCCCCGCTGGCCAACCGCCTGGGCCTGTACAAGATCAAGACCGAACTCGAGAACCTCAGCTTCAAGTACGAACACCCCGAGGAATATGCCACGATCGCCCAGAAGCTGGAAGCTACCGCCGCCGAGCGCGACAAGGTATTCAAGGAATTCACCGCCCCCATCCGTGAGCAGTTGGACAAGATGGGCATGAAATACTACATCCTGGCCCGTGTCAAGTCCATCTACTCCATCTGGAACAAGATGCAGACCAAGCACGTGCCTTTCGAGGAAATCTATGACATCCTGGCTGTCCGCATCATCTTCACCCC
>CATXSD010000218.1 GCA_958402075.1 Mediterranea massiliensis | reverse complement strand
AGACCTTGATCATGGTGACGCACTATCAGGAGGAACTTCCGTCTACCATTACCAACTCGTTGTTCCTGAAACGGAATAAGTAGGAAGTGGAATTTCCGGTAGTTCGTAAGTGTGATAATATAAGAATCCCCTTATTTTTCTCTTTCTCCCTCATAAAAGGAAAGTAGAAGAATAAGGGGATTCCTTTGTTAATACGTCCTCAAATCCGGAGGCTCTTGACAGCTCTCTAATTCCTGAGGTGTATTTGTTTCCAATATGCTACGTCTCCAAATACTGGGAGACTTTTTATGGTTGAGGCTTGCAGGCGGGGTTTCGGACTGTTTCGGTAGGCCTTGTTTCTATTAGCATCTTACTAGCTTACCAGCCTTGCTTGTCCTGCAGTTGGCGGAGGGCCTTGCGGTAATCTTCCACCAGCTCCGTCATCACTTCATCCACTGTCTGTAACTCGTGAACCTGAGAGGCGGCTTGTCCGATTTCCAGCTCTCCTTCATAGATATCGCCTTCAAAGATTCCTTTCTTGGCCCGGCCTTTGCCTAACAGCAGTCTCATTTCATCCACGGAAGCACCCTTTTGTTCCGCTTCTTCCACCTGTTTGTAGAAATCGTTTTTGACCAGACGGGTGGGGGAAAGCTGTTTGAGCGTCAGTTGGGTATCCCCTTCGTTCAGTCGCAGGCATCGGTCCTTGAAAGTGAAGTGGGCTGAACTCTCTTCCGTCAGGGCGAAGCGGGTGCCCATCTGAACACCTTCAGCGCCCAAGGCTTCCGCAGCCAGGATACCTTCTCCCGACACGATACCTCCTGCGGCTATGAGAGGGACGGTGCATACCTTCTTCACTGCCGGAATCAGGCAGAAAGTGGTAGTCTCTTCCCGTCCGTTATGTCCGCCGGCTTCAAAACCTTCAGCCACAATGGCATCCACTCCGGCTTCCTCGCATTTCATGGCGAAACGGCTGGAAGATACCACATGGGCTACCTTGATGCCTGCCTGTTGGAGTTTGGAGGTCCATGTCTTCGGGTTACCGGCAGAGGTAAACACGATTTTCACTTCTTCTTCCTGAATGATGTCCATCAGGGTGTCAATCTCAGGATACATCAGCGGTACATTGACGCCGAACGGTTTGTCGGTGGCCGCCTTGCATTTGCGGATGTGTTCGCGCAGGGTTTCCGGATGCATGGAGCCGGCTCCCAGTAACCCCAGTCCGCCTGCATTGCTGACGGCTGAAGCCAGTCGCCAGCCGCTGCACCACACCATTCCTCCTTGAATGATGGGATAGCGGATACCGAAAAGGTGACAGACTCTGTTGTTCATAACGATTATTTATTATATTTTTCCAGCAGGCTCTTGGCTACGGTGTCACCCAGTTTGACAGCCTTCTCCAAGTTGGCCAGCCCTTCTTTCTTCTTGTTCTGCTGTAGCTGGCAGTAACCGAGCATGCGGTAAGCGGCAGAATTCTGCGCGTCCAGTTCAATGGCCTTGTTCAAGGCTTCGATGGCCTCATTCAACTGGTTGACCCGGAGATGGATTCCACCCTTTTCTACCCAGTATTCCACACTCTTCGGTTCCATTTCGATGGCCTGGTTGATGTCGTTGATGGCCTGCTGGTACATGCGGCATTGCATCTCGGCCTGTTCGCGGATGAAATAGAACTCGGCGGAAACCTGTCCCATCATGGCCTCCTGAAAGAGGTTATAATCTACTACAGCTTCGCGGAACTGGTTGTCTTCCGCTTTCATGCGTCCACGTTCGTAGAGGTAGGGTGCGGCTTCCTTGCCGTAGGGTGGGTTGTATTTTGCCACGGCACTGTCCATCAACGCGATGGCTTCTTTCTTGGAAGCACCTTCAATCAATTCCTTCGTCTTGGCTGCTGCATAAAAAGTGGCAGCCGAAGCCAGTGGGGAGCGGTTCACCTCTTCGTAGCTGGCGAAAGCTTCCGGATATTTCTGCATGGCAAAATAAATGTCGCCCTGCAACTGGTAATACAATCCCTGCTTGTCGTTCTCAAGGGCCATATTGATTTCTTTCAGTGCCCGTTCCAGCGTCCAGTCACCATGAGGTTTGGCACCCTGTAATCCCAGCACGTAGTTATACAACAGTTTGGAACGGTTATAGTAGGCATCTCCTTTGTTGTCGGCGACTTCTACCATGGCGTCCAGATCCTTTTCGGCCAGTGCATAGTGGGCGTCGTCACCATAGCCGATGTAGCAAGTGGCTCGGCGGGAGTAACCTTCACTGTTCTTCGGATATTGTTGGATGAACTCGTTCAGCAAGTTCAGGTATTCATCACGGGTCAGGTTGGATGAAGCCATGTACACGTACACCAGTGCCTGTGATTCGTCTTCCGGCAATCCTTTGCGGATGCCGATGGCATTCAGGGCAAAGTCGTTGACCGACAAGGCGCTGATGGAAAGACTCTTGGCATATCCGATGCCGATGGCATAGCTCGAAGTGCTTTCTTTGTCGCTGTTTTTCTGTACCAGTCCTATCACTTCCCCTTCAGCGTTCATCACCGGGCAGCTGACTGTCTTGTCACCCGTCTTCATGTTCAGGGTGTAATAGAAAGAGTTGTTGCTGATGGTATCAATCTTGGCAATGGTGCCGTGCGTACCCGTCGTTGCTTTCTGAGTAGAGTAGGGCAATACGTACACGGTCTCGTTCACTGCTCCCGGACGTGAGGTCGGTTGCAAGGCTTCAATCTTTTTATCGGAAGCCGTTTTGAATTTCACTACGTCGTACATGTCGTTGGCTCCCAGAATGTATTCTACCGGAAGTTCTTTTCCTTCGGCAGTGACTACGACGGCACGTTCGGCTCCTTTGAATAAGGTATAATCTGAAACACCCGTGCCGTTCTCATCGATGTAGAATCCGTTGCCGGTATTGAGAATCTGATTGTTTTTGTCATACGTGACGACGGAAAACACCGCTTTCCGGGCCTTATTCGCCCATTTGGGAAGTTCTTGGGCGAACCCCATCTGGAAAGCCATTCCGCAGCACGTCAGAATAAGGGTAAATTTTCTCATTTTCATGGTAGTTGTATGTTTTATTG
>CATXSD010000217.1 GCA_958402075.1 Mediterranea massiliensis | reverse complement strand
TGGGGCGCAGGCTTTCGTTGGTCTGCTTGCGGTCCCAGGGACATTTCTCGCGCAGTTCGTCGAGGATGTCGAGGAAGCGTCCAAAGGCTTCCATCTGTTCTTTACGGGTATGTTGCATCTCTTTTTCGGTTTTGATTTCTTTTCCGCAAAGGTACGAAGATTTTTTAGATAAAGTATGGTTGGCTTTTTGTAGGCAGATTAATAAACATTGAACAATACGTCCTGGCTGGAAGCGTATTGACCTCCAATCATCACTTGTACTTGGAATTTACAGTCTGCTTTCCCATTGATGTGCAGTTCACTGTAGGGCATGAAAAGTTCATAATCGTTGAAAATGCAGGAGTCATAATTGGGTACAAACGAACCTCCGCAAGATACCTGTCCGTCCATGGCTCTGAATGCTCCGTTATAGTCCATAAGGCGTGTGCCGTTGGCAAAGCTGAAGTAGGCAGTACAGCTCCCGGTCATTCCTCTGACTCCATAGGTACTGAATTTTACGTGTATCTTCATACCTTTGACGAGACCTCTTAGCTTGTTGTGCTCCACCCATACTTTTTCTATTGCTACCCTTAGGGCCGGCTGGCTTACTGTCATCTGTGTTGTCTTGTCTTCGCCTTTCACATAGACATTGGCGTTGCGTGCTGTTCCAGTCGTATTGGCTTCCCATTTCAAAAGAAAGGCTGCATCTGTTTGGGTGCGTATCGTAAGCCAGTTGGCGTCCGTCCATACTTCATATTCGCCCACTTCTGTTTCGTTGACGTATTTGCCGCTCTTGGTACGCACGGAATATGCCTTTTCCCCTTCGTCAGAAGGTATGCTGACCGTATGTGTCGAGGTCCATCCTTCAATGGACAAGGGCAATTCAAGATCGGATATGCTTCTGAAATTGGCGAATACATCTGTCTTGTTTTCGTAGGCCTTCAGCAGTGATGCATACACATTGTCATTGGCATTTTCATTGGAACAGCGCAGTGTGTTCAATATTGTATCATTGGGTGTGGCTTCGATATACATGGCATTCTTGCCGCCCATGAGCATGATATATGGTTTGGCATATTTTGTATCCGTATTGCCGCTTATACTGTATAGGCATAGGAAGTTGTCAAGAACCAGGCTCAGCGATACAAAGGAAAACGTGTGATGGAATGATTCCTTGCCATTCCCATAAAATTCTATTGTTTCGTTATCGTAGATTTTTACGTATCCGTTTCCGGGCTCATTGTTTACCAGATCGAAACGGAGGGTGTACAATGCATTTTGTCCGTGTAGGGGAATAAGGTTTCCTGCCAATAGTACTAATATGAGTAAGAACATCTGTTTCATAGCCTATATATTATAGTTAGACATGTGTCACGTTGTTTGTATAAACGATTCCTTTGTCATAGGGCCGTTTAAAGTTGTAAGTATCTTACTGGCAGAGTAGTCAAACGGATTCTGACAGATACAACAAAAATAAATATAAAATCTGAGAAAATGATTCGTTTGGATGAAATAATTTCTGATATGGATAGCTTCTATTTCTTACTCAGTTCGTACGAGATGAGCAGCCCCACCACCTCGGAGTAGTTCTGGCGGCCGCTCTCTATCTGGTTGCCCTTCAGGTAGAGGTCGTAGATCCAGTCCTGCACGGCGCCGACCAGCGGGCTGTACTTGGCCGACCAGTAGGCTTGGTCGTCCTTGGCCAGCTGGACGATTTCGGGGCGGATGTTGTCGACAAGGGCCTGATAGGCAGCCTCGTCCAGCAGGCGGCGGGCGTTGCCCAGCACGTGGAAGAGGATGGAGTAGTAGCCGCTGAAGCGCAGGGCAGGTACGCTGGAGTGGGTGCATACCTGGTAGGCGTAGAAGTTGGCCTCGGCCTCGCTGGTGATGCCCAGCCGATGGGCCAACTCGTGGGCATAGGTGGCGGGGTACTCGGCCGGCAGGAGATCGCCGTTCAGGGTGAATTCGCAGAAGAAGGGACCCATGCTGCCCGTGACGCCCACCATCGAGATGAAGGGGGTGAAGAGCATCGTCTTGGCCCGCGGGCGGTCGGTCGTGGGCGGGAGCACGCCCAGCGCAGGGCTGATGGCCCGATAGCCGCGTACCACCTCCGTGCGCACCACGTCGGTGTCGATGCTGTCTACAGGCGTATATGAGGCGTTCAGCCGTTCGATGTAGGCGTCCGTGAAGCGGGCGAAGTTCTCGGGCGTGTAGGCCGTGCGGGCGATGTCTGTCCGCTGGTAGAAGTCGGGTTGCGAGTAGTTCAGTCCCCAGGCCAGGTAGAACCAGACGTAAATCCAGAGCAGGTACTCCACTTCGCAGCCGGCGATGCGCCGCCAGGGCTTCTTGCGGCGGAGGCGGGCGTAGAAAGGCCAGGCAATGAGGCCGGCGATGCTGAGGGCGATGAAGAGGTCGCCCACGGCGAAGGGGATGAGGTCGGACACGGCGGTCAGCACGCGGGCTATGGTGGGGTACATGTATCGGGCGTAGCAGGCTCCCGCGGCAGGCAGGAGCTGTACGAACCACACGATAAGTATCAGTGCCATCAGTACATAGTGGCGTTTCTTCAGACGTTTCCACCAAGGGCGTGCAGTCCTGTCGCCGCCTTTCGACGTATTTCTTAGAGTGTTGAATGTCAGCATACTATCAGTTTATTTCAGTTTGTAGAAAATAAACTGCCAGTTTAATAGCGATAAACTGTCAGTTTAATGCGTTTAAACTGTCAGTTTACTCCGTTTAAACTAAGAGTTTAAAGCCTTTGAACCGACGGTACACTCCGCTTGAACCGGAGCAAAACCGCCGTCTTTGCGCAAAGATAGACAAATCTTTCTGTTGCTTTTGCCGATGGAAAGCAATAAATTACTAATTTTGTGCCCATAATCGCAAACAATTTTAATTTTATAGATTTAAAGAGAAATGGAATTAGCAAGTAAGTACAATCCCGCCGACGTAGAGGGAAAGTGGTACCAGTATTGGCTGGACCACAAACTGTTCAGTTCAAAACCCGATGGCCGTCAACCGTACACCGTCGTCATCCCGCCTCCCAACGTCACCGGTGTGCTCCACATGGGACACATGCTTAATAATACCATTCAAGATATCCTGGTGCGCCGCGCCCGCAT
>CATXSD010000216.1 GCA_958402075.1 Mediterranea massiliensis | reverse complement strand
TTATAATATAATATCTTTATCTTATACTTTTTTTTTTTGATGCTGCGAACACTCATTTCACTAAACTGTAATTGTCATCTGTCATCTGTAAGTTAAAAAGTGTTTATCCGGCAAGTTGCCGGGATAGTGTGTATTTGGTCTTGAACAGCCGCCGAAAAGTGCGGGACCCTCTTGCGTAATTGCGCCGGAAGTTGTATCTTTGCATGTTATTAAAACGAAGCAAAAAAAGAAACGCTGAACATGATAAAAAAAGTTGTCATCATACTTTGGATATTCCTGGCCGTCATGCTGCTGGCATGCGTACTGGTATTCACCTCCATCTCGAAGGGCTGGATAGGCTACATGCCGCCCGTCGAAGACCTGGAAAATCCCAACTACAAGTTTGCCACGCAGGTCTTCTCGGCCGACGGCAAGACGCTGGGCACCTATTCGTACAGCAAGGAAAACCGCGTCTACGTGGGCTATCAGGACCTGTCGCCCCACATCATCAACGCCCTCATCGCCACGGAAGACGTCCGCTTTGCCGAGCATTCGGGCATCGACGCCAAGGCCCTGTTCCGTGCCGTGGTGAAGCGCGGCCTCCTCTTCCAGAAGAACGCCGGCGGCGGTAGCACCATCACCCAGCAGCTGTCCAAGCAGCTCTATTCGCCCAACGCGGAGAACACCGTGGAGCGACTCTTCCAGAAGCCCATCGAGTGGGTCATCGCCGTCAAGCTGGAGCGCTACTACACGAAGGAAGAAATCCTGACGATGTACCTCAACAAGTTCGACTTCCTGAACAACGCCGTGGGCGTGAAGACCGCCGCTTACACCTACTTCGGCTGCGAGCCCAAGGACCTCAAGATTGAGGAGGCCGCCACGCTGGTGGGCATGTGCAAGAACCCCTCGCTCTTCAACCCCGTGCGCCGCCCCGAGCGCACCCGCGGACGCCGCAACGTGGTGCTCGACCAGATGCGCAAGGCCGGCTACCTGACCCGCGAAGAGTGCGACTCCCTGCAGGCCCTGCCCCTGAAGCTGAAGTACAACCGCGTGGATCACAAGGAAGGCCCCGCGCCCTACTTCCGCGAGTACCTGCGCGCCGTGCTGACGGCCAAGAAGCCCGTCAAGTCCGACTACCGCGGCTGGCAGATGCAGAAGTACTACGAAGACTCGATCGACTGGGAGAACAACCCCCTCTACGGCTGGTGCGAGAAGAACACCCGCAAGGACGGCAAGAAGTACAACCTCTATACCGACGGACTGAAGATATACACCACCATCGACTCGCGCATGCAGCAGTATGCCGAGGAGGCCGTGACCGAGCACCTCAAGGAGCTGCAGGGCTACTTCTTCAAGGAGAAGAAAGGCCGCAAGAAGGCTCCCTACAGCTTCCGCCTGACGCAGGAGCAGGTCGACGAAATTCTGCTGCGCAACATCCGCCAGACCGACCGCTACCGCCTCATGAAGAAGGGCGGCGCCTCGGAGGCCGAAATCATGAAGGCCTTCAACACTCCGCACGAGATGACCGTCTTCAGCTGGGCGGGCGAGGTGGACACCGTGCTGACGCCGCTCGACTCCATCCGCTACTACAAGCACTTCCTGCGCGCCGGCTTCATGTCGATGAATCCCCGCAACGGACACGTGCTGGCCTATGTGGGCGGCCCCGAATACACCCACTTCCAGTACGACATGGCCATGGTGGGCCGCCGTCAGATCGGTTCGACCATGAAGCCCTACGTCTACGCCCTGGCCATGGAGAACGGCTTCTCGCCCTGCGACGAGGTACGCCACGTGTCCTACACCCTGCTCGACGAGAACGGCATCCCCTGGACGCCCCGCAACGCCAACAACAAGCGCCTGGGCGAGATGGTGACGCTGAAGTGGGGTCTGGCCAACTCCGACAACTGGATTACGGCCTACCTCATGAGCAAGCTCAACCCCTATGAGCTGAAGCGCCTGCTCCACACCTTCGGCATCCGCAACCGCGAAATCGTGCCCAGCGTGTCGCTCTGCCTGGGTCCCTGCGAAGTGTCCGTGGCCGAGATGGTGAGCGCCTACACCGCCTTCCCCAACCGCGGCATCCGCGTGGCTCCGCTGCTCGTGACCCGCATCGAGGACAACGAGGGCAACGTGCTGGCCACCTTCTCGCCCGAGATGAACGAAGTCATCAGCACCTCCAGCGCCTACAAGATGCTCGTCATGCTGCGCGCCGTCATCAACGAAGGTACCGGCGGCCGCGTGCGCCGTCTGGGCATCAAGGCCGACATGGGCGGCAAGACAGGTACCACCAACTACAACGCTGACGGCTGGTTCATGGGCTTCACCCCCTCGCTCGTGTCGGGCTGCTGGGTGGGAGGCGAAGACCGCGACATCCACTTCGACACCATGCTCCACGGACAGGGAGCCTCCATGGCCCTGCCCATCTGGACGAAATACATGAACAAGGTCTATGCCGACAAGACCCTGGGTTACGACGAGACCGAGACCTTCCAGCTGCCGCCCGACTACGACCCCTGCGCCGACAACGGCGAGGTGTACGAGGAAGTGGACGAACCCACGCCCGACACCGGCCTGGACGACCTCTTCAACTGACGCGCCGCGATGGAGTACCTCATCAGTATAGGCAGCAACGAACGTCGGGTCGAGAACATGGCCCTGGCCCGCCGACGGCTGGCGCAGCTCTTTGCGGACATCCGCTTCTCGGCCGAACGCGAAACGGACCCCCTCTGCCTGCACCGCCCGTGCCGCTTCTCCAACCAGGTGGCGTGCTTCCACTCCGGCCTCTGTGCCGACGAGGTGCGCTCGCGCCTGAAGACCATCGAACGCGAAGCCGGCCGCCTGCCCCAGGACAAGCCCCGCGAGATCGTGCGCCTCGACCTCGACCTCCTGTCGTGCGACGGTCGCGGGCTCAAGCCGGCCGACATGGAGCGCGGCTACGTCCGCCAGGGCATGGAAGAATTGAAAATGGAAAACGGAGAATTGAAAATGAAAAACGAAGCTTTGAAATTTATAGGAATCATACCCGCCCGCTACGCTTCCACGCGTTTCCCTGCCAAACCCTTGGCCATGCTGGGCGGCAAGACCGTCATACAACGGGTGTACGAACAGGTGGCAGGCGTGCTGGACGACGCCTGGGTGGCTACCGACGACGAACGCATCGCCCAGGCCGTGC
>CATXSD010000215.1 GCA_958402075.1 Mediterranea massiliensis | reverse complement strand
GTTCCACACCGGGCGCAACGGCGTCTACGTGGGCGAATGGAAACTGACCCTGACCCCAACGAAAAAGAACTGACAAGGAGGAACGCACGATGAGAAACACGACTTGGAAACGCATCGGCTTCATGGCCGTCCTGACGCTGCTCTTCTTTGTCCGCCCCACCACCGATGCCAGCACCCGGCGGATGTCGCCCGTCTCCCCCTCGCAGGGCGAACCCTCTTTCCTCTACGCCCTCCAGGACGATGAGCGCTGCCGCCAGTGGGTGGACTCCGTCATGCATACCCTGAGTCTGAAGGAGCGCATCGGCCAGCTCTTCATCTACACCATCGCCCCCACGCAGACGAAGGCCAACGTGGAGCTGCTCCGCAAGGTCGTGAAGCACTACAAGGTGGGCGGCCTGCTCTTCTCGGCCGGAAGCGTGCCCAGTCAGGTGGCCCTCACCAACCTGGCCCAGGAATGGGCCGACGTCCCCCTGATGATTACGCTGGACGGCGAGTGGGGCCTGGCCATGCGCCTGAAGGACACGCCCGAGTTTCCGCGCAACATGGTGCTGGGTTGCGTCCGCAACGACAGCCTGCTCTACGAATACGGACGCGAGGTGGCCCGCGAATGCCGCGAGATGGGCATCCACGTCAACTTTGCCCCCGTGGCCGACGTCAATATCAACCCCGACAACCCCGTCATCAACAGCCGCTCCTTCGGCGAAGACCCTGCCGAGGTGACCCGCAAGGTGGTGGCCTATGCCCGCGGCCTCGAGGACGGAGGTGTCCTGTCCGTGGGCAAGCATTTCCCCGGCCATGGCGACACGAACGTCGACTCGCACAAGGCCCTGCCCACCCTGCGCTTCACGCGCCAGCGGCTCGACAGCGTGGAGCTCTATCCCTTCCGCCGCATGATAGAGGCGGGGCTGAACGGCATCATGGTGGGCCATCTGGCCGTGCCCGAAATCGAGGGCGCCGAGAACGTGCCCGCCTCCCTGTCGCGCCGCATCGCCCACGACCTGCTGGCCGGCGAGCTGGGCTTCAAGGGACTGGTCTTTACCGACGCACTGGCCATGAAGGGCGTGCAGGGCGAAGGCTCGGTGTGCCTCCGTGCCCTGCAGGCGGGCAACGACCTGCTGCTGGTGCCCCGCCGCATCAAGGAAGAGGTCGAGGCGGTGGTCCATGCCGTGCGCCACGGCCAGCTCTCGCGCGAGGACATCGACCGCCGCTGCCGCAAGGTGCTGACCTACAAATACGCCCTCGGCCTGCGTAGCAAGCCCTACGTCCGCCTTTCGGGCCTCACCACCCGTCTGAACACCCCTTACGTCCGCGACCTGGTGTCCCGCCTGAAACTGGCCGCCATCACAGTGCTCGACAACAAGAACGAAACCCTCCCCCTGGACCCCACGCTCAAGGACGTGGCAGTGCTCGAGGTAGGCGGAGGGACCGACCTGACCCCGCTCATGCAGGAATTGTCCATCTTTGTCGACCCCGTCAAGTTCGATGTGGCCAGGGGGATGGACGCCACCCGCCAGGCCGCCCTGAAGAAGAAGCTGGCAGGCTACCGGCGCATCGTGGTGTGTGTCACGGACGAGCAGTGGGCCGACTATCAGAGCTTCTTTGAGGGAGGATTGCCCGACGGCGTCCCCGTCGTTTACACCCTCTTCGTGCAGGGCCACAAGCTCGACGAAAAGCTCCAGCACGACCTGGCGCAGGCTTCTGCCGTTGTGCTGGCCCATTCGACGGATGAGGACGTCCAGCGCCGCACGGTCGACATCCTCTATGGTTCGGCCGATGCCGACGGCCGCCTCTCGGCCAGCATCGGAAACCTCTATGCCGCGGGCAGCGGCCTTCAGATGAGCCGCAAGACCCTCCGCCATTACAACCCCGACGAGCATGGCATGAGTTCGCGCATCCTTGCCCAGATAGACGACATCGCGGAAGAAGGCATCCGCAAGGGAGCGTTCCCCGGCTGCCAGGTCGTGGTTTGGAAGGACGGGCGCGAGATGTACAACAAGGCCTTCGGCACCCTTGCCGGCGAAGGGAGCCGTGCCGTCCGCCCCACGGACGTCTACGACCTGGCCTCGCTGACCAAGACCACCGCCACGCTGCTGGCCGTGATGAAGCTCTACGATGAGGGGCGGCTCAGCCTGACTGACTATGCTTCCGACTACCTTCCCTTCCTCAAGGGCACGGACAAGGAGCACATCACCCTCAACGACCTGCTCCTGCACGAGTCGGGCCTTTCCTCGACCCTTCTGTTCTATCAGGATGCCATCGACAAGGACAGCTATACAGGCCCCTTGTTCAAGAGCCGTGCCGACCGCCAGCACACCGTCCGCGTGGGGCGCGACACGTGGGCCAATCCCCGCTTCCGCTTCCGTTCGGGGCTCACTTCTGCCGTCCGGACCGATTCCTGCACCCTGCAGGTGGCCGACAGCCTCTGGCTGGCCGCCTCGTTCAAGGACGAGATGATGCGCAAGATAGCCTCGGCCCGTCTGCGCGACAAGCGCTACCGCTACAGTTGCGTGGGCTTCATCCTCTTGCAGCAGGTGGTCGAGGCTTGTGCCGGCATGCCGCTGGACGAGTTTGTCGACCGCGAATTCTATCGCCCGATGGGCTTGACCCATACCGGTTTCCGCCCGCTCCGCTTCCTGTCGAGGGCCGACATTGTTCCTTCGTCGGTCGACGACTTCCTGCGCAAGGACACCCTGCGGGGCTTTGTGCACGATGAGTCGGCAGCTTTTCTGGGTGGAGTGTCGGGCAATGCCGGCCTCTTCTCCAACGCGTCGGAGGTGGCCCGCATCTATCAGATGCTGCTCAATGGAGGCACATGGGACGGCCGCCGCTACCTGAGCGAGGAGACGTGCCGCCTCTTCACCACGCAGACCTCCCGCCTCAGCCGTCGGGGGCTGGGCTTCGACAAGCCCGATGTGAAGCATCCGAAGAGCAATCCGTGTTGCGACTCCGCTCCTGCCTCGGTTTATGGCCATACAGGCTTTACAGGCACCTGTGCCTGGGTAGACCCCGACAACGGCCTTGTCTATGTATTCTTGAGCAACCGCATCTATCCCCATGTCTGGAATGGCCTTCTGATGGAGCTCGACGTCCGCGGACGCATTCAGGAGACTCTGTACAGGGCGTTGAAGGACAAGAAATAGGATAAAAAGAAAACCGCTGATAACGATGGAGTTATCAGCGGTTTTTGTTGGTTTTCGAGTGATCCGCTTGGGGCTCGAACCCAAGACCCCAACATTAAAAGTGTTGT
>CATXSD010000214.1 GCA_958402075.1 Mediterranea massiliensis | reverse complement strand
GCCGGCTACTATCCCGCCGCGCTGATGCTGCGACTGCAGCTAACCTTCGAACCCAAGACGGGCCGCCTCTACGGCGCCCAGTGCGTGGGCTACGAGGGCGTGGACAAGCGCATCGACCAGATTGCCCAGCTCATCAAGCACGGCGGGACGGTGTACGACCTCGTGGAGACCGAGCACGCCTATGCGCCGCCCTTCTCGTCGGCCAAGGACCCCATCGCCATCGCCGGCTACGTGGCCTCCAACCTGCTGAGCGGAGCCATGCCCGCCATCACCTGGCGCGAGCTGGAAGCGAAGAAGGACGGCCTGGTGCTCATCGACACCCGCACGCCCGAGGAATTTGCCTTTGGCACCATCGCCGGCGCCGTGAACATCCCCGTCGACGACCTGCGCCAGCGCCTGGCCGAAGTGCCTACGGACCGTCCCGTCGTGGTGTTCTGCGCCGTGGGCCTGCGCGGCTACCTGGCGCAACGCATCCTGATGGGTCACGGCTACACCAACGTGCGCAACCTGATTGGCGGCTACAAGACCTATTCCGTGGCCGTAGCGCCCGTTTTGCCCACCGAGGCATGCGCTTGTACCCGCGAGCCGTCTGCGTCGCCCACAGGGGCTGAAAATGCGTCGTGCGTGTGCGACCGTCCCGTGGTGCGCATCAACGCCTGTGGCCTGCAATGCCCCGGCCCCATCCTCAAGGTCAAGGAGGCGATGGACGCCGCCGTGCCCGGCCAGCGTGTGGAAGTGGTGGCTACCGATGCCGGTTTTGCCCGCGACGCCTCGTCCTGGTGCCACACCACCGGCAACCGGCTGATTGAAAAATCGGAGTCGAAAGGCCGCTATACCGTGCTTTTGGAGAAGGGAAACGGCGCGTGTGAGGCCGGAAACGGCGGAAAAAGTGGCCGCGGAAAGACGCTGATCCTCTTCAGCGACGACCTGGACAAGGCGCTTGCGACTTTTGTCCTGGCCAACGGAGCGGCCGCCACAGGTCAGAAAGTGTCCATATTCTTTACCTTTTGGGGATTGAACGTGTTGAAAAAAGTGAATAAGCCCGCCGTGCAGAAAGACATCTTCGGCCGCATGTTCGGCTGGATGATGCCCTCCAGTTCGCTGAAGCTGAAGCTCTCGCAGATGAACATGCTGGGCATGGGCAGCCGCATGATGCGCTACCTGATGAAGCGCAAGGGCGTGGATTCGCTGGAGAGCCTCCGTGCGCAGGCGCTGGCACAGGGTGTGGAGTTCATCGCCTGCCAGATGTCGATGGACATGATGGGCATCGCCCGCGAGGAGCTGCTGGACGAAGTGACCGTGGGCGGCGTGGCCACCTACATGGACCGTGCCGACCAGGCGAATGTGAACTTGTTCATCTAATTGGAATGAAGAATGAAGAACGAAGAATGAAGAATTTCCGTGTGGCCAGTTTGCCCCCATTCCTCATTCTCCGTTCTTCATTCCTCATTCTACATTCTTCATTTATATATGGAAACTTTGTGCAAGATACGCGACATCTATCGGGCCATCGCCGAGTTCGAGGCCCAGTTTGAACAGGCCTATGGCCTGTCGCTCAACGAAGGCATGCTGCTCTGCACGCTCCTGTCGCGGGGCAAGCTGAGCTCCAGCGAGGTGGCCGAGGCTTTGGGGCTTTCGGCCTCCAACGCGTCGAAAGTCATCCGCTCGGTCGAGGGCAAGGAACTGATTGTGCGCCAGGTGGGGCGCGAGGACAAGCGGCAGATGTACTTCGTGCTGACCCCTGCCGGTCGGGAGCTGATCGGGCGCATCAAGGCGGCGCACTTCGACCTGCCTCCGTTGCTGGCCGAAGCCGTGGGCGAGGCGTGCTGAGGCGGCATCAAGACGAGAGTCCGTTTTTTTAGACAACAAACTTTCATCTTGATACGGCAAAAATCGTTATTTTTGTAGCCAATTATAGAAACTACAAAAACGAAGATATGCAGAAACTCTTGTCATTGCCCCCCAACCTGGTGGAGGCCTTCTCCGAACTGGAGCACGTGAATACGGATGAATGGTTTTGTACGTCCGACCCCGTCGGCATGAAGCTGGGCTCGGGTGGCGGCACCACCTGGCTCCTGCGCCAGTGGGAGCAGCACCGCCCGGCCGGGGCACGTGCCGAGAAGCGCATCCTCTTCCATGCCGGCGGACAGAGCCGACGCCTGCCTTCCTACGCCCCCTCGGGCAAGATACTGACGCCCCTGCCCGTGTTCCGCTGGGCACGCGGCCAGCAGCTGGGGCAGAACCTGCTCTCCCTGCAACTTCCCCTTTATGAAAAGATCATGGAGCGTGCCCCCGAGTCGCTCCGCACCCTCATTGCCAGCGGCGACGTCTACATCCGCGCCGCGAAGCCCTTGCAGGACATCCCCGAGGCCGACGTCGTGTGCTACGGCCTGTGGGTGGACCCCGTGCTGGCCACCCATCATGGCGTGTTCGTCTCCAGCCGCCAGACGCCCGAAGTGCTCGACTACATGCTTCAGAAGCCCTCGCTGGCCCAGCTCGAAGCCCTGTCGCAAACCCACCTCTTCCTGATGGACATCGGCATCTGGCTCCTGAGCGACCGTGCCGTGGAGCTGCTCAAGAAGCGCTCGCTCAAGGCCGAAGGGCCGACCGACCCTGCCGTGCTTTGGTCCGACCTGCGCTACTACGACCTCTACTCCGACTTCGGTCGGGCGCTGGGTGCCCATCCGTGCATTGCCGACGACGAGCTGAACACCCTGTCGGTAGCCATCCTGCCCCTGCCGGGCGGCGAGTTCTACCACTACGGCACCAGCCGCGAGCTGCTTTCGAGCACCGTCGCCCTGCAAAACAAGGTGGCCGACCAGCGGCGCATCATGCACCGCAAGCTGAAGCCCAACGCCTCCATCTTCACCCAGAACGCCGAGGTGGGCGTCAAGTTCACCGAAGCCAACGACAATGTATGGATAGAAAACAGCTGTGTGCCCGCTTCGTGGAAACTCGAAGCACGACACATCATCACGGGTGTGCCCCGCAACCAGTGGACGCTGGTGTTGTTCGATGGCTACTGCGTCGACATCGTGCCCTTGCAGGGCGGGGGATGGGCGGTTCGCCCCTATGGATTCGACAATGCGTTCAAGGGGGCTTTGGACGATGAGAATACCCGTTACCTGAACAATTCCTTCAAGTTTTGGATGTTCTGCCGCGAACTTACGTTGGCCGACTTCCCCGGCCGCCACGACGACCTTCAGGCTGCCGCCCTCTTCCCTGTGGTGTATGATGTGGAGACGATGGGGCAGATGGTTGCCTGGATGACCACCGACCCTACCTCGTGGGAGGTGCGCCAGAAGTGGCTGG
>CATXSD010000213.1 GCA_958402075.1 Mediterranea massiliensis | reverse complement strand
ACTGCTTCAGTTTATAAAACAAAAAACTGTCTAGCTAAATCAGGAAAAGTCAAAAGGCTAAATCAGGAAAAGTCAAGCTGGGCAAAGCAACCGTTTAAGCTGGAGAAAGCAGTCGTTTACCCAGCTTAAAGCAATGCTTTTCCCTGCTTAAACGACTGCTTTGAGCTGGGCAAAGGAACGGTTACTCCCGACCGGCTCAATAACCGAAGCGCGATGTATCCACTTCTTTGTGCTCCTTTGCCTTGTAGCCGCCGAATTTATAGGTAAACGACAGGGAGAAGAAACAGCTGTCCGCGTGCTGGTTTATCTCGAACCGCTGCCCTCTGTCGTTCACACGGGCATCGGGCATCGCGCTGTTGAAGAGGTCGTTGCCCGTCAGCCGGACTTCGACTTTCTTGTCGGCAGAAGTCCATTTCAGTCCGGCATCGACTTTCCAGATGGAGGACAAATCATAATTTCCCTGAACGGAGGGGCTGACGTACAGGCCGTTCAACTCCAGACTGACGGCAGGCTTGGAGGACAGGCGGAAGGTATTGTTCAGCATCACGACTCCTCTCCAAACGCGGTTGTCGAAGCCGATGGCGTGATAGTCCCGACAGACATCCCTGAAATAGGAGCCGTCCAGCGTAAGGCGGGAGTTCCAGAAGTTGCCGACCGTGAAGGGCAGTATCACCGAAAGGCCGAAATTCTGTTCGTAATCGTAATTCACCGTCTGATAAATCATCGTCAGTTCGTCGGGACTTTGATAGGCCAACTGGTCGAACAGGTCCTTTACATGGGTATAGTACAGGCTGAAGATGTATTTGCTTTTCAGAATGTAAGTCAGGTCAGCGGTATAGTCCGTCGAGGGGCGAAGGGCGGGATTGCCCACCACCTTGGCATAGCCGTTGAGGTAACTCGTGGCGTCCTGCATGCTCCAATAGTTGGGATAAGCCTTGTCTGATGAAAAAGAGAATTGGAAGATGTGCGAAGCCGACGGCACATAGTTCAACTGCAGGGAGGGATAGACAGCCCAGCGGTCGTAACCGGCCAGGCGGTAATATTCCCCGGCTACGGACAGAGAGAACGACAGATGCTCGCCAAAGGCTTTCTCCAGTCCGGCATAGAAGTTGTAAGTCCGTTCGTCCAGTTCCGTGTCCGAGTTCAGTAACGACATGTCTTCCCCTTCCTGAGAGTGATAGAACTGGGAGCTTTTCTCGTTGGCAAAAGAAAAGTTGATACCGTAGTTCAGGCTCCAATCCTGTGGCAGGGCATGCGTCTGGCCGGCATAGACATTCCAGCGGTTGATGCGCTGGCGGCTGTCGGCCAAAAACTCCTGCCCGACACGACCTGCCCGATTGCTGAACTCCTGCACGCTCGGATAGGAATAACAGGTATAATCCAGCCCGACATTCATGCCCCAACGTGCCGTATAGTCGAGGTTGAAGTTGTGCATCTGTTCGTCTCCCTTACGGACGTTGGACGACTCCGACAAGGTGCCCGTCGAGTTTTCAACCGTCTTGATGTTGGGAGTGAAGGCTGCCGTATAGGCCATATTCAGATGATCGTTCTCCGTTATCCGATAATCCAAAGAGGTACGGATGTTGTGGGTCAGATTTCTCCTCAAACCGGTGTTGTATTGCTCCACTTCGTGTACCACGCCGTCCAGCGTATGGTGGGAGATGAAATCGTAGCCCGTCCGCCGCCTGGTGTAGCCGGCCGCATAGAGCACGTCTGCCGTCACCTTCCGCCCTCCGAACGAAAGGTTCATGCGTCCGTTGCCCTGCGCATAGCGGGCTTGCGTGAACCCGGCCCCGACTTCCCCGCGCAGGAAAGGCTCCTCGGACTTCCGCTCCTTCAGCACCAGGTTGATGACTGCCCCCCGTACACGGTACTTGGCCGGTGCGCTGTACATCACCTCCGCCTTCTCCACACTGCTCACAGGCGTACTCTTCAGCAGATTGGCCAGTTGTTCGCCCGACATGGACGACGGGCGCCCGTTCAGTATCACCGTCACACCACCCGCTCCGATCAGACTCAGGCTTCCGCCCTGCTCCAAGACTCCGGGCAGACGGGTCAGGACTTCGTAAGCGTTGCTTGCCGTCGTCTTTTCGGCCAGGGCTTCCACGTCGTAGGTCAGGGCGCCGTTCTCGGCCTTCACCAGGGGGCGTTCGGCCCTGACCACCACTTCATCCAAAGCATAGGCTCCCTGTTCGTCCATGGTCACCGTGCCGACATCGCCCGCCGCGTCATAGTTCTTCACCACACTCTTGTAGAGCAGGTGCTGGAAAATCAGGCGATACCGCTCCAACGTCTGATGGAACACAAAGCATCCCAATGAATCGGTGGTCACACCGTCGACAAACACGGAGTCCGGCGTCTGCATCACTACCGTCGCGCCCTCTATCGGCTGCCGGTCCTTATCCGCCACACGTCCTTTTACCTCCTGCGCCGCCAGTCGGGTGGCTGCCACCATCAAACTTATTGTCAGAATTACAATCTGTTTCATAAAGCATTCATTCTTTTTGTTTTCATGCCGCAAAGTAACGGCCTTTATGGCAGAATGCAGGTTATGGCCTCGTTATGCTTTCCTTATATTATTGTTAGAAAACGCCCGATTGTTAAGAGATTGTTATATCTTTGCCGACAAATCGAGACACCTATGCCCGGCAAATACATCAAAATAGTCACCTTTCTGAGTCTGATTGTCATCGTGGCCATCCAAGGCTCGTGGCTGGCCCACACCTACCGGCTGATAGAGGCGGAACTGTTGCAAGTCGGCAACCGTCTGTTCCCGCAGGCCGTTGTGGACGAGGCCAAGGCGCGTCTCGACCGGCTAAGCGACACCCAAGGCGAGGACATCACCCTCAGCTTCTCTACGAATTTCGACTATCAACAGGAAATCGACCAGACGCTGTTCGAATATCTGACGGTACTTACCAACGATTATGCCGATTCCATCTATCACTCGTCCATCTCCCTGCCGCTGGCCGACTCCATCTTCGCAGCCCGTCTGGCACAAGAAGGGTATCAGGCCCAAGTGAAATGCCAGCTGGTCGACTCCCTGGGCGTTCCCCTTCAAGAAGAGGACGCTTCTGCCTGGCACCATCCGTTCAAGACGCTCCAGACCGATCCCGTCTACCTGAACAGAGCACATACGCAAGCCGTGCGGGCCACCATCCTGAACCCTTACTGGATTGCCATCCGGCAGATGGGCGTCCTGCTCGTGGCCACCGCCCTGCTGCTGGTCTTCGTGGCCGGGTGCATCGTCTATCAGGTGCGCATCATCATCCGCCAGAACCGGCTAGCCCGCCTGCGACCGGGCTCCCCCCACCCCAGGA
>CATXSD010000212.1 GCA_958402075.1 Mediterranea massiliensis | reverse complement strand
AACCTTTGTTAACCTTAAATCTAATACTATGAAAAACACATTGCAAAGATACGGTCTTTCAGCCAACTTGCAAACTTTCCAACTAAAAAAGCGTGTTATATAACACGTTTTATCAGTTTTACACGTTCATTAAGAAGAAAGAGGGCATCATCCGTCCACCTCCCACACAGAGGCCTCCCGACACAGTGCTTCGTGAGGGCATGACACAGTGCTTCCTCACCCCCTGACGAAGTGCTTCCTGAGACCCTGACGAAGCACTGCCTGAGAACCCCACGAAGCACTTCGTCAGAGCGGGTCAATAATGGTTGTAGGACACGACCTTCTCCAGGTCCTTGCGCGTCTTCTTGCGCTTGGGCTTGGCGGCATAGCCCACCAGTACGTCGAGCAGCAGGCGCTTGCCGGCGGGGATGCCCACCAGCTGCTTGATTTCCTTCTCGTCGAACCATCCCAGGATGCACGACCCCAGTCCTTCGCTCTCGGCAGCCAGCGTCAGGTGGGCGGCGGCAATGCCGATGTCTATCAAGGGGAAATATTTGTCCTTGATCTTCGCGCCGAGGAACGAGGTGAAGTTCATCGACTCCTCGACCACCAGAATGTGTACAGGCGCTTCCTTGGCAAACTTGTTCATGCCCAGGCCCGACGCCGCCTTGCCCACACGGACGGCCAGTTCGGGGTCGTCCACCACCACAAACTTCCATGGCTGGGCGTTGCAGGCCGACGGTGCCAGGCAGGCCGCCTGCACGATGCGCTCCAACTTCTCGCGCTCCACCGGCCGGCGCTCATAGGCGCGGTCGCTCTGGCGGCTGGCCGCCAGTTGCAGAAAATCCGTCATGCGAATGTCCTCCCCTGCCGTTTCCGTTTATTGATACTGAATCATGCGGCTGATGTACTTGCCGATGATGTCGAACTCCAGGTTGACTACCGAACCCACATGGATGGCGTGGAAATTGGTATGCTCGAAGGTATAGGGGATGATGGCCACCTGGAAGGTGTCGTCCGTGGGGTTGCACACCGTCAGGCTGACGCCGTTGACCGTCACCGAACCCTTGTCCACCGTAATGTATCCGCGACGGGCCTTCTCCTTGTCGAACGCATAGCGGAAGGTGAAGTAGTAGCTTCCCTCGGCATCCTGCACGTCGATGCACGTAGCGGTCTGGTCCACATGTCCCTGCACGATGTGTCCGTCCAGACGGCCGTTCATCATCATGCTGCGCTCCACGTTCACCTCGTCGCCCACCTTCAGCAGGCCCAGGTTGGAGCGGTCGAGCGTCTCCTTCATGGCGGTGACGGTATAGGTGTCGTCGGTCAGCGAAACCACCGTCAGGCAGACGCCGTTGTGCGACACACTCTGGTCAATCTTCAGCTCGCCCACGAAGGAGCAACGGAACGTGAAATGCACGTTCTCCTGTTCTTTTACCATGGCCACCAGCGTGGCACATTCTTCTACTATTCCGGAAAACATATTATAAAACGATTTATTGGTTTGATGGCTAAAAATACGATTGGACAAAGATAATGCAATCCGTGCGCAATGCAAAAAAATCGGGCGGACTTATTTTTCATCCCCCACCGGCAGGGCACAAAAAAAACGGAGCTTTTCACAAAGTCCCGTTTTCAGTTTTCAATAGGTATTAGTTTTTTTTTAAGGTAAAAAGATTGTTTTCAGGATAACGGTGCAAAGATAGGCCCTTTTCAATCCACTGACCAAATAAAAAAGTATGTCTTATAACATGTTTTCTCATATATTTTTGGTTTTATTAGGATTTAAGCGGCCATATCCTGCGATTATCCGGAAAAGGGTACCTTTGTTGTTTACGATTCCTTCGGATAGCCTTCATCGGCCTTGTCATGATGCTTCAGCACCTTGGCGTCGATGAAGAACACGATTTCCTCGGCAATGTTCGTGATGTGGTCGCCGGCACGCTCCAGCTTGCGGAAGACACCGGCCAGATTGATGCACGACAGTGCCGTCTCGGGATGCTTGACGATGTAGTCGGCCAGCAGGACGGAAGCGTTGGCATTGATTTCGTCCAGCAGATTGTCCTTCGCAAACACGGAAGTGGCCAGGTCCTGACTTTCTTCCTGCAGCGCACGCTTGGCCAGCTCGAGCATGGACAACACCTGTTCTATCATTTCCTGCAGGCGCAGGCTCTTGATGAGGTCGGCGTCCAGCGTCAGCTCCTTCTCGTCGATGGCAAAGCGGGCCACGCTTTCGGCAAAATCGCCCAGACGTTCCAGGTTGGTGTTGATTTTCAGCATGGCCAACACGAAACGCAGGTCGATAGCCACGGGGGTATAGAGGGCGATGATGTCCTCTACATCGCTGTCTATCTTCAGTTCGAAGGCATTGACACGACGTTCGTGCACCAATACCTGCTGGGCCAGTTCGCGGTCGAACGTAAGTACCGACTCGCCCGCACGGTCGAGCTGGTTATAAACCAACGTCCACATTTCGTCTATTTCCTTCTTCAGCAAGACGAGTTCGCTTTCGATAAATTTCACCATAAAATCATTCTATTTTAGTTATTGCATTGCATCATACCACCATCGGGAAGCCAAAAATAAGCATTTTCTCCTTTCTCACCAAACCTTTCTCCCCCGATTTAACAGTCGGCCGGCAGAGAGCAGCCTGCAGGAAGAAAGACAAAACGCTGTAGCACAAAGCTTCCCGGCCGCAAAGAAACGAATCCGATGTTAAACCGACGTGAACAGAGCATGAAGCGAATGTTTCAAAAATGTTACAAACCGGTTACAGAAGCACCCCGCAACCGCCCTGACGGCCGACAAAGGCCCCACTTGCGCCGCCCCTCACCGCTAATATATGCAGACAATATGGCATTTTACAAAAAAATAGTCGTATTTTTGCAGCCATATAAATAAATAATGTAATCAAGACGTATGGCAGAACTGAAAAACGAAGAAACAGGCGAAAAGAAAAGCCTGAACTTCATCGAGCAAATAGTGGAAAACGATTTAAGTAACGGCAAGAACGGAGGCAGAGTGCAGACACGCTTCCCGCCGGAGCCCAACGGATACCTTCACATCGGACACGCCAAGGCCATCTGCCTTGACTTCGGCATCGCCGCCGCACACGGAGGTGTATGCAACCTGCGTTTCGACGACACCAACCCCACCAAGGAAGACGTGGAATATGTAGAGGCCATCAAGGAGGATATCCAGTGGCTGGGCTACCAGTGGGGACACGAATACTATGCTTCGGACTACTTCCAGCAGCTGTGGGACTTCGCCATCCGCCTCATTAAGGAAGGCAAGGCCTACATCGACGAACAGACTTCCGAACAGATAGCCGAACAGAAAGGTACC
>CATXSD010000211.1 GCA_958402075.1 Mediterranea massiliensis | reverse complement strand
TGTTCAGGTCGCTGAACACGCTGACCTTGCTGAACTTCGTCACACCCGTCAGCAGGGCGAAGCGCAGGTAGTTGTCATTTGACTTCAGGGCACCGTAGAAGGCTTTCAGCGTGTTGCGGTAGTCGGTGAGCAGCGGTTCATTGCCGATGGCCTGTAGCATGGGTTTGTCGTATTCGTCCACCAGCACCACCACTTTCTGCCCCGTTTTTTCTGCCGCGCGGCGGATGATGCCGTTGAAGCGGCGGGCCACTCCGATTTCGCTCTCCGAGGCGCCGTAGAGGCTTTCCCAATAGTTCAGGTTCTCTTCCAGAACATTGTTCAGTGCCTCGGGCGTATTATATTTCTGCGTGTTCAGGTCGAGGTGCAGTATGGGGTGCGTCGTCCAGTCCTTTTCCAGTTCTTCCATGGCCAGTCCCTTGAAGAGTTCCTTCTTTCCCAGGAAGTAGGCTTCCAGCGTAGAGATGAGCAGGCTCTTGCCGAAGCGGCGCGGACGGCTCAGGAAATAATATTTGCCTGTTTTTACTAATTGATAAATCAGGTCGGTTTTGTCAACGTAACAATAGCCGCCTTCACGTATTTCTTCAAAACTCTGTATGCCTACCGGATAAATCTTGCTCATGGTTTTTCTGTGATAAATGGTCGTTTTTGCAAAAATAGTGAAAGGTGAGAGCAGAGACAAATGAAAAGCAAAGTTTTTCAGTTTGAGTATGCCGAGCCTCATCCTGTTTTATCCAAAAATAATAAAAAAAAGGAACAACGCGACGGTTTTGTAGAGGCTTTTTATTGGCAGACAGCCGATGGCGGCCTTTTTCTTGAGACGGTTTGCACGGACAGAGCGGATTAATCCTTATTTTTGCCGACAGAAGCCCCGCCCGATGAACGAACGGGGCGTGATGGTTGTTATAGAAACATTATGATACTCTATTTTTCAGCAACAGGAAACAGTCGCTATGTAGCGGCCTTGCTGGCCCGGGAGTTGGACGGCCAGCCGGTGATGGATATGGGCCCGTACATGAGGCCGGGAGCGGAACGGCTGACGGTGACGTTGGCCGGGGGCGAACCGCTGGTCTTCGTCTTCCCCGTGCATTCGTGGGGATTGCCCAAGTATCTGGCGGGCGTGCTGGCGTCGATGGACGTGCAGGGGTATGTGCCCGGGCAGAACTACGTCGGCCTGCTGGCAACCTGCGGCGACGATGCGGGCCGCACCTATCGCTTGTGGAGCCGGGCCGTAGCACGGGCCGGTCTGCAGGCCGATGCCGGCTTCACGGTGTTCATGCCCAACACGTATGTCCTCTTCCCCGGCTTCGATGTGGATCGCGCCGAGGTGCGCGACCGCAAGCTGGCTGCCGCTCCGGCCGCCGTCCGGCAGGTGGCGGAGCAAATCAGGGCAGGGGTGCGGGGCGACTTTACCTGGCGGGGCAGTGTGCCGGGGCTGAAGACCGGCGTGGTCTATCCGTTCTTCGTCCGCTTCATGACGTCGGACAAGGCGTTCCGTGCCGACGCGGATGCTTGCATCGGTTGCGGGCGTTGCGTGGAGGCCTGTCCCGTGGGCAACATCACGCTGACGGCTGCACACCCCCAGCGTGAGGGCAAACACATGCCCGTCTGGCACGGCCGGTGTCTCAACTGCCTGGCCTGCTACCACTACTGCCCCACGCACACCATCGCTTATGGCTCGAAAACCCGGGGCAAGGGCAGCTATACCTGTCCCCATAAATAAGGGCATGCGGACTTGGTTCTTTCTGCCTTCCTGACACGGTGCTTCGTGGCCCTCTGACACAGTGCTTCGTCAGGGTGTCAGGAAGTGCTTCGTGAGGGGGTGACGAAGCACTGCGTCACACCCTCATGCAGTGCTTCGTGGGAGGGCGGTGAGGCTTAGTCTTCCAGACAGACGCCGACACCCTTCAGTGACTTGAGTGTGACGGCGGGGTCTTGCGAGAGGTACTTGCGGAGCTTGGTGATGAAGACGTCCAGGCTGCGCGAGGAGTAGAAGTCGGCCGTCTCCCATACGGCGGTCAGGAGGTCGTCGCGCCGGACCACCTGTCCCTTCCGGCGGCAGAGCATTTCGAGTATTTGTGCTTCTTTGGGTGTCAGTGCCTGACGCTCCGTGCCGTGGCAGAGCTGGTGCTGCGAGGGCAGGAAGCGGTAGCTGCCGATGGCATATCCTTCTTCCGCGGGAGCTTCTTCGGTTTGCGGGGCAGGCGCACTCTGTTTGATTTTCAGCACGGCCTGGATGTGGGCATTCAGCTCTTCGGGCAGGAAAGGCTTCTTGATGTAGAAGTCTGCACCCGACTGGTAGCCGTTGATGACGTCGCGCGCCGTTGTCAGTCCCGTGATGAAGATGATGGCCAGCCGGGGATGGTGCCGGCGGATGTGCTGCACCATGGTCATGCCGTCCATGACCGGCATCTCTACGTCGGACACAATCACGTCGAACTCCTTTTGCTCCAGCAGTTCCAGCCCCTCCCGGCCGTTGGGGGCGGTGGTCACTTCGTAACCGCCTATCATCTGCTCCAGGCTGCTCTTCAGGATGAAGCACAGGTTCTTGTCGTCTTCTACCAGCAATACTCGTATCATAGTTTCTCGTTTGGAACGGGCAGCATCAGCGTGAATTCGCTGAACTTGCCCTCTATACTGTTTACCGAAACGCTTCCGCCCATGGCCGTGATGACTTTGTGTACAAAGTTCAGACCCAGGCCGAAGCCGGACACTTTCTTCTCCTTCTTGTATTCCAGCCCGCCGCGGTCGAACTTCTCGAAGATGTGCTTCTGCTGTTTTAGCGGGATGCCCCAACCGTTGTCCCACACCCGGATAAGGATGTGGCGGTTCTGCTCTTCGGCAGAGAGGCGGATGGTGACACGTTCGTCGGAATACTTCAGCGAATTGTCTATCAGGTTGCCGAGGGCTTCCTTCAGGTATTCGGCATCGGCCGTCACCAGGAGGGAGGCGGGGCAATGGGTTTCAAGGGTCACCTCCTTGTCGGTCTGGACGCGGTATTTCTGTATCAGCTCGTCGAACAGGGCGGGGAGGCTGACCGGTTCCTGCGCCAGCTTCAGGCGCGACTGCTCCAGCTTGGCAATGGTCAGAATCTTTTCGGAGAGGCCGAGCAGGTGGGCGCTCTCTTCGTTCAGGATGGCGAAGTACTGTTTCTTCAGTTCGGGGTTCCGGTCCAGCAAGCCACTTTCCAGCGTGTGCCCGGTCATGGAGATGGTGGTGATGGGCGTCTTCATGTCGTGGATCATGGCGTAGGTGAAGTCCTGTCGCAGGCGGGCTATCCGGTTCTGGCGGATGATGATGCGCACCTGATAGACGATGCACCCGGCCACGAA
>CATXSD010000210.1 GCA_958402075.1 Mediterranea massiliensis | reverse complement strand
TCATCTCTTTTTTTCAGTTTATTGCCACAAACATAATCAAAAATCATCATTTTTTGTGTATGTTTGTAAAACATCTCACGAAACCGTTATGAAAAAAAAGTGTAGTTTATACTTTCTTTCCCTGCTGATGCTGGCAGGATGCAGTTCGGTGCCCCTCACCGGACGCAAACAACTGTTGCTGGTTTCCGACCAGGAAGTGCTGTCTTCCAGCCTGACCCAGTATAACGACTATATCAAGACCGCCCAGAAATCGACCAACGCGGCCCAGACGGCCATGGTGGTCCGGGTGGGGAAAAACATCGCCGCAGCCACGGAGCAATACCTGCGCAACCACGGACTGGCGGCCGACATCCAGGAATTCTCCTGGGAATTCAACCTGGTGAAGAGCGACGAGGTGAACGCGTTCTGCATGCCGGGCGGCAAGATTGTGGTGTACGAGGGCCTGATGAAGCTGGTTTCCTCGGACGATGAACTGGCCGTGGTGCTGGGACACGAGGTGGCCCACGCGGTGGCCAAGCACAGCAACGAACGCATCAGCCAGCAGATGCTGACACAATATGGCGCCCAACTGCTGGGACAGAGCCTTTCGGGCAAAAGCCAGATGATACAGACCGTGGCCAGTACGGTGTACGGCATCGGCTCGCAATATGGCGTCACCCTCCCCTTCTCGCGCAAGCATGAGTCGGAGGCGGACTACATGGGACTGGTGCTGATGACCATGGCGGGCTACAATCCCGACAAGGCAGTCACGTTCTGGCAGAAGATGTCGGCCAGCTCGGGCGGGAAAGTACCCGAATTCATGAGTACGCACCCCAGCGACGCCCGCCGCATCAGCGACATCCAGAAAGAACTTCCGGCCATCAAGGCCCAGTACGGAACTAAAAAGTAACCCCTAACCACATCATCAGCCATGAAAAGAATTGTCATCGCACTTTTGGGCGTATCGCTGCTGGCCGGCGGATGCGGCACCACCCAGCCGGCACGCACAGGAGCCATCGTAGGAGGAGCTGCCATCGGAAGCAACGTGGGAGGCGCCATCGGAGGACTGGTGGGCGACTCGCGTCACGGCTGGAGGGGGAGCTACAGAGGCTCTGCCATCGGAAGCATCATCGGCCCCTTGGCCGGAGCCGCCATCGGAGGGGCACTGACCACTCCCAAGTCGCGCGACACGGACAACCCCCAGGAATATCCGGAAGAACGCCCCGTGGAACAGGGGTATGCCGAGCCTTATGCGTCCTCGTCGGCCCTGTCGGCCCTGCACATCCGCAACCTGCGGTTCATCGACGACAGCCGCGACCACATCCTGAACGGTGGAGAGAACAGTAAAATCATTTTTGAAATCATGAACGAAGGCAGCGAAACGGCTTACAACGTGATTCCCAGCGTGACGGAAATCAGCGGGGCCAAACAGCTACACATCTCGCCCTCCATCCTGGTGGAACAGATTCTGCCGGGCAACGGAGTGAAATATACGGCTACCGTAAGCGTGGGCAAGCGTGTGAAGAACGGCACGGCCACCTTCCGTATTGCGGTGACCGACACCCGCGGACAAATCTACGACCGCCAGGAATTTACCTTGGAAACGGCGCGCTGACCTTCCCTCAACCCATTATCTGAATTAGACCACAATGGAAAAAGAACAATCGTTATGTAAAGAAAAGACACACGTGGAACTGAGCGAGCCCAAACACTACAAGGTGGTGTTCCACAACGACGACTTCACCACCATGGGCTTCGTAGTGAAGGTGCTCCAACTCGTGTTTTTCAAATCACAGCAACAGGCCGAGGAGCTGGCCATGCAGATTCACATAGAAGGACTGGGCACGGCAGGCATCTATTCTTATGACATCGCCCAATCCAAGGCACAGAAAACCACCCAGATGGCCCGCGAGGAAGGATATCCTCTGCGACTGACTGTAGAACCTGAAGACAATTAAACTGTAAAGAACCAATGAGTCAAATCAAAAAATCTGTATATGTAGACAAAGCGCTGTCATTTGCCCAGGGACTGGCATTCCGTTACCGCCATGAGTTTATCACCCCGGAGCACATCCTGAGCGCACTCTTTAACCAAGACCCCTTTGCGGAAGCTGTGGAAGAATGTTTCTGTCACATCCCGGTGATGGAAGAGGAAGTAGACGAATACCTGGCCCAGAAAATGGAGCATGTGCCGGAAGATACAGACTACAAGCTGCAATATTCGGTACAGTCGGAGCTGCTGTTCCAGAATGCATACGGCTTTGTAGAATCATCGGGGGCCGAACTACTGGAGGTGCCCCACTTGGTGCAGGCCATGTTGCTGTTGCCCGACTCGTGGGCTGGCTATTTCCTGAAAAAGCACCTGAAAGAACGGATTCCGGAATTCATCAGCCAACTGGTGGTCATCTATGGGGATGACTTCTGCCTGGAAGAGAACATGACCGACACGGAAGAACAGCACAACCCCTGGAAGAATGTCCTCACCTGCCTGAACGACGAACTGGACAAGCACAATCCGCTGATCGGCCGGGAAAAGGAACTGGAACGCACCATCGAGGTGCTGTGCCGGAAAGAAAAGAACAACCCGCTGCACATCGGCGAGCCGGGAGTGGGAAAAACGGCCCTGGCCTACGGACTGGCGGCCTGCATCGAAGCCGGAGAGGTGCCCGAACGACTGAAGGGCAGCCGCATCTATGAGCTGGACTTGGGAAGCCTGCTGGCCGGCACGCAATACCGGGGCGAATTTGAACAGCGCCTGAAGAGCATTATGAAAAGCCTCGGCGAAGAGAAGAAGGCCATTCTCTACATCGACGAGATACATAACCTCATCGGGGCCGGACAAATCGGCGAAGGTTCGATGGATGCGTCGAACATGCTGAAACCGTATCTGGAACAGGGGGATATCCGTTTCATCGGCTCCACTACCTACGAGGAATACAACCGGTACTTCTCGCGCAACAAGGGCATGGTGCGCCGCTTCCAGCAGATTGACATACAGGAGCCCAGCATCGACGAGACGGTCCGCATCATAGAGGGACTGAAGCAGAAATATGAAACCTATCACCACGTGACCTACGAACCGGAAGTCATCGAATATGCCGTCAAGGCCAGTGCCCGCTACATCAGCGACCGCTTCCTGCCCGACAAGGCCATCGACCTGATTGACGAGGCCGGCGCCTACCGGGAAATCCATCCGACAGCCGACGGCAAGCAGACGGTCGACAAGAAGCTGATTATGGAGGTGCTGTCGCGCACCTGCAAGATTGATGCCCAAGCCTTCAAGGAGGAAGACAATGCTTCGCTGGAGGCATTGTACGAACGCATCGCCGGACAGATTTACGGACAGGACGAAGCCATCAAACAGGTGGTGGAGGCCGTGCA
>CATXSD010000209.1 GCA_958402075.1 Mediterranea massiliensis | reverse complement strand
AGAGCATCTGCCTTACAAGCAGAGGGTCGGCGGTTCGAATCCGTCAACGCCCACGCCCTCAGGAAGGGGATCTGCCGTGTCAGGCACGTCCCCTTTTTCGTGCGTATAGCCGCCGTGTTTGCGTTGCCCTGCCCGTTGATCCCCTGCTTCCTGCCGTTTTCTTCTCCGCTTTCCGCTTCCGTGCCTCCTTCGTCGTTGTGAAACTTCCATTCTTTTTGTATTTTGTGGCGGATTAACTTGTAAAACTGTGAACTTATGAAACGAAAAGAATGCATGGCCACCTTTGTACATGCGGTGGTCCGCCAGTTGGAGGGCGAGGGGCGCTTCGGCACGGCGCATGTCTATCGCAGCATGCTCCGGCGTGTGCTCGACTTTGCAGGAAGCCCTTCCCTGACTTTTGCCGAAGTCACTCCGCTTTGGTTGAAGGCCTTTCAGGACTATCTGCTGGAGCGGCACCTGCAGTGGAACTCCGTCTCCACCTACATGCGGATGCTGCGTGCCGTTTATTTCCGTGCCGTCGATGTCGGTTTGGCTCCCTATCGTCCCCGTCTGTTCAAGGGGGTCTATACCGGTACCCGTGTGACAGTCAAGCGGGCGTTGGACGAGGGTGTGCTCCGTCGGCTCGGTGCTTTGCGCAGGTGTCCGGACCCCGGGCTCGAGCAGGCCCGCAGGCTGTTTCTGCTGCTGTTCATGCTCCGTGGCATTCCCTTTGTCGACCTGGCTTATCTCCGGAAGTGCGATCTGCAGGGTGATGTGCTGATGTACCGTCGCCGCAAGACCGGTTCCTGGCTGACGGTGCGGGTCGAGCCTTGCGCCATGCGGCTCGTTGAGGAGCTGAAGACCGCGGACAGCTCTTCTCCATATCTGTTCCCCATCATCCGTGGTACGGGTGCGGCGGCCTATCATCAGTACCAGTGCGCCCTGCGCCGCTTCAATGCCCTTCTCAAGCGGTTGGGGGCAGCAGCCGGTGTGGGCTGCATGCTCAGCAGCTATTGTGCCCGCCACAGCTGGGCCACCATCGCCAATTACCGCAATTACCAGCCGGAGCTCATCAGTAATGCGATGGGCCATTCGTCTGTTAAGGTTACGGAGACCTATTTCCGGCGGCATACCGATGAACGGATTGGACAAATGAATCGGGAGATTCTTTCACAGGTGTTTTGCGCCTGAATGCCCATGAAATCGACGGTAGCGGCTGTCTGAACCACCTGTTTTTAGGTTAGAAATTAGTGCGAAAATATTTGATAACTAAAGTTGCATGAGCTGCCGTTACTTTGCAGGTAACGGCCTATATTTTTCTTATATACAAGTCTGGAACAATGAACGTGTAGGCTGAATAAGGGTCGGATAAAGTCCGGCGGCATCCCCGGTGGGGGTAAAGGGGGAGATATGCCTTCAAAAGATGGTCTGGCTTGGATTGTCGGGGTACAATAAGTCTCTTCCCCATGGGCTGGACGCCTTTGGAGGACTTTCAGGAGGTGCGGGTAGGGCTCTCTTTTTTGAATATCTTTTTCCTGTTCAAATGTGAAATAGGAAAGACGTGCGTTCAAATTGTGTTATAATGTTAATTTATGAGTGTTAATTCATTACGAACCCTTGCTTACTTGTAAAAAAAGTTGCAACTTTGTAAACTCTAATGAGGATTCCGTTACCTGCAAAGTAACGGGAAAGGCATTTTTGCGTTGAATTTGAAAGAGATTTTGCTGTTAAAATGAAAAATATGAAACGAATCTTGCTCTTATGGATGCTGTTTGTCAGCATTTCTTTGTCGGCTCAGGATTGGGCTGTCAAGACCAACCTGCTTTACGATGCGACGGCAACGGTCAACCTGGGCACAGAAATCGGTCTTTCGCCCAAGTGGACGCTCGACTTGTCTGCCAACTACAACGGCTGGACCTTCAACGACAACAAGAAGTGGAAGCACTGGCTGGCCCAGCCCGAAGCCCGCTACTGGCTGTGCGAGCGTTTCAACGGCCACTTTGTCGGTGCCCATCTGCTGGGCGGCCAGTACAACTGGGGCGGCATCAAGATGCCCTTCGGGCTTTGGAAAAACCTGGAGAACTACCGCTACGAGGGCTGGTACTATGGCGCCGGCCTGGTCTACGGCTACCAATGGCTGCTGGGCAAGCGCTGGAGCATCGAGGCCGCGCTGGGCGTGGGCTACGTGCGGGCCCACTATGACAAGTACGAGTGCCCCGAATGCGGCGAATGGATGGGTAGCGGGAAAAAGAACTACCTGGGCGTCACCAAGGCTGCCGTCTCTCTGATATACATTATTAAATAAGGCAAGGAGGAAGGATATGAAGAAAACAATATTGCTCATCGGGTGGCTGCTGCTTGCAGGCCCGGCAGCTTTTGCACAGACACACTACCTGGAAAGTCTGACGCTGGAGAACAGCAAGGTCGAAAAGGTCGGACGCAGTGTCCGGGTGGAGGCCGACATCCGCTTGGATGCACTGGAGCTCAACCGTCAGCAGTCCTTGAGGCTGGTGCCGGTCCTGGTGTCGGCCGACGGAAGCCGGCAGCTGGAGCTGGACCCCGTGATTCTGGAAGGCAAGGTCCGCCATAAGGTGACCGGGCGCAAGATCGCTTTGGGCACCGTCACAGAAGAAGAGGGCGCTGTGCGCATCAGGCGTCACAATGGAGAGCCGCAGGCGGTAGACTACAGCGCCGAGGTACCTTTCAGGCGCTGGATGGTAAACGGACGCCTGGAGCTGCGCGGCTACGTCACGGGCTGTGCCGAGTGCTCCGAAGGCGATGAAGTGCTGGCCGCAGGCGGCATCCTGCCCTATCAGGAGCCGGTGCTGGCTGCCTCTCCGTTCGTCCAGCCCCAGGAAGAAGAAGTGAAGCGGCGTGCCGAGGTGAAGATGGCCCGCCTGGAATATCCGGTGAACGGCTATAACGTGTTGCCTGATTTCCGTCGGAACGGTGCCGAGCTGGACAGCGTGCAGCATTCGATAGGTACGGTGAAGCAGAACCTGAACCTGACCGTGACGGGTATCTTCGTCACCGGTTATGCGTCTCCCGAAGGCTCCATCCCCTACAACATGCGCCTCTCCCAGCGGCGTGCCGAGACGTTCGTGGCCTACGTGCAGAAACAGAACCCCGAGTTGGCCAAAGACCTGTGGCACGTAGACTGGAAGGGTGAAGACTGGGACGGCTTTGTGGCCCAGGTGGCCCGGGCCGAGGACTGGCCGGCCCGTGCGATGGTGCAGGAAGCCATCGACCAGTGTGGCGACGACCTCGACGGCTGCGAGTGGAAAATCCGTCAGCGGCTTTCGTCCGCCGACTACCGCTACCTGATCGACGAGCTCTATGCCCCGTTGCGCCGCAACGAGTACCGCATCGAGTACAACGTGCGCAGCTTCAGC
>CATXSD010000208.1 GCA_958402075.1 Mediterranea massiliensis | reverse complement strand
TAACCCGTACGGCAGTTTAGCAAACTGCTGGTTTCAGCCACTCACCCAAACTTCCTTGTGACCAGCATTCTTTCGAAATGCGCTGCAAAGGTAGGGAAAGTTTTGGACTGTGCAAACCTTTCCAGCATATTTTTTTCGCAGTTTTTTCATCTCAAAACTTAATCTTCTAACATTCAAACCAATAAAGCGCCCACCGAATAAACAAGAAATTGGCTTTTTTTGTTATCTTTGCGGTCTGATGATCAAAACCAGAGAAAAAAGATGGATACATTATTGAAAGAGACAGTCAATCTGGCTGTAAATTCCCGATACCCGGGCATGAATTCTGAAGGAAGAAGGCAGATAGAAGGCATTCTGGTCCGACAGGACATCACCAAAGGAGAAATCATTCTCGACGAAGGCCAAATCAGCCACGACATTCTTCTGGTGGGCAAAGGAATGGTACGCCAGTTCTATTATAAGAACGGGAAAGACGTCACCGAACATTTTTCCTACGAAGGATGCATTGTGATGTGCATCGAGAGCCTGCTGAAACAGGAACCTACCCGACTGATGATAGAGGCGCTGGAAGACGGTACGCTCTATCAGCTCAATTACAACAAACTGATGCTGCTGGCTGAAACGTCGTGGGAGGTCAACATGTTCTACCGGAAGATGCTGGAATTCTCCCTCATCACGTCGCAGGTGAAAGCAGACTCCTGGCGGTTCGAGACGGCCCGCGAACGCTACAACAACCTGATGCAGGCACAGCCTGAAGTCATCAAGCGCGCTCCCCTCTCACACATTGCATCCTATCTGCTCATGACGCCCGAAACACTGAGCCGCGTACGTTCCGGGGTCCTGTAAACAGGCCAAAGTAAGAATGTACCCTTTCTTCCGTCGTTTTTTTGACGCAAGTCAACGGATAAAACGATGAAAGACCATAACTTTGCACCGTCATAAGAAACAATAGAGAGATTAGTTTTTATAAGAGAGAGATTAGTTTTAAAAGGGTACAAACAAAAAGAGACAGACCTTCGTAAGAGGTCTGTCTCTTTTTTATTTATCCGGGCAAAAGGAAGCGGCCTGTATACAGCATCTATTTTTCTTCCCCGAACAGCCGTTTATAGTCGCGGCGCGAGGCCGGTTCTGTCCAGTTTTCGGGGACGAACCGCCACTGATCCAGCGCATGGGGCGTGAGGGTCTGCTGCCGTTCGATGTACTGCATCAGGTAGTAGCGCAGGTCCTTGTCCGTAGACGAGAGAATGCGTTTCTCCAGTTCATCCTGCGGGATGCCGGCCCCGCGGGTCAGCAGCTCGCCGCCGCCGTTGCCACGATAGGAGTTGACGGCCACCCGATACATCTTCGCCTCATCGAAGGGAGTACCGTCGGCCATGCTCACGATGTGTACCTTCTGCCCCTCGGGTTTCGTCACGTCCACCGTATAGAGGATGCCTGCCGCCGAGTCGAAGTTGTAGCTGGGGTTCTGGAAAACGGCACGGTCGGCAGCCCCCTCGCGGGGACGGTCGCGCAAGAGGAGAAGCGGATCGTCGGCCGAAGTCATGCGGTTGGTCCACAAGGCATACGACATTTCGAGGGCCCCGCGGATTTCCTTGCCGGAAAGGCTCATGACGTAGAGCATGTTTTCATACTTATAGAGGTTGAACATGTCGCTCACGAAGATGTCTCCCGCCGGTATCTGCGCATCGAAGGACAAGGGCGCGGCCAGCGAGATGTCGGCCCCGCTGATGGCCAGCTGGAGCTGGTGGATAAAGTCCACGAAAGCCGATGGGCCGAAATAGGCCGGACGGGTGGAGATGCCTTCGGTGAAGCGGCCTATCCGCTTGGATACGAACTGCTCCACCGTCTTGCGCTGGGGCGCGAAGCGGGTCGTGAATTCGGCATCGGGCTCGTAGCCGTCCATCCGCACCAGTTCGCCGGAAATGTGCTTGCCGGTCACGCGGCCGTCGCTCAACGCCAATGTCACGTCCACGGCTGCCACCACCGAAGCATTGTTGGCGGGGTTGATGATAAGCACGGAGTCGCCCTCCACGTTCACCACCTTTTCGCAGGCCAGGGCATGGTCGTGACCCATCATCACCACATCGAAACCGGGCACACGGCGGGCCACGTCGGCCGAGGCGTTCTCGTTATACTTGCCGTTCATCACGTAGGCGTTGCGTCCCGAGTGGAAGATGCCCACCACCACGTCGGGCTGCTCCCGCTCGCGGATGACCTGCATCCAGCGGCGGGCCGTCTCCTCCATGTCGTCGAAGCGCAGGCCGCGCCACAGGTTCTCCGACAGCCAGGCGGGAATGGCGGGCGTTATCAGGCCCAGCACAGCCACCTTCACTCCGTCGCGCTGCAGCACGACGTAAGGCTTGAAGTGGGGCTGCCCCGTGGCCGCATCCACGATGTTGGCACCGAGGATGGGGAAGCGGCAGTCCGATGCCCAGCGGTCGAACACCGTACGGCCCGTCTCCACATCGTGGTTGCCCATGTTGCCCGCATCGTAGCCCATGAAGTTCATCATGTCGGCACACAGGTGCACGGACGTGGTGTCCATATAATTATAGTAATAGGCTGTGGGCTGCCCCTGCAGGATGTCGCCGTTGTCCAGCAGCACCAGCCGGTCGCCATACGTCCGGCGCTCCTGCCGCACGTACGAGCAGACGCGCGACAGGCTGCCCGCCGCCTCGCGGCCCACAATGAAGTCGTAAGGATAATAATTGCCGTGCACGTCGCTCGTCTGCACCAGCTTCAGTTTCACTTCCTGCTGCTCCTGCGCCCACATCGGGAAGGCCAGCAGCAGGCACATCAGGGACAAGATGTTCTTTTTTCTCATAGTTACAACGTTTTGGGATAAATAATGTCCGGAGGAAGCCGGGCCAACCCGTCACCTTTGCCTGCCTTCCCCGTCACCTCAGGTAGGAATCATGTTACTTGATTCCTATAATCTTGTTACTTGATTCATACAATCCTGTTACTTGATTCATACTTGAGGTGACGGGGAAGGCTATCCAAGGTAGGGACTGAGGCACACTAAGTCCTGCCACCTCCTCCACTCAACGCGGCAAAGATAACGAAAGGCGAGAGGAGAAGCAAATGAAAATGAAAATGAAAATTTCAATTTGATTCTTCCGAGCCGCATCCTATCTTATGAAAAGATAGCGAAAGATATTAAAAGACAAGGGCAGGGGCAAAACGAAAAACAAAGTTTTTTGATTTGGTTATGCCGAGCCATATCCTATCTGAGACAAAAGTACTATCTTTGGCCCGATTTTATTTCTAAAATAACATCCCTGATATGAACGACCTGTTTCCCCACCTGATAGCCGCACCGCTCGCCCTGACGGACAAGCAGGTGCGCCAGACCCTTGCCCTGCTGGACGACGGGG
>CATXSD010000207.1 GCA_958402075.1 Mediterranea massiliensis | reverse complement strand
AGTCGAACGAGGACAAGGCCATGATACTGATGAACGCCTTCTACAACGAGCAGGACTTGGGCGACATACTCAATTACAAGGACAAGATTATGGCCATCACCACTGACGACATCAAGCGAGTAGCCAAGAAATATCTGTCAGACAATTACCTGGCCCTATATATCGAAAAAGGAAAGCCTGACAAGAACGCCAAGATTGAGAAGCCGGGTTACAAACCCGTAGAACCTCCGATAGGAAAAGAATCGCTCTATGCAACACAATTCAAAAACCTGCCCATCGGACAGATGGAGGAGAAATTCGCAGACTACGGCGAAGTGCAAATCAAGCAACTGAACGACCGTTCAAAGATGTACTACACACCCAACAAGGAGAATAACGTATTCCAGTTGGTTGTACAATACGGAGCCGGTGAACGCGAATTCCCAAAACTTGGCTATGCCGCCCAGTTGATGAACAACGCAGGCATCATGGGGGCCTACGAACCGCAAGAGTTGAAAGAAGAACTCAGCAAGCTGAACGCAACCTGCCACGTGACAGCCGATGATGACAACCTCTACATCATCATGGAGGGCTACGAAGCCACCCTGCCGCAAGCCTGCCAGCTACTTTCACGCCAGATTCTGATGCCGAAATTGGACGAAAAGCAACTGGCACGTCTGAAAGGTTCGGCAATGGGTATGCGCCAGCAGCGTAAAGACAACGTCAGCATCCTGAACGAAGCGCTGCGCCAGTACATGCTCTACGGAGAGAAATCAGACTACATCAAGGAGCTGACCGACAAGGAGATTTACGAATTGCAGATTTCAGAACTGACGGGCGACATCAACCGTGCCTCCAACTACGAGGCAAAGGTATTCTTTACCGGAACACTCCCCTTCGACCAAGTATACGACATCCTGAGCAAGAACCTCCCGTTGGTAGCCAACGAACGCCCGTCCAACTCCCCGCAGGCAAAGGAGATGATGCCGGTAACCGAAAACACCGTCTACTTCCTGCCTAACAACGATGCAGAACAAGCCCAAATCCACCTCTACATCCCGATGCAGAAGGCTGACAAGAAGGACGACGTGCTGCGTAGCGCATTCAACCAGTACTTCGGTCTCGACTTCACCGGCATCGTTCTGAACGAAATACGCGAAAAACGCTCCATGGCCTATACAGCCTACGCATTCGTCGGCACGCAAGGCATAGCCGGAAAAGCAAGCTACCTGCGCGGCTACATCGGTACCCAGAACGACAAGGCAAACGATGCATTGGACGTACTGATGGGTCTCGTCAACGACATGCCGAAAAATCCGGAACGTATCGACAACATCAAGAGCTACCTCCGCCAAGCCATGCTGACCAGTCACCCCAGCTTCCGCAACAAAGCCATGGAACTGGTAGACTTGGGCTACAGAGGCTACACAGACGACCCAGCAAAGGAAAACCTGCCGAAAGTAGATGCACTGACCTTTGACGACATCGTGAAATTCTACGAAGAGAACATCAAAGACAAACCTTACTGCATTTCCATCATGGGCAACCCAAAGAACATTGACCTGAAGCGACTGGAAAAATTCGGCAAGGTAGTGAAACTGAACGAACGCAAACTTTTCAACACGAAGGATGCATTGTTCTAACCTTGTTTTATCCCCTTAGCAATCCCATCCTCTTTCCCCCTTATCAGGAGAACGAGGAATATGAAAGATTCCCCGACATTTCGGTTGCAAATGCCGGGGAATCTTATTTTTAACACCTGAAGTTCTTTTGCACATTGCCCGGAATTTCACCTGAGAATCCCGGAGGTTCTCAGGCAACGGATAACGGACTACCCTTCCTGCTCCTCTTCATTGCCCGAAAGGATAGGCAGGCAAATCCTATACTTCACCGCCAGTATGCGGGTAACGAACACCGTCACACCGCCCACAATCTGACACACGAAAGACTCCATCCCCAGAAGATGGCACATCCAGTAGAAGGTTCCTCCCACCACACAAGCCATCGCATAAATCTCCTTCCGGAATATCAGCGGAATTTCGTTAATGAATACGTCACGTATCACACCTCCCGCAGCCCCGGTGATGCTGCCCATAATGATGGCCACCCAGAAGGGATAGCCCAGCGCGATGCTCTTGCCCACGCCGACCACCGTGAACAGTGCCAGGCCGATACTGTCGAATATGAAGAACGTATTGTGCAGATGGATGAGATGTTTACCGAAGAGGATGACCCACAACAAGGCCAGTCCGGTACAAATCAAGTAAATGGGATCCGTCATCCAGCCCGGGGTGACGTCCAGCAACAGGTCGCGTATCGTACCGCCGCCAATGGCCGTCACAAAACCCACCACATACGCTCCAAACCAGTCGAACCGCTTGGCCGAGGCCAGACGTATGCCACTAATGGCAAAGGCAAATGTGCCAATGAAATCGAGTATCTGAACAAATGTTGGCATTATCACTTTGAGAATTAAAAATTAAAAATTATAAATTAAACATTGAATAAGTGTGTATTTTCAACAGACACTCTGAAAATAATAGGCAAAGTAACAAATAATTTCCCTAAGAAAGCGTATTTTTGTATCGACATTTTTTTACCAATTACGACAATGAAAATAACAATCGTATCGGGCGCACGCCCCAACTTCATGAAAATAGCCCCCATCTGCCGCGCCATCGACGCCGCCAGAGAGGCAGGAAAGAACATCTCCTACCGCATCGTCTACACCGGTCCGCAGGATGACACCAGCCTGGATGCCTCGCTCTTCTCCGACCTTTCCATGAGGAAACCGGATGCCTACCTCGGTGTCACCGGACACAACCACTCGCAGGTGGCAGCCTCCATCATGCTCGCCTTCGAGCGGGAGTTGGACGGGCATCCGGCACAAGTCGTACTGGTGGTAGATGACATGACCGCCACTATGAGCTGCTCCATCGTCGCCAAGAAGCGCGGACTGAAGGTGGCGCACGTCATAGCCGGCACACGCTCTTTCGACATGAACATGCCCCGCGAGGTGAACCGCACCATCGTGGACGCCATTTCCGACTATCTCTTCACCGCCGGCATGGTGGCCAACCGCAACCTCAACCAGGAGGGCATGATACCCGAATATATCCACTACGTGGGCAACATACTGATTGACACCATCCGTTTCAACCGCCACCGCTTGGTGCAGCCCATGTGGTTCTCCAGCCTCGGCCTGCGGAAAGGGAACTACCTGCTGCTCACCCTCAACCGCCGCGACCTGCTGGAGAAGAAAGCCGTACTGCACTCCCTGCTCCAGACCGTCATCGAGAAGGCCGGCGGCATGCCCATCGTCGCCCCACTGCACCCCTACGTACAAAAGGCAGTGAAGTCGCTGGAACTGAATGCCCCCAACCTGCACATCCTGCCTCCACAGAGCTACCTGCACTTCGGATTCCTCATCAACC
>CATXSD010000206.1 GCA_958402075.1 Mediterranea massiliensis | reverse complement strand
CCTCCTTCAGCAGGGCCGGCTCGCGGACGGAGCGGACGGCGTTCACCTCGGCGTGGGCCTGCCCGCAGCGCACGTGGTAGCCCTCGCCGATGATGCGTCCGTCGTGTACGATGACCGCCCCCACCATGGGGTTGGGAGCGGTGTTGCAGAGTCCGTTTCGCGCCAGCTGGATGCATCGGCGCATGTATTTTTCGTCTTCCATATTCTTCGTTTTTGGGGGAGAATGCCTACTTTTGCACGACATTATCCCCGTTGTACAAACTTTTCAATCCAACAATATGAGCATAGTGACCATCGCTTCCATCCGTTCCCGCCTGGCGGCCTGCTACGAGGCAGGCGAGGCGGCGGCCCTGTCGCGCATCGTGTGCTGCGACCTGCTGGGGCAGTCGTCGGCCGACTATTACCTGGGCAAAGATATAGCTTTATCTTCAAAAAACGAACAGGAACTGGACGACATTCTGACGCGGCTCTGCAATTTTGAGCCCCTGCAGTACATCGAGGGTCGGGCGCGCTTCCTGGGCAGGGACTTCTGCGTGACCCCTGCGGTGCTGATACCCCGCCCCGAGACGGAAGAGCTGGTCGAGCGGATGCTTCGCGAGGTGCCTGCCGGCGCGCGGGTGCTCGACGTGGGCACGGGCAGCGGCTGCATCGCCGTCACGCTGGCCAAAGACCTGCCCCGCGCGCAGGTCACCGCCTGGGACGTGTCGGCCCCCGCCCTCGAGGTGGCCCGCTCCAACGCCCGCCGGCTGGAGGCCGAAGTGCGCTTCGAGCAGTGCGACGTCCTCACCTGCGAGCCCGACGGCGCAGACCGCTACGACGTCATCGTCAGCAACCCGCCCTACGTCACCGACTCCGAGCGGCGCGACATGGAGCCCAACGTCCTCCGCTGGGAGCCCTCGCTGGCCCTCTTTGTGCCCGACGACGACCCCCTGCGCTTCTACCGCCGCATCGCCTCGCTGGGACGGCAGCTGCTGGCCGGCGGCGGACGGCTCTATTTTGAGATCAACCGCGCCTATGGCCCCCAGACGGCAGACATGCTCCAGTCTCTGGGCTACACCCACGTCCGTGTGGAGAAAGACCTTTCGCAGAACCCCCGTTTCGTTATCGCAGAAAAATCATGAAAGCAGCCATCAGTGAACAGGAAGCCCTGAGCCGCCTGGCGGCCTGGTGTTCGTCGGCCGAGCATTGCCGGGCCGAGGTTGGCGAGAAAGCCCTCCGCTGGGGGCTGTCCGCCGAGGCGGCCGCCCGCATCGTGGCCCGTCTGGAAGAAGAACGTTTCATCGACGACGGGCGCTACTGCCGCGCCTTCATCCGCGACAAGTCCCTTTTCGCCGGTTGGGGCAAGGTCAAGATCGGCCAGGCCCTGCGCCTCAAGCGCATCCCCGAGTCGGTCTACGCCCCCCTGCTCGACGAGGTGGTCGACGCCGACGCCTACCTCTCGTCCCTGCGGGCCCTGCTTGCCTCGAAGCGGAAGACCCTCCGCGCGCGCAACGACTACGAAGCCCGCGCCAAGCTCGTCCGCTTCGCCCTGGGGCGCGGCTTTTCGATGGACGACATCGGTCGCTGCATCGACCTCTCCGATGAAAATGAATGAGGCGTGAAAAAAAATATCGAGCATTCCTTTTCTATTTTCATTCTGTTTCCGTACTTTTGTACCATATTTGATTATAAACAATAATCCGCTATGAGAAATTTAGAAAAGTTGTTCGCAGAGAAGTTATTGAAAATTAAAGCAGTAAAGATTCAACCGGCCAATCCCTTCACCTGGGCTTCGGGCTGGAAATCGCCTTTCTATTGTGATAACCGCAAGACGCTTTCTTATCCTTCTCTCCGCAATTTTGTAAAGATTGAAATAACACGACTGATTCTCGAACGTTTCGGGCAGGTCGACGCCATTGCCGGTGTAGCCACGGGAGCCATCCCTCAGGGCGCGCTGGTGGCCGACGCGCTGAACCTGCCGTTTGTATATGTCCGCTCCACCCCGAAAGACCACGGTCTGGAGAACCTCATCGAAGGCGAGCTCCGTCCGGGCATGAAGGTAGTGGTGGTCGAGGACCTCATTTCGACGGGCGGCAGCAGCCTGAAGGCCGTTGAAGCCATCCGCCGCGACGGTTGCGAGGTGATCGGCATGGTAGCCTCCTACACCTACGGCTTCCCCATTGCCGAGAAAGCCTTCAAGGACGCCAAGGTGCCCCTGGTGACGCTCACCAACTACGAAGCCGTTCTCGACGTGGCCGTGCGTACGGGTTATATCGAAGAGCAGGACATCCCCACGCTCGACGAATGGAGAAAAGACCCTGCACACTGGGACGCCGCCGGAAAGTAAGAATCTTGATTTGTAAATCCATAGTAAGAAAAGAACTGTTCGGACAGCTCCTGCCCGGGTAGTTCTTTTTTTGCCTTAAAAATGAACTGAGTAGATTATGACGAAATTTGAGAGTGGAGTGAAGGTGATTCCCGCCTCCCAAAGCGCCGTTTACGGCAAATTGTCCGATTTGAGCAATCTGGAGAAAATCAAGGACCGCCTGCCCGAAGACAAGGTGAAGAACCTGTCGTTTACGGCAGACAGCCTCAGTGTCGAAGTGCCTCCCGTGGGGACCATCACCCTGGAGATCGTGGAGCGCGAGCCCGAGAAGTGCATCAAGTTTGGCACCACCACCTCGCCGCTGCCCTTCAACCTCTGGATTCAGATCGTGCCCACGGGCGAGGCCGAGTGCAAGATGAAGCTCACCATCGGCATGGAGCTCAACCCCTTCATGAAGGCGATGGTGCAGAAGCCCCTGCAGGAAGGACTGGAAAAGATGGCCGACATGCTGGCCCTGATACAATATGAATAACGATTGAAAAACAATTTGTGTGGAGGAAATAGTGACATGGCACAGAAACTTTGGGAAAAATCAGTACAAGTAAACAAGGATATCGAGCGCTTCACCGTGGGGCGCGACCGCGAAATGGACCTCTACCTGGCCAAGCACGACGTGCTGGGCTCCATGGCCCACATCACCATGCTCCAGAGCATCGGCCTGCTCACCGCCGCCGAGCTGGAGCAGCTCCTGGCCGAGCTGAAGCAGATCTACGCCCTGGCCGAGCGGGGCGAGTTCGTCATCGAAGACGGCGTCGAGGACGTCCATTCGCAGGTAGAGCTCATGCTCACCCGCAAGCTGGGCGACGTGGGCAAGAAGATACACAGCGGCCGCTCGCGCAACGACCAGGTGCTGCTCGACCTCAAGCTCTTTACCCGCGAGCAGATCAAGGACATCGCCGAGGCCGTCGAGCAGCTCTTCGACGTGCTCATCCGTCAGAGCGAGCGCTACAAGGACGTCCTCATGCCCGGCTACACCCATCTGCAGATCGCCATGCCCTCGTCCTTCGGCCTGTGGTTCGGTGCCTATGCCGAGAGCCTCGTGGACGACATGATGTTCCTGCAGGCCGCCTTCCGCATGTGCAACCGCAATCCCCTCGGCTCCGCCGCCGGCTACGGCTCGTCCTTCCCCCTCGACCGCTCGATGACCACCCGCCTGCTGGGCTTCGACTCCATGACCGACAACGACGACACCACCCAGATGGGCCGCGGCG
>CATXSD010000205.1 GCA_958402075.1 Mediterranea massiliensis | reverse complement strand
TAACCGGCTGATCCGTAGTCAGCTACTCTATTCAGTTGAGCTACGCGGCCATGTCCTTTTTGTTTGACGGGTGCAAAGGTATGGAGTTTGTGTGAAATATCCAAATCTTTCACCTACTTTTTTTCAATAAATTTATTCCATAAACCGGCTTCCAAATATCTGCCAGCCCAGTGTGATACCTAGATTCCAGTTGTTACTCGGTGAACTGTAATGGTTTAGGTAGGCACAGATGGAGCCGAAAGGAAGACGGGCCACGACTTCCAATTCTCCTAAATATTCGAACTGGGAGAAGACTTTTCCGTAGTAAGCCTTGTTGCCGTCCTGACGGATGGGGAAAATCGGTGCGAATCCGTACATGCACAGGCGGACCTGAAAGATGTTGGCAAACTGGTAAATCGGACTTACCCCTATCCCGACAAACTGATTGGCCCGGAAAGCCTCGTTATAGGTAATCCGGCTGTGGGCTGTCGGAGCAAATTCACCCGCCTGCATCATGGTGGCCCGGTAATTGTGGCTGAAGTTGCGCGAGGAGTAATACGCCTTCAGGTACGTACCCAGTGAGAAATGGGTGCTCAGGGTATGATATTTTTCCAGCTCGTAGGCGATTTGCAGCCACGACTGGATGTATTTGTAGTTTTCCGTATAGGCCGGATCCTCCATACCGGGATAATAGCGTTCCACGCCTGTGTAGATATGGGCTGCGAGCCTTTCCCTGCGTCCGGCTGTAGCAAACTGTTTACTGTTTAAGGTGTTCCCGTCCAGTGCCACGGAGCCTCCGAAAATGGTGTATTTGCTGGCATCCCGCACATCCGACGTGAAGTCGATGACGTTGGTCTGGAAATACTGGTCTTCCAGATGGCCGAGTCCGATGCCGAATTCCGCTTTCTGCCGGCTCAGAAAAGGCATGGATACAAACAGTTTGACATATTCCTCCTTCTGCTTGTTGAATATGGGCGTGTTGCCCTTGCTCAGCAGCTTTTCCTGCTTCAGATAGTCGAAAGTCGACAAGGAAGCCACCAGACGGTAGGAAGTCGGCAGTCGCGTCGGGAGGTCGATGCGTCCGGAGATTTGCAGGTTATTGTAAATCTGCCCCAGTTGCCCGTCCAGCGAGAATTCCTTCGAATAGTTGTTCAAGTTGTGGTAAGTTGCCCCCACGTACACCTGATTGGCCCCGTTCGAGCCCACGTTGCCACCCACCCGGATGGAAAGGTCGTCCTTCATCTTGACCTTCAGGTCGAGGGTGAAGTCATTCTCGTAGGGATTGTACAGCGCGTGCGGCAGGATTTCCGAAATCATGTTGTCGGACGACATCAGACGGAAATACCCTTTCCGGAGCTCCTCCAGCGAGAACGTGCCGTCGTTGTCGGGGTGAAACTCCTTGCGGATATACTTCTTCTGCTGGTCGTTGGCCCCGTGGATAAGAATGTTGCGGAAGCGCAGTTCCGGCATCTTTTTCTTGAAAGCGATACGTTCCTTCTCCAACAGACGATAGTCCATACGCCGGGAAATGCGGTTCTTGATGGAATCCATCAGCTGGATGGTACGGTTGTAGCCGATGTCGTGCAGTTCGTCAAAGCGGTCGAAATCCATCAGGCTCACGTCGTCGTACTTGAAGGTCATGAGGATGCCCATGGAATCGGGCACGGAATAGTCCGTCTTCTGCATGATCATGCTTTCCAGCTGCCCGATGATGTCGCCCTCCTGCGGCTTTCCGGGGTTGGAGCTGACCACACTGCCGATGATGATGTCGGGATGAAAGTCCTCCATCATGATGTTCACCGGAAAATTGTTGTAGATACCCCCGTCATAGGCCAGTACGGAGTCGATTTCAATGGGCTTGAACATGCCCGGAAAGCTCATGGAAGCCCGCACCGCATCGCCCAGGTCACCGTCTTTGAAGATGATGGGACGCTTGTTGTACACGTCGGAGGCCACGCAGCGGAACGGCACGAACAGCTTGTCGAAGTTTCCCCGGCAGAGTGCGGTGGCCTGTCCGAACAGCTCCACGAAAGCCAGGTTCATCTGCAGCGGGTCGACCACACTCGACGGCAGGAACTGCGTCTTCACCTTGTGCAACGGATTTTTCAGCGACACGCGGATGTTGATGAATTCCGGCGTGGCTGGGTTCCGTTTGAAATAATAGATATATTTCTCCTGAATACCTCCCGAATACCACCGCTTGAAGTCGTCCGACTTGATAAGTTTCTCCATGTCGTCCGGCGAGTAGCCCATGGCATAGAGCGAGCCGACGATGGCCCCCATGGATGTGCCCGTGATATAATCAATAGGTATGTGGTTCTCTTCCAGTGCGCGGATAATTCCGATATGGGTCAGTCCCTTCGCTCCACCCCCGCTGAGCACCAGTCCCACCTTTTGGGCGGATGCCGCAGCGCATAACAGACAGAAAAGAAAGGTCAGGATGCTGTATATTTTTTTCATGCAGTGAATGTTCCAAGTTGTGTACCTCAAATATAGGCATATTTTTTCATCTTCGGGGAAAATTTCAAATTCTTTTCAGAATCAGGTGTAATCTTTGCCACAGATAAATGAAAAAAGGACATAGGTTATGAAGAAATTTGTATTCTGGGCCATGATGACACTGGGTGTGGTCGGCCTGACAAGCTGTGACAAAGACGACGATCATGTACAGGTATCCGCCGATTTGCAGGCGACATTCGACAGCAGATACCCCAATGCCTCCCGTGTGGAATGGGAACGGAACGGCGGGTTCTATGAGGCCGAGTTTGTGGGCAACGGATATGAGAACAAGGCCTGGTTCACTCCCGACGGCACATGGGTGATGACGGAATACGACCTCCCGTTCAACCAGCTCCCGCAAGCCGTATTGGAGGCCTTTGCGGCCAGCGCATACGCCTCCTGGCGGGTGGACGACGTGGACATGATTGAAAAGAGCGGCATGGAAATGATTTACGTGATTGAAGTGGAATCGGGCGAACAGGAGTATGAACTCACTTACCTGGAAGACGGCACGTTGCTCCGTGAGAATACGGAATGGGGCGAACATCTGCCTGTGACTCCCGGGCAGACGGCCGACGTGAAATCGCTGGTGATGGAGAAATATCCGCAGGCCGTGATTTTGGATATCGAGGAAGACCGGAAAGGCATTGAAGTGGAAATCCGCGACGGAGGCCGCCAGAAGGAAGTGCTCTATCAGCAGGATGCCGGCGGAGTTCTCTCCTGGGTACATACCACTTATGAAATCGGCCGCTACGAAATGGATACCCTTCCCGAGGAAGTGCGTCAGGCCCTGGCCGAACTCACCGGCAGCGGCATGCGGGTGGACGACGTGGATTATTTTGAGACCGTCGACGGCAACTATTACCGTATAGAGGTGGAAGACAGGGATGTAGACAAATACGTATATGTGGCCGAAAACGGAGAAATGCTACAGATGAAACTTAAAAATTATGCTTAAAAACATAAAATAACAGACTTCTTTGAATCTTTTCGGGAAATAAACCGTATATTTGCACCGGATTTCCCAGATTCACGTGGCGGAAGGGACCTCCCGTTCCGCCGCAGAAGTAATGTTCCGGGCAGGAAATCACTGTAAGGACACAGTACCGGATA
>CATXSD010000204.1 GCA_958402075.1 Mediterranea massiliensis | reverse complement strand
CAGGCGGGTGGCGGCCTCGTTCTTCCATTCGATGCTGCCCTGCGGTGTATAGACCAGTACGGCGGTGTCGATGTGGTTGGCCAGGGCCTGGAAGTAGAGCAGGCGCCCTTCCTTGCGTTGCAGGTTGGCGCGGTAGTGTTCCAGCGCCTCCTGCATGCTGTCCAGCAGTTCGGGCGGCAGGCCGCGATGACCGCCTGCATGGTTGCTGCCGAAGGTTTCGGGAAATTCGGAGTAACGTACAGACTGCACGAACTGCTCCATGAGGCGGGATGTGCGCCGCATGTAGCGGCAGACGGCCCAGGCAATGCCCAGCGTCAGCAGGGCGGCCAGGCACATGTTGATATAGAAACCATGTACCGCCATCCAGGCCGTGAGGAGGCACGAGGCCAGCAGGGCGGCGGTGAGCAGCAGGGGGGTACGGGTCCAGTGGCTTTTCATATGCTTAACTCCTGACTCATTACAATTTATACTTCTCAATCCTCCGGTACAGCGATGTCCGCGTGATGCCCAGCATCTCGGCGGCCAGGGTGATGTTGCCGTTGCACAGGCGGAGCACTTCGTCGATGCTTTCGCGCTCGATGCGCTCCAGGTTGTAGCGTTCCTTCTCGTCCAGCGGTTCGTGCGTCAGGCGGCTTTGCAGGTGGAAGTCACGGGCGGCAAGCATCGGGCCGGAGGAGAGGATAACCGCCCGTTCCACAGCATGCTCCAGCTCGCGCACATTGCCTGGCCAGCGGTACTGTTGCAGCTGGCGGCGTGCCTCGCGGCCGATGCCCTTTATCTCCTTGTGATATTTGCGGGCATAGCGTTGCACGAAGAAGTCGGCCAGCAGGAAAAGGTCGTCGCCCCGTTCGCGCAGGGGAGGCAGGCGCAGTTCGATGGTGTTGATGCGGTAGAGCAGGTCCTGGCGGAACTCGCGGCGGTCGATGGCGGCATAGAGGTCGGTGTTGGTGGCACAGATCAGCCGTACGTCTACGGGATAGGCGGCAGTGGAACCCAGACGCGAGGCACGGCGTTGCTCGATGACGGAGAGCAGCTTGGCCTGCATGGGCAGGCTGAGGTTGCCTATCTCGTTCAGGAAGAGCGTGCCGCCCGTGGCTGCCTCCATGCGTCCCGGCTTGGAGCGGCGGGCATCGGTGAAGGCACCCTTCTCGTAGCCGAACAACTCGCTCTCGAACAGCGGTTCGGGGATGCTGCCCAGATCGATGGATACATAAGGTTTGTCATGACGGGGCGACTGCTCGTAGATGTAGCGGGCCAGCAGGTCCTTGCCCGTACCGTTCTCGCCCAAGAGCAGGAGGTTGGCATCGGTGTCCGAGCACTTGCGCACGGTTTGCAGCAGTGCCTGCATGGCGGCCGACTCGGCGATGATGTGCGTCGGTTCGGCCGGCGTGGCCAGCGCTTCGGCCTGTTGTTCGAGGGTTTTCTTCTGTTCCTTGAGCACCTTTACCTCGTGTCGGCTGAAGCTGAGTTGCAGGGCCGAGGATACGGTGGCCAGCAGTTTGTCGTTCTGCCAGGGCTTGGGAATGAAGTCCGTGGCTCCCTGCTTGATGGCCTGCACCGCCTTTTCCGTATCGCTGTAGGCGGTGATGAAGATGACCACCGCCTGCGGGTCGAGTTTCAAGATCTCTTCCAGCCAGGCAAAGCCTTCGCGTCCGCTGACGGCATCGCGGCGGAAGTTCATGTCCAGCAGGATGACGTCGTGGCGGACGCGCGACAGCAGGGGCAGCATCTCGCGCGGGTCGTCGAGGGTAGTCACCTGCTCGGCCAGCGGGCGCAGCAGCATCTTCAGGGTGAAGAGGATGTCTTCGTTGTCGTCTACGATGAGTATTTTTCCTTTTTTCATGGGGGCTTTGTTTTGCACCACGGATTACGCAGATTGGCACAGATTGTTTTTTCGCGATAATCATCGAATCTGTGTTCATCTGTGTAATCTGTGGTGCCTACAAAGATACGCATTCTTTTCCGATAAACACTGTACGCCAGCGTGCGATTGGTGTACGGAATCGGACGTTTTTTATCTTCCTCTTTGATGATAACAGGCTGATGGATAGCAACTTGAAGGTTTGGTACAGATGTTGCCCTGTTTTCTTTGTAAATTGAATGTATATCGTGATGAACAGACTCTCTTTACCTTTACTGACATTGTTTCTGCTAACCGTGGGGGCTTCGTGCCGGCAACGTCGTCCGGGTATGAGCCGGGAGGAAGCGGCAGCCGAACTGTTGGCGCAGGCTGCCGAACAGGAAGCCCGTCGCCAACAGGCTGCTGCTACGCTCGACACCTTTGCCGCCGACTACCGCCCGCCCGCGGGCATCAAGTATCAGCCGACCATGATCCGTACGGGTGCCAAGGTGCTCGATGTACCCGCTGCCCTGAAGGATGTACGGGCGTTGAAGCCCAACGCGCTGGGTATCCTTTCTTTCCATCCCACGGGTTACGAAGGATATGGCCTCAGTGCGGAGTTGAACCCTGTGGACGACGGCTGGCTGTTGACGGACTACGAAGGTATCTGCCTGCTGGACAAGGACATGAAGCTGCGCAAGGTGCTCTTCAGGAATGATGTGGAAATCAGTGAAATGAAGATGGGCAACGGCATCGGATATGGCATACGCAGCAAACGGCGTCTTAGCCAGGTGGGCTACGACTCTTCCACCCGCCAGCTTCGCGGACTCTATGCCGGTCAGGAGACTGAAGCGGACGACCGTCTCCGCTATGAATATGCTGTGGTTACTCTGCCCTGGGACGTGCTTGCAGAAGCCGCCGAACCGTGGACACCCGACCACCTGCCCAGCAAGCTGCCCATCGGCAGGACGCAGGGCAATGCCTTTGCCGTCACGGCTGGCGGCTGGCTGATGACCGAGCCTTTCAGCTCGCGAGTCTGCACCTTCGGGCAGAAGGGCGACACGCTGTGCAGCTTTACGGTGAACGATGCCGAGGACTACGTGCCTACCTCCACCTACCGAAGCGGTGAGAATACTGACGTCTATCATTATGACGGGAAGCTCCGCCTGCGCATGGCCTACGACGACACTGTTTACGAGCTGACGGATGCCTCCACGCTCAAGGCCGTCTGGCGGCTGGACTTCGGCCCCCTGAAACGCCCTACGGGCAAGTACGTGGTGGGTAGCCTGAATAACAGCCTCGACGGATATTACCTGGTCAACAGCTGGATAGAAACAAACAGATACCTGTTGGTTCAACTGTCGCGCAGCTACGATTCGCCCAATGCCCGCACCCAGGGAACGGTGACGCTCCATACGCTGGTGTACGACAAACAGACAGGCGACTTCTTCAGCCTGCCCGGAAAGACCGACAAGGAAGGCCAGTATACATACGCCAACCTGCCTTTCCGGGTAGAAGGGAAGGATATTTCTCTTCTGCCTTCGCTGACGGCAGGAGGCCGGGCCGCCACCATCTTCAAAGGAAAGCGGCTGAAGGAGATGTTGCCCGACCTGACCCTGTCGAAGCAGGTAAAGGAAGATGAATTGGTTGTAGTACGGATGGAATGACGCTAAAGCAGGGAGTCAGGGGGGAATCATGTTACTGGATTCATGGAATCTTGTCACATGATAGTAGGAATCCTGTTACTTGATTGTATGCTTTCTGTAGG
>CATXSD010000203.1 GCA_958402075.1 Mediterranea massiliensis | reverse complement strand
AGAGCACAACACTTTTAATGTTGGGGTCTTGGGTTCGAGCCCCAAGCGGATCACGGAAAGAATAACCAATGACACAAACCGCTGATAATCAAAGATTGTCGGCGGTTTTGTTTTTATCTGACAAAGAAAAGACAATACTTTCCCATCAGAAAAGAACAACCTCCATGAAACATAAAGATTCGTACGGCATATATCCGGGAGAAACTGCTGAACAGATTTCACTACTGAAATACTCCAAAAGTTCATGTGGAGTAGATTTCCTGCTGAACACGGCTGAAAGTTCGGAAAAGCCGGGATGGTTCAATGTGGACAAACGGTACAAGACCGACTTTTTCGAATTCTATTTCTTCCGCCAAGCAGAAGGATATATGCTGCTGGGAGGAAAGAAAATAGAACTTCACCCTAACATGGTTCTCGTCATCTCTCCCTTCCAACTCCAGGAATGGCATGTAGCGCTAAACAAACTGGATTATACATTCCTTATTTTTCAGGAAGAATTCATCAACAATTTCCTTTCAGACAAATATTTCATGTACAGGTTGCTGTACTGCTACCAACACGACCATCCCACATCCTTCGACATGAATGCGGAAGAAATGAATCCATTCCTGGACCAGCTGCTACAAATGAAGAAAGAGTTGCGGTCGCCCATAGCAGACAGCTACCACATGATTATCGCCTGTTTGTACAAATTTCTGTTAATGCTCAACAGGTCCTATGCCAACCGCTTCAACCTGCCTTTCGACCCTCCTCTCAACAATTATGCCTACCAGTACAAGGAACTTCTGGAAAAGAATATTTCGGAAAAGACACGAGTTGCAGACTATGCGGAAATGATGAATATCAGCCGGGTGTCACTGAACAAGGCCGTCATGCGCGAATTCGGACAGTCTGCCGTACATCTGCTGAAACAGCGCTTGCTTCAGGAAGTCAAGAACGACCTGCTCTTTTCAAATCTATCGGTCAAGGAAATAGCCTACCGCCTACACTTTTCCGAGCCCAACCATCTGATGCGTTTCTTCAAACAGATGACAGGACAGACCATCAGCGGATTTGTTGCTTCAATCAAATCTGCATGAACCCACCAATTTATCAAAATGGCAGTTTACACTTCAAAAAAGGTATCACTCGGCATACTTTATTTTCAGACATTTGCACCCCAAATGAATGAAACAGGAAACAAGTATGGTTGAACAGAGAGAAATAGATATTCTTAAAGAGAGAATTGACTGGGCCGATGCCATTGTAATAGGTGGAGCCTCGGGAATGTCGGCCGCCTCAGGCTTCGTCTTCTACTATCAACGCGATGAAGTATTCCGCAAAATAGCAGGAACACTGGAAGACAAATACGAGTTCCACAACCTGTTTGATGCCTTCTATCATCGCGGACATACGCGCGGAGAGCATTGGGCCATGATATTGCGCAGCACGAAATACCTGTATGAATGTCCTACGGGAGAAACTTACCTCGATCTGGCAGAAGTGCTGAAAGGCAAGAACTATTATATTGCCACCACCAACCAGGACATGCAGTTCTATCGCGTATTCCCCTCTGAAAAAATAACCTGCATTCAAGGGAACTTTGGTTACTGGCAATGCAGACGGCCCTGCCACGATGAAATATACGATAACAAAAAGCAAGTGTTCGAGCTATGTTCCTACATCGAGAACGACTCCCTGCCCGACAAGCTTATCCCCCGTTGTCCGCACTGTGGAGACGAAATGGAACCTTGGGTACGCGGATATACTTTTCTTCAGGGAAGTTATTACCAGAAAGAAATGAAACGATACATGGACTTCCTCAAACGAAACTCCAGCCGCAAGACACTCTTTCTCGAACTGGGCGTAGGCATGATGACTCCGATGTTCATCAAAGAACCGTTCATGAACATGACCTACCAGTGGCCGAACGCATTCTATGCCACCCTAAACCCACAGCATGCCATCGTCCCGAAGGAAATTGCCGGCCGGAGTCTGGCTATCAATGACGATATAGCCGTCACCTTGAAACAACTGCTGGGCAAACCGACAGACGGCATCCCAACATCTCATGCTGCAAATGTCTTTAACCCATCGAGAGTATATTAAAAAAAACATTGAAACTTGACCAATATGGACATCATACAAAAATCTGCAACGGCCATCAGGCAAGCTGATGCACTGCTGATTGGAGCAAGCAACGGACTCTCCATCGCCGAGGGATATCATATCTTTGCCAACAATCAGATGTTCCAAAGACTATTTGGAGACTTCCAACAGCGATATGGCATCCGCAACGTACTTGAAGGCTGTTTCTTCAACTACCCGGACCTCCATGACCGACATACCTTCCTACAGCGGCTGGTTCACCATTGGGTGGATAAATACCAGCCGACAGAAGTCATGAAAGATCTGCTGGAAATAGTAAACGGCAAGGACTACTTCATCCTGACCTCCAACGCCGATACCCACCTTGAGTTGTCCGGCTTCTCACCTGAAAAGGTATTCGAAGTGGAAGGAACCTTTCAGGACATGCTGATGCAACGCCCGCCGACGGACAAAAACAGACAACTGAAAAGTTTTCTTGACCGTTATCACAACATGCGCCTGGTTATTTTGGAACTGGGAATAGGCAGTCAAAACCGCCTGATAAAACTCCCACTCATGCAACTGGCTGCACACGAACCTCAAGCCACATACATCACACTCAACCTTGAGCATGAATTATACATTCCGACAACAATAGCAGGAAAATCCATCGGAATAGCGGGAGACATCGCTGCCACCCTCCATCAGCTAAAAAAAGAGCTGGCCTGCATACAATAAATACAAGAAATTCCGAAAGACAAGAAAAAATGGGAAAATACCGAAAAAATTTATCTGGCAGTCTGACTTTCCGTTCATTTATACCGACACCTGTTTCGCAAATACACCCGAATCTCACCTTCCACCTGCAACGGCTGTCCACGGAAGTGGAAAAGGCCATGTGCGAACTGAATGAAGCAGCCTCACGGTTGACGGACGAAGAATCACAGAAATTCATGAGACAAGAAGCTGAATATTCCTGCAAATTGGCTTGGGGGGAACCGACTCTGTCATTCGACTTCATGCCAGACGCAGACAACGGCCTGAAAGAAGACACTGCAAATCTGCTCCGGGCAACCAACTACGCTTTTGACGCCTTGGATGGAAAACTGCCGCTATGCGCCCGACTGCTCAAGAATGCACACTATCTGATTTGCAAAAGCGAAAAGTATGAAAAGAAATATCCGGGTGAATTCAGGATTTCTCCCGTCTGGATCGGATGGAAAACAGAAAGCCTGAACAATGCTTTGTTCGTTCCACCTGTCAACGAGGATATGACCGATGCCTTCACCGACCTCGAACGATACATGAATTATGAAGAAACAGAAAACGTTTTCATCCGTACCGCCCTGATACACTATCAGTTCGAAATGATCCATCCATTCATTGACGGCAATGGAAGAACAGGACGCTTATTGAACTCCTTGTTCCTGAAACAACAGGGAATATTGGACAAACCGATATTGTTACTTTCCAGATATCTCTATAGCCGAGCGGCCATTTACTACAACGAAATACAATACATATTCCGGAGCATACCCGTTCACTTTCCGGCAGCCTATAAAGCATAAAAAT
>CATXSD010000202.1 GCA_958402075.1 Mediterranea massiliensis | reverse complement strand
TAGTATTAGATTTAAGGTTAACAAAGGTTGGGCTCAGCGGAGCCCTTTTTTTATGTCCGTACCTCTCGGCGGAGGGGATGATTACAAGTCTTTCAGCAATACCTGCTGCGCATGCCGGTAATATTCTTCGCGCGCCTTCATCAGCGCTGTCCATTGTTCGTTGTAGGCATGTTCCTTGTCTATCTTGAAGTCCTCGGAGCCGTGCGAGTCCAGTCGTTCGAGCAGCAGGGCCACGTTCAGCCGGCCGACGTCGACCGACGGCTGGTAGGCGATGGATTCGCTCTTCGCGTCGGTGGCCACCTCGTGTACCAGCTTCACTTCCTGCAGCTCCTCGAAGAGGCGTCGGGTGAGGCGGATGGGTATCTGGCATTCCTCCGAAATCTCTTCGGCCGTATAGGGCTCCTCGCCGCGGTCGAAGCGCTTGGCTATGAGCGACATCATCAGCACGGCCACGAAGTCGTGGTAGCGGCGGCTGATGTTGCGCGTGTCTTTGTCGAAGCTGAAGTTGTTGATGTTCTGCCCCGCATAGGTCAGCTCGGCGCCGAAGAGGCAGATGGTCCACGATATCTGCAGCCAGAGCAACAACAGGGGGAGGGCGGCAAAACTACCGTAGATGGCGTTGTAGCGCGACACCCACAACTGGCCGCTGATGTAGAGGAACTGGAAGGCCTGATAGGCGGTACCCGCCAGAATGCCCGAGATGAGGGCGTGCCGGAAGTGCACCTTGGTGTTGGGCATGAAGATGTAGAGGCCCGTGAACATGCACCACGTGAGCACGAAGGGGATGAGTCGCACGAGGAACTTGCCCAGCGGGGCGAGCAGGGTGAAGTCGTCCACATTCTTCAGCATGGTGCTCATGAAGATGGAAAGACCGCCCGAGAGCACCAGCAGGATGGGGATGAGCAGCAGCATGGAGAAGTAGTCGGTGATGCGCCGGTAGACGCTCCGCGCCTTCTTCACCTGCCAGATGCGGTTGAAGGTCACCTCCATGTTGTTGATCAGGTTGAGCACCGACCAGAGCAACATGATGAGGCCCACGCCGATGAAGATGCCGTTCTTCGTTTGCGACAGGTAGGTGTTGACGATGTTCAGGATGGCGCTGCTCGTCTCGTTCAGGCCGCCGAAGCCGGTGGCTATCTCGTGTTCTATCACGTTGTCGAAGCCGAACCCGCGGGCGATGGCAAAAACCACGGCCAGGATGGGGATGAGGGCAAACAGGGTGCTGTAGGTCAGGGCGGCGGCCTTGTTGGCCAGTCGGTCCTTGGTGAAGCGGTTGATGCAGAGGTAGATGGTCTTGATGACGGTGTAGACGGAGAAGGTGGTTTTGTTCACCTCGTCTTCGGTGATGCGCCAGATGTCATCGGTGAGGAATTTCCAAAGTCTTGCGATTCGTTGGTTCATGGCGGAGGCAGGTCTATACATTATATATATAAAGAAAAGCAGTTGGCCTGTAAGCCGGGTTCTGTGCCTCGTCCGCAAGCGGACCAGGTGCCTGTCATTTATCTGCGCCGTATGTCACCATAGCGGCTTTAGCGGTCTACCCTCCGACATGGAGCGAGCAACTCTCTTGGCGTCGGTTTACATGACCTTACAACTCCTAAGACGCACAGCCCTCGTGTCGCCACGAGGCTGGTGGGCTCTTACCCCGCCTTCTCACCCTTGCCCGACTCCCCGAAGGGAGGGGCGGTTGTTTTCTTCTGCGTTACTCTACCCTCGCGGACAGCTTTCTGTTAGGAAGTAGGATGCTCTGTGTTGCCCGGACTTTCCTCATGCACGCAGGGTGCAAGCGACAGACCGGCCAACTGCTTTATGGGGGACAAAGGTACGATTTTCGTGGCAAAAATATAGGATTTATCGAAATATTTCGTAGATTTGCTATCAAAATAGAACTTCCAAACAAAACATTGACATGAACAAGCTCATTGCCGTTGCGGCATTTTTGACGTTTTCCTCTTATTTTATGACTCCGACACTGGCGCAGGAAGAGACTGTGCCCGCCGAAGTGCTTGGTATCGGACAGGACCTGAAGGCACGCTTTGCCCCCGACAAGCGGGTGGCCCTCTTCGATGTGGACTACTCCCTGGCGGGAGAAAAGAAATTGTTGCTCCGCGGCGTGACGACCTCGGACGAAGCCAAAGACGAATTGCTCTCCTCCCTGAAGGAACGCGGATATGAAGTGGTGGACAGCCTGCGCCTGCTGCCCGACGAGAAGGCACTGGACGGCAAGACCTACGGCATCATCAACCTGTCCGTAGCCAGCCTGCGCATCCGGCCCGACTACTCGTCGGAGATGATGACGCAAGCCCTGTTGGGCATGCCCGTGCGCCTGCTCGAACGCGACGGATGGTACCGCGTCCAGACCCCCGACAACTACATCGCCTGGACGCATCGCGTCAGCGTCCTGCCCGTCACCCGCGAAGAGCTGACGGCGTGGAACCGCGCGAAGAAGCTGGTCATCACCGCGCACTACGGCTTTGTCTACTCGGAGCCCGACCGCCGCTCGCAGACGGTGTCGGACATCGTGGCTGGCGACCGCCTGAAGCTGGAAGGCACGAAGGGCGACTTCTATCGGGTGTCCTATCCCGACGGCCGTCGGGGCTATGTGGAGCAGTCGGCCGCCCTGCCCGAGCGTGAGTGGCGCAAGGACCTGAAGCAGGATGCCGCCAGCATCATCCGCACGGCCTACACGCTGATGGGTGTGCCCTACCTGTGGGCGGGCACCTCGTCGAAGGGAGTGGATTGTAGCGGCTTCGTGCGCACGGTGCTCTACCTGCACGACATCATCATCCCCCGCGACGCCTCGCAACAGGCCTACGTGGGGCAGCACATCGACATCGCGCCCGACTTCTCGAACCTCGAGCCCGGCGACCTGATCTTCTTCGGACGCAAGGCCACGGCCGAGCGTAAGGAGCGGGTGGTGCACGTGGCCCTGTATGTGGGCGGCAAGCGGTTCATCCATTCGCAGGGCGACGTACACGTCAGCAGCTTCGACCCGCAGGACGAGCTGTTCGATGCCTACAACCTGGGGCGTCTGCTCTTTGCCGTGCGCGTCCTGCCCTCCATCAATCAGGAGAAGGGCCTGAACACCACGGACCGCAATCCCTATTATCAATGGTAGCATACAGAAGGAAAGTCTAACTCTTAAAACGAAATAAAACGATGCAGAACAGAAGAGATTTTTTGAAGACGGCGGCCTTTGCCGCATTGGGTTCGGGTATGGTCATCAACGAAGCGCTGGCAGGCGAGCGGAAGCATACCCCTTGGTTCAATATCAACAAGAGCAGCACGACCGCTACCATGAAGCTGCGTTTCTTCCCATACGAACTGAAGTTGCGCCACGTCTTCACGGTAGCTACCTACTCGCGCAGCACCACGCCCGACGTGCAGGTGGAGCTGGAGTATGACGGCATCATCGGCTATGGCGAAGCCTCCATGCCACCTTATCTGCAAAAGGAATTGGGCTCGGTGGACAGTGTGATGGCCTTCCTGAAGAAAGTGCAGGACGGCCTCGGCCAGTTTAAGGACCCCTTCCAGATGGAAGACATCCTGACCTACGTCGACGGCCTGTCGGAAGGCAACGCGGCGGCCAAGGCGGCCGTAGACATCGCCCTGCACGACCTGGTGGGCAAGCTCCTGCAGGCGCCCTG
>CATXSD010000201.1 GCA_958402075.1 Mediterranea massiliensis | reverse complement strand
GACTATACCTTCAAGGACTGCACGAGCCTGACCGCTCTTCCGTCGGATTTGTTTGCCCACAATGCCAGGGCCGTCTCGTTCAACGGCACGTTCTACTGCTGTGAAGGACTGGAAACACTTCCGGAATCACTGTTTGCCGGCAACCCGTCGGCCTATTCCATGAATGAAATCTTCTACGGATGTACGGCACTGAAGGAATTACCGGCCAACCTGTTCAGGGGACACTACAATCTGGGCTATCTGGAATGTGCCTTTACCGGCTGCACCTCGCTCACCACTCTGCCCAAAGGGTTGTTCGAAGGCTGTAGCGGAGTGATCAGCCTCGGCACAGTATATGATACACGCAACTACGCCCTGGGTATCTTTGCGCGATGCACTTCACTGAAAACCATCCCTGCCGACCTATTCGCTTCCATGACAAAAGTAACCCGCATGCCGGGCATCTTCTATGAATGTAAGGCACTCACAAACATTCCGGAAGGCTTGTTCGACCACAATCCGGAAGTGACCTACATCGGTTACTCATTCGAAGGATGCAGCAACCTGCAAAGTGTACCGGCCAGCCTGTTCAACAAGATGCGCATATTACAGAGCACCACCCGATTGTTCTATGGCTGCCAGTCGCTCACCGGAGAATCACCCTATACCCTGATAAACGGAGAGAAAGTACACCTGTATGAACGTCAGAACTATCCGAGCGAGTTTCTGGAAATCACCAACCACGGCAATACATTCCGAAACTGTACGAATCTGACCGACCATGAATCCATGCCAAGTGACTGGCGATAAACGTGCCCCGATTTTTGCCTAATTATCCGTCCCCTTCCGACAGGTATTCTTGCCGTGTCAGAAGGGGACTTTTTTTACTAACACATTACGTCCTTTCGCCCGCACAAAATGTCAATATTCCATCAACTATTTACTAAAAAACAAACACTTTTCATTAAAAATCGTTACTTTTGCTCACATAGAACTACTTTACATTACTTTTTGTCTTTAATTATGAGAAAGAACAACACATTTGCAACCATGAAAACCTTATTGGTTTCAGGCTATGCCCTTTTGATTTGGGGCATGATTCCTCTGGTTCTGACCTCCACCTTCACCTCGTGCGGGAAACTGGAGGAGTTGCTCAACGGAGGAGAAGATGAAGAAGAAAACAGCGGAGATTCGGGCAACTATTATGATGTGTTCACCAACGACGGAGCCGCACCTTATTTCGAACTGGAGAGCACCAGTATCCAACTGCCGGCGGTGAGAAACGAGGAAGGCATGCAGGTGAAATACAAGACCAACATCGCCAATATGCACTACATATTGGAAAAATACAAGAAATACACGGAAGGTGAACTGCCTCCGACGGACGTATATCCTTACTTCATACTGGAATACCCGGAAGGCGAGTTCTATGCCGGCGACACACCGACTGTCTCCTATTTGACGAACTACGCCGCCGAGAAGCAGACCGACAACCTGCTGATTTACGCCACCGACAATGACAGTCTGCTGGCCACCATCCCCATCGAGCAGGAAGTGGGTGCCTCTGTGAGCGTCACCCAGACAGAAACCACCACCAACTCCATCACCCTGACACTGGAAGGACAACACGACGCCACCTGCTATGCGGCCCTCATCAGTCAGGACACCATTCCTTTGTCGGATATCCTCGACAGAATCAGGTACGGCGCTCCCCTTGCTGAAGAGATCTACAGTCTCCAGGACCAGCCTTCCATCACTTTCTCCGACCTGACGGAAGCCACGAAATACTACATCTACCTGCAGGGAGGTACAGACCAGAAAGCCATGTGCGGAATCAGCCAGTACACCGTCACCACTTCGATGCGCGGCATAGAAGATGCCCTCATCATGGAATACAAGCTGAGTGCCCTGAACAACCGCACCGTATATCTTCCCTTTGAAGGACACGTGAGAGGAGTCATCGACTGGGGAGACGGTACCACTGAAACCATCGGCGACCAATATGTCACTTCCGCCACTTTGTCGCACGCGTACGGCGAAGGTACCTCCTCCACGGCATCCGTGACGTTCAAGGGCACCGTGGAAGCCCTGACCACCTCCGGCTACTCGGCCCAGATAGAAGTGCTCAAGGCATCTCTGCTGGGCATCACCCAATGGGGAAATCCGGAGCTCCAGAAAATCAACCTGCAGGGTGCCATCGCCCTGAATTACCTGGCTGCCGACACCAAAGGGGCCTTGGCTAACGTGACCGATTTCAACCACTGTTTCTACGGCTGCACCAGCCTGACCAGCCTGCCCGAAGGTCTGTTTGCAAAAGCCACCCGCGCCACCAACTTCAGCTATGCCTTCGGTGACTGTACGGGCCTGACCTCACTCCCGTCCGACCTGTTTGCGCAAAATGCCGAAGCGACTTTGTTCACCGGTACCTTCTATCAATGTACTTCACTGGAAACGCTTCCGGCCACACTTTTCGCAGGAGCTGTCAAGGCTGGGGCCTTCAACATGGCCTTCTATGGATGTAGCTCGCTCACCGCGCTGCCCGAAGGATTGTTCGACCAAAACGCGAACGTCAGCGAAATCAGTCAGGCATTCAGTCACTGCACCAAGCTGCAACAGATTCCGGTGAGCCTGTTCGACCACATGCGTATGCTGCAGACCACCAACGAAATGTTCTTCAACTGTACCTCGCTCACGGGCGAATCCCCCTACACCGTCATCAACGGCTCAAAGGTACACCTGTATGAACGTCAGAACTACCCGAGTGAGTTCCTGAAAATAGACAACCACAGCAACACTTATACCAACTGTACCGGGCTGTCCGATTATGGCTCCATCCCAGACGAGTGGAAATAACTTGCGCCTTGCTGGCAAGCACCGTCCCCTCCTGAAACGGCAGAAATCCCTTTCAGGAGGGGATTTTTTGTCGTGCAGGAGTCACTATTCCATTTTTTTCTTACCTTTGAAAAAAGAACCTTCATTTTCAAACCTTAATACGCTCATGCACACAAACCGCCTCACCGGAATCTTAGTGGTATTCCTCAGCCTTTTCTGTCTGACCAGCTGCGACGACGTGAACTTTCCCACCTTCACATTCAATGAAAACGGAGTATGCAAACCGACGTCTCTCACCCCCATCTCTTCCGCACATTTCGAGGAAGCCGTGGTGGGATACGGCTGGAAACACGTCCACACCTACGAAATCAATCCCGACGGCACTTGCCAGACGCAGGATTATTACACAGACCTGATAGGGGCCGGTCCTACCCAATATTACGTGGAAAGCCACTCGTCCCTGAAAGCATACATGTACGTGGATGCCTATCCTGCATTGGGGTTCCGGACTTACACCTATACTTACTCGGACGAGAACCGTCTGCTCGACGGCCAGCGCACGATGTTCCAACTACTTTCCGTCAGCGGCGACACGATTATGCGTTATCTCTATTCCAGACTCAAGCCATAAAAATAAGCCGCCGTAGCACCTCCATCCACCAGAAAATCAGACCCGGTGATAAAGGCCCCCCGGTTGCTCATCAACAGTTCGGCCACATTCGCCACCTCGTCGGCCGTGCCGGGACGATGCGCCGGACACTGGGCAAACATCTTCTTATAGAACTCACCACGCACCCCATTAAACTCGTCAAGTGCCAGTGGGGTGACAATAATTCCCGGAGAAATGGAATTCAGAC
>CATXSD010000200.1 GCA_958402075.1 Mediterranea massiliensis | reverse complement strand
GGGGCAAGTGTTCCCCTTTCTGCAGGAAGGTGTAGGCCGAAAGGGCTACGCCCAGCAGGGCGCCCGTATAGATGGCCGTGCCCAGCGGGGCCACTTCGGACAGAAGCATGGAAAGCAGGACGGGAATGAGGCCCCACGCCATGTTGTACTTGAACGATAGGATACTTTGTCGGCTCATGGTTGTCTCTCTTCTTTCCTTTTTAAACAAAAAAGAGGCGGAGTTGTTCACCCGCCTCTTTCTGCTTGTTTCCGGTCATTTCTTGAGGTAGCGGAGCGATTTCTCCGCGTGGTAGGACGAGCGCACCAGCGGTCCGCTCTCTACCTGCGTGAAGCCTTTGGCCAGGCCCGTTTCTTCGTAGCGCTTGAACTGGGCGGGGGTGACGTACTCGGCCACGGGATAGTGGCGGTGCGAGGGTTGCAGGTACTGGCCGATGGTCATGATCTGGCAGCCGGCGGCCTGCAGGTCGTCCATCACTTCCTCCACTTCGGCGGGCGTTTCGCCCAGGCCTACCATGATGCCCGACTTGGCCGTGATGCCGCTGGCGGCTATCTGGCGGATGACATCGAGGCTCGTGTCGTAGCGGGCGGCGCTGCGCACCAGGGGACTGAGGCGGCGCACGGTCTCCATGTTGTGGCTGATGATGTCAGGGCGCGCTTCGATGACCTGTTCCACCAGCTCCCTGCGCCCCTGGAAGTCGGGTATCAGCACCTCGAGGGTGGTGTCGGGGTTCAGACGGCGTATCTTACGGATGGTCTGTGCCCAATGGGCGGCGCCCAGGTCGGGCAGGTCGTCGCGGTCGACGGAGGTGACCACGGCGTGCGAGAGCTTCATCAGCCGCACCGACTCGGCCACGTGCGCAGGTTCCTGCGGGTCGAGGGGCAGGGGGCGTCCCGTGGGCGTGTTGCAGAACTTGCAACTACGGGTGCAGATGTTGCCGCCTATCATGAAGGTGGCCGTGCCCCGTCCCCAGCATTCGCCCATGTTGGGGCACCGGCCGCTGCTGCAGATGGTGTGCAGGCAGTGCGACTCGACGATGCGTTTCGTCTCGGTGTAGCGTTCGTTGGCACCGATGCTTATCTTGAGCCATTCAGGCTTGCGTACTCGTTCCATTTCAAGAATTGAGAATTATTTCCCCATTAACCATTGATTAAAGAATTCCGTCAGCCGCGTGTACAGGTGCATGCGGGTGTTGCCGCCGAAGATGCTGTGGTTGCGGTTGGTGTAGACCTGCATGTCGAACTGCTTGCCCAGCTGGACCAGGTGTTCGGCATACTCGGCACAGTTCTGGTAGTGCACGTTGTCGTCGGCCAGGCCGTGTACCAGCAGCAGGCGTCCGTGCAGCTTGTCGGCGCGGGTGAAGGCCGACGATGCCTTGTAGCCCTCGGCGTTCTCCTGCGGCGTGCGCATGAAGCGTTCGCCATAGACGGTGTCGTAGTAGTTCCAGTCGGTCACGGCTGCCACGGCCACGCCCGCCTTGAACACGGGGGTACCCTCGCTCATGCTCATGATAGTCATGTAGCCGCCGAAGCTCCAGCCCCAGATGCCGATGCGGTTCTTGTCCACGTAGGGCAGGCTGCCCAGGTAGAGGGCCGTCTCCACCTGGTCGCGGGCTTCCTTGACGCCCAGGTTCAGGTAGGTGCACTTCTCGAAGTCGGCACCGCGTCCGCCCGTGCCGCGTCCGTCCACGCAGACCACGATGTAGCCTTGCGAGGCCATGAACGTCTCCCAGCTGATGCCGAAGGCGTCGGTCACTTCCTGCGAGCCGGGGCCGCTGTACTGGTATTGCAGGGCGGGATATTTCTTGGAGGGCGAGAAGTCGGTGGGCTTCATCATCCAGCCGTTCAGCCGGGTGCCGTCGGTGGTGGTGAGGCTGAAGAATTCCTTCTTCGGCAGGTTGTATTCGGCCAGCAGGTTGCGGAGCTTCTGGTTGTCCACCAGGGTGGTGAGCACCTGTCCGCGGTTGTTGTTCAGCGTGATGACCATCGGCGTGTCGAGGCTGGTGTAGCGGTTGAGGTAGTACTTCATGTCGGTGCTGAACTGGGCCGAGTTGGTGCCCTGCTGCGTGGAGAGCTTCAGCTTCTTGCCCTTGCGGTCGGTCTTGTAGACGGCGGTGCGCAGGGGGCTCTCCTCGTTGCTGGTGTAGTAGAAGGAGCCTTCCTGCGGGTCATAGCCCAGGAATTCCTTCACCTCGAACGGACCCGAAGTGACCTGCTTCACCAGGCTGCCCGACAGGCTGTACCAGTACAGGTGGTTGTAGCCGCTGCGCTCGCTGACGAAGCTGAAGTGGTCGTCGTAGAAGCGTATCTGGTCGAAGACGTTCTCCTTGATGTACTTGTCGCTCTCGTCGCGGAGCACCAGCTTGCAGACGGTGCTGCGCGGGTTGGCCATGTACAGGTCGAGGCGGTTCTGGTGGCGGTTCAGGGTCATGATGGCCAGCTTCTCGGGGTCGCGGGTGAAGCGGATGCGGGGGATGTATCCGTCCTCGTCCACGGGCACGTCGATCTTGCGGATGACGCGGCTCTTGATGTCGAACGTGTGGACGCTGACCTTCGAGTTGGCTTCGCCCGTCTTGGGATACTTGTACTCATAGGCGCCGGGATACTTCTCGTAGGCCGCAATGTGGGGCTTGTCGCCGGCAAAGACGGGGAAGGAATAGGACTTCACCTGGCTCTCGTCCCAGCGCACGAAGGCCAGCATCTTGCTGTCGGCGCTGAACTCCAGGGCGCGGTTGTAGGCGAACTCCTCTTCGTACACCCAGTCGGGCGTGCCGTAGATGATCTTGTTGCGTTCGCCGTCCTTGGTCACCTGACTCTCGCTGTTGCCGAAGTAGCGCTTCACCAGGAAGATGTTGTTGTCGCGTACGAAGGCAATCATCGAGCCGTCCGGCGAGAAGACGGGCACCTGTTGCGGTCCGCCGTCCGAGAGCTTCTCCACCACGTTGTTGATTTTCCCCTCGAGGTTGCGCTTCAGGCTGTACAGGTAGTGCACGGCCGTGTACGAGCGGCGGTAGATGGGCGTCGTCTCGGTGGCGATGAGCAGCATCGAGCCGTCGGGCGAGAAGCTGTAGCTGTCGAAGTGCTTGAAAGGGCACTCGCGGGCGGTGGTGGCGTCGAACAGCACTTCCACCTGCTGTCCGGTCTTGAACGAGTATTTGATGATCTGCGTCCCTTCGGCGTTCATCTGCGAGTAGTGCTCGCCGTCGCCGGGGATGGGGATGACTCCGTAGATGTTCTCCGCGCGGAACGTGCCCGTCACGACGTCTTTCAGTGTGAGCGGCTTTCCGCCTTGAGCGTAGGCTGCCAGCGTCAGGAGGCAGCAGAACAGGGTGATGAGGATTTGCTTCATGTCTCTTTTTGTTTTTTTTGCAAAGATAAGCCACATTCGGCCGAAAGCCAAAAAAGAGCCTCCGTTAAGGTTTAAAAATCTGTTAACAAAATGAGGATTGCGTGTTAATAAAACTAACATGTTGGTTTTCAGTCGGCTGCACGGTGCTTTCGTGCGGACAAAGCGGTGTTTTCTTTTCCGGAGGGAGAAGACACCGGGTTCTCGTCATATTGTCTGCTGAATTCAGGAAAAGACACAAGACACACCCTTACATTACAAAACTTACAATTGACAATTAGTAAATTTGGGTAGTTGGAAACGTGAGTGTAGAACTTATTATATATATTATATATATAA
>CATXSD010000199.1 GCA_958402075.1 Mediterranea massiliensis | reverse complement strand
ACAAAAGTAATCATTCCAACCGTATTTCCTTTTATTGCGCAAATCTAAGGGAGCATGGCGAAGAATCTTGTTTACGGCAAGTGACCGTTGAGATCCTTCACTTTGTTCAGGATGACATTTTTGTTTTCCAGAGTGTCTAATTTTTAGACACCACTGTCTAAAAATTAGACACTCCCCCTCGAAACGGGAAAACGCTTATCTCCTGTGATTCAGTGGTATAACAAGTTTGGCACGATTTCTGCATAGAGAAAGGTAGAAAACGACTAAACACGTTATACAATGAGACAAATACATTACGTCATCCAGACCCTGCTCAGAGGGAAGGGGAGCATCCCCTTCAAAGTCATCTCCCTCGGTCTGGGACTTGCCATGAGCATCCTGCTCTTTGCCCGCGTGGCCTACGAGCAGAGTTACGACACGTGCTTCCGCGACTACAACCGCATCTATCAGGTGTGGAGTCGGTTTGTCATGAACGGCGAGAAGCTGGAGCCGCAAACCATGAACATGGGGCCACTGGCAGGCGCCATCCTCGAAAGCTTCCCCAAGGAAGTGGAAGCCGCAACCTGCACCAACCGCTATCTGGCATCGTGGCCGCTCTACTATGGCAATCACCGCTTCAACGAGTCCAAAATCTGCGCCGACTCGCTCTTCTTCCAGACGATGGGCATCGAGGTGCTGAGCGGCAACCCTGTGCAGGACCTCCAGCAACCCAACGTCATCTATCTGAGCAAGAGCCTGGCCGAAAGGATGTTCGGCGGCGAGGAACCCATCGGAAAGGTAGTCAGCTACAACCACGAACGCGATCTGACCGTGCGGGGCACTTTTGCCGACCTGCCCGACAATACCACCGTGGGGGCCGACGCCGTCATCTCGCTGCCTCCCGCCTGGGCCGCCCAGCAGATGAACTACTCGTGGAACGGAGGCGATTCCTACTATCAGTACGTGCGCCTGCGCCCTGGGGTGGATGTGGACGACCTCAACGCCCGCATGAAGAAGATGGCCGAGAAATACCTGCCCGAACGCGACAACTGGAGCTATAGCGCCTGGGTGAACCCCCTGCGCGACACTTTCCGCCAGCAGGACGAGGTGCGCCGTATGTTCACCATCATGCTGACGCTGGGCCTGTCCATCCTCTTCATTACTGCCCTGAACTACGCCCTCATCTCCATCTCCTCGCTGAGCCGAAGAGCTAAGATGGTGGGTGTGCACAAGTGTAGCGGAGCCAGTGGTGAAGGCATCTTCGGCATGTTCATGCTGGAAACGCTGGTGGTGGTCGTGCTGGCACTGGGCGTGATGTTCCTCCTGCTGTGGGGCTTCCGCGATTTTGTGGAGGATACGGCCGCCACCAAGCTCTCCAACCTCTTCGAAGGCAGCCGCCTGTGGGTGCCTGCCGCCACGGTGGGCGTGCTCCTGCTGGTGGGGGGCGTACTGCCCGGCCGCCTCTTTGCGCGCATCCCTGTGACGCAGGTGTTCCGCCGCTACACGGAGGGCAAGAAGGGGTGGAAACGCCCCTTGCTGTTCGTACAGTTTGCGGGCGTGGCCTTCATCTGCGGCCTGATGTGCATGGTGATGATGCAATATCATTTCGTGATGAGCAAGGACATGGGTTTCAATACCAAGCGCATCGCAGTCACCTATCTGACCTTCGAAAAGGCCGAACGGGAGAATGCCTACAACTTCTTCCGCAGCCTGCCCTATGTGGAAGACCTCTCCGCCGCCTACGGCAATCCGCTGGATGGGTATAGCGGCTGCTTCATTAACGGCGAGAACGGTGAAAGCCTGTTCTCCGCCCGCTTCGACGCCTGCATGAGCAATTATTACGACCTGATGGGCATGAAGCTGAAGGAAGGCCGCCTGCCGCGCGACAGCAGCGAGGTGGTGGTGAACGAAACCTTTGTCAGCCTGATGAAGTGGGGGAAGGATGCCGTGGGCCGTACTGTCCACACGATGGGCGAAACCTCTACCGTGACGGGTGTGCTGAAAGACTTTCAGATAAACGGCTTCTATGCCGAGCCGATGCCCTATATAGGCTTCAAGACCAGGCAGTTCAACAACACCCTGCACTTCCTGCTGAAGGAACCCTTCGCCGAGAACCTGCAACGACTGACGAAGGCCGCCTCCGAGGCCTTCCCCGACAAGACCATCGACTTCACTTCGATGGAAGAGGGGATGAACAGAATGTACAACCCCGTCCGCGTGTTCCGCAACGCCACCGCCGTGGCAGGTGTGGTGATGTTCTTCATCATGCTCATGGGCCTGCTGGGCTATACGGCCGACGAGGTGCAGCGCCGAAGCAAGGAGATAGCCATCCGCAAGGTGAACGGTGCCGAAGCTTCTGACATCCTCCGCCTGCTGGGACGCGACGTGCTCTATGTGGCCGTGCCTGCGGTGGTGATAGGTATCGCAGCGTCGTGGTACGTCAACTCCCTGTGGATGGACATGTTCAGCGCGCAGGCCTCGATGTCGGTCTTCGAATATGTACTGATTGGCCTGGCCGTGCTGGCTGTCATCGCCGGCTGCGTACTGTGGAAGTCGTGGCGCATCGCCAACGAGAACCCTGTGCTGAGCATCAAGAGCGAATGATCTTTTTCACCACAGATTACGCAGACAATCACAGATTAAACAAGAATTCAAAATAAAAATAACAGAGGCATGCCACAGGAATATACAGAAAGGCTACAGAGACAAGAATCTGTGTCAATCCGTGTAATCTGTGGTGAGCTGAAAAAAACAATGCATTCATTATGATCGAAATCAACAACCTTAGCAAAGTATTCCGCACGTCGGAAGTAGAAACCGTCGCATTGAACCAAGTGAACCTCCATGTAGACGAGGGCGAATTTGTAGCCATCATGGGCCCGTCGGGCTGTGGTAAGTCCACCCTGCTGAACATCCTCGGCCTGCTGGACAACCCCACCTCGGGCAGTTACAAACTATTGGGGCAGGAAGTGGCCAACCTGCACGAGAAGGACCGCACCCGCGTCCGCAAGGGCAAGATAGGCTTTGTTTTCCAGAGCTTCAACCTGATAGACGAACTGAACGTCTTCGAGAACGTGGAGCTGCCATTGACCTACCTGGGCATCAAGGCCTCCGAACGCAAGCAGCGCGTGCACGACATCCTGAAGCGCATGGCCATCAGCCATCGGGCGCAGCACTTCCCCCAGCAGCTCTCGGGCGGACAACAGCAGCGTGTGGCCATCGCCCGTGCCGTGGTGACCAACCCCAAGCTCATCCTCGCCGACGAGCCGACAGGTAACCTCGACTCGAAGAACGGTGCCGAGGTCATCAAGCTGCTGAGCGAACTGAACGGCGAGGGCACCACCATCATCATGGTGACCCACTCGCAACACGACGCCTCCTTTGCCCATCGGACGGTGCATCTGTTTGATGGCAGTGTGGTAGCAAGCAACAGAAACCTGTAAAAGCCATGAGACACCTATACTACACCCTACAGACCCTTCTCCGCGGCCATGGAGGCACCGCGGAGAAAATTATCTCCCTCACATTGGGACTGGTGATGGGCGTGCTGCTCTTCGCGCAGATAGCCTACGAGCTGAGCTTCGACCGCTTCTATCCGAACCCCGACACGCTCGTCATGCTGCGCATGAGAAACGTGACCAAGGGAGTGCCCGAATTCGGCTACAACTATGGTACCTACCGCCCCGCCGCGGCCGACCTCAGCGAGGCCTTCCCCGAACTGGTGGAGAGCGCCAGCCTGACGTCCAACTTCTGGGCACCCGCCTTCTACAAGGACGACAAGAAGCTGGAGGACATCCAGACCCTCTTTGCCGACACG
>CATXSD010000198.1 GCA_958402075.1 Mediterranea massiliensis | reverse complement strand
CAACTATCTGGACACAGCCAACTACGAGCCCAAGGACGTGGCCCACTTCGAATACAGCTGGCAATGGGCCTACAAGAAACGCTTCGAGGACGCCGGCCTGACCGCCATCCTCGGTTGTGGCTTCGACCCGGGCGTTAGCGGCGTATATACAGCCTACGCAGCCAAGCATCATTTCGATGAAATCCAGTATCTGGACATCGTAGACTGCAACGCGGGCAACCACCACAAGGCTTTTGCCACCAACTTCAACCCCGAAATCAACATCCGCGAAATCACCCAGAACGGACGTTATTACGAGAACGGCCAGTGGATTACCACCAAACCGCTGGAAATCCACAAGGATCTGACGTATCCGAACATCGGCCCGCGCGACTCCTACCTGCTCTACCACGAAGAGCTGGAATCGCTCGTCAAGAACTTCCCCACCATCAAGCGCGCCCGTTTTTGGATGACATTCGGCCAGGAATACCTGACCCACCTGCGCGTCATCCAGAACATCGGCATGGCCCGCATCGACGAAGTGGACTATAACGGTGTGAAGATTGTTCCCCTTCAGTTCCTGAAAGCCGTGCTCCCCAACCCGCAGGACCTCGGCGAAAACTACGAAGGCGAAACTTCTATCGGCTGCCGCATCCGCGGATTGAAGGACGGCAAGGAACACACCTACTACGTCTACAACAACTGCAGCCACCAGGCCGCCTACAAGGAAACGGGCATGCAGGGCGTCAGCTACACCACAGGCGTACCAGCCATGATCGGTGCCATGATGTTCCTCAAGGGCATCTGGAAGAAGCCGGGCGTATGGAACGTGGAAGAATTCGATCCCGATCCGTTCATGGAACAGCTCAACAAACAGGGCCTGCCCTGGCACGAAGTCATCGACGTCGATCTGGAACTTTAATATCAGCGGTAAGTGGTGAACGATGAGCGGCGAACATACCGCCCCGACAACCACTGACCGTTAATCACTAACCATTAACCACTAACTGACATGAATGTAGGAGATAAAGCCCCTGAAATATTGGGCATCAACGAGAAAGGCGAAGAAATCCGCCTGAGCGACTATAAGGGAAAGAAACTGGTGCTCTACTTCTATCCGAAGGACAGCACGTCCGGCTGCACTGCAGAGGCTTGTAATCTGCGCGACAACTACGACGCCCTGCGTCAGGCAGGCTACGAAGTGGTGGGTGTCAGCGTAGACAGCGAGAAGTCACATCAGAAATTCATCGAAAAGAACTCCCTCCCCTTCCACCTGATTGCCGACACGGACAAGAAGCTGGTCGAGCAGTTCGGCGTCTGGGGCGAGAAGAGCATGTACGGCCGCAAGTACATGGGTACCTTCCGCACCACCTTCATCATCAACGAAGAAGGTATCGTGGAGCGCATCATCGGTCCGAAGGAAATCAAGACCAAGGACCATGCGGCACAAATCCTTTAATCCAATTACCCTTATCCAAACGAACAAGTATGGCAAAAAAAGACGAACTGAATTTTGAAAACGAAGGTGCCGCAACGCCCAACAGCGAAAAGCTGAAAGCCCTGCAGGCCGCCATGGACAAGATAGAAAAGAGCTTCGGAAAAGGCTCCATCATGAAAATGGGCGACGACAACATCGAGCAGGTGGAAGTCATCCCCACCGGCTCCATCGGACTGAACGTGGCCTTGGGTGTAGGCGGTTATCCCCGCGGCCGCATCATCGAAATCTACGGTCCCGAATCTTCCGGTAAGACCACGTTGGCCATCCACGCCATCGCCGAGGCCCAGAAAGCCGGAGGCATCGCCGCCTTCATCGATGCCGAACATGCTTTCGACCGCTTCTATGCCGCCAAGCTGGGCGTAGACGTAGACAACCTACTCATCTCCCAGCCCGACAACGGCGAACAAGCCCTGGAGATTGCCGAACAGCTCATCCGCTCCTCGGCCATCGACATCATTGTGGTCGACTCCGTAGCCGCCCTTACACCGAAAGCCGAGATCGAAGGCGACATGGGCGACAACAAGGTAGGTCTGCAGGCCCGCCTGATGTCACAAGCCCTGCGCAAACTGACGTCGGCCGTCAGCAAAACACGCACCTGCTGCATCTTCATCAACCAGCTGCGCGAAAAGATCGGTGTCATGTTCGGCAATCCCGAAACGACCACTGGCGGCAACGCGCTGAAGTTCTATGCTTCCGTCCGCCTCGACATCCGCGGCGGCCAGGCCATCAAGAACGGTGACGAAGTCATCGGCAAGCAGACCAAGGTAAAGGTTGTCAAGAACAAGGTGGCTCCTCCCTTCCGTCGTGCCGAGTTCGACATTATGTTCGGCGAAGGCATCTCGCGTGCCGGCGAAATTATCGACTTGGGTACCGAACTGGGCATCATCAAGAAGAGCGGTTCCTGGTTCAGCTACAACGACACCAAGCTGGCCCAAGGTCGCGATGCCGCCAAGCAGGTCATTCTGGACAACCCCGAACTGGCCGAAGAACTTGAAGGCCTGATTTCCGAAGAGCTGAAGAAAGAGAAATAATATGGAGGGGGCTGTATAGAAATGAATAGGCATTATCATAATGAAATGTCATCCTGAACGAAGTGAAGGATCTTAATACACAAATAACGGTTTTCGAGATTCTTCGCTTTGCTCAGACTATACCTAAATATAATAATAAGAGTTGTTTTGAGCGAAGCTAATGACAAAAAATTAGTGCTTTTTCATTTTGATACAGTCCCTTCCTTAATCTGACAAGACCTGCATCACTATTCTGAAAACCACTGCAGCCATGAGCGATTTCCGCCTGAAAGTATTCCACTCCGTAGCCAGAAACCTGAGCTTCACCAAGGCTTCCCAAGAACTGTTCATCAGCCAGCCGGCCATCACCAAACACATACAGGAACTGGAAAGCACCTACCAGACCCGCCTGTTCGACCGTCAAGGAGGAAAAATCTCGCTGACCGAATCCGGCCAACTGCTGCTGGAACATTGCGAACGCATTCTGGAAGAATACCGCAAGCTGGAATACGAGATGCACCTGCTGCACAACCAGTATACCGGCGAACTGAGGCTGGGAGCCAGTACCACCATTGCCCAATACGTGCTGCCGCCCATGCTGGGAACCTTCATCAGCAAATTCCCCCAAGTGGAACTGTCATTGCTCAACGGCAACACGCGCGAAATGGAAGCCGCCCTGCAGGAACACCGCATCGACCTCGCACTGGTCGAAGGAGTGACCCGCCTGCCCAACCTGCGCTATACTCCCTTTCTGGAAGACGAACTGGTGGTAGTGGTACGTACAGGCAGCCGCCTTCCGGTAGACGACGAAATCACTCCCCAGCAACTGGCTTGCCTGCCGCTGGTATTGCGCGAACGAGGCTCGGGCACTTTGGATGTTTTCGAGCGGGCCATGCTGCAACATAACATCAAGTTATCAACACTGCATGTACTGATGTACCTGGGCAGCACGGAAAGCATCAAGCTATTTCTGGAGCATACCGACTGCCTGGGTGTCGTTTCCATCCGTTCCGTCAGCCGGGAACTGTATGCCGGCCGCTTGCGTGTGGTCGAGGTTAAAGGACTGGAAATGAAACGGGAATTCAATTTTGCCCAACTGCAGGGTCAGGAAAGCGGCCTTAGCCAGGTTTTCATGCAATTTGCCCGGCGCTGACCGCCCCGTCTGCATCCCCGGTACCAACTCTGCATGTGTGGATGGCGGACGAGGGCAAGGCCTGCCGCGTCATCGTGCCGGATGACCAGTTGTCCCTGGCCATTGGCAAGGAGGGACAGAACGCCCGCCTGGCGGCCCGCCTCACCGGCTACAAAATCGACATCAAGCCGGAGAGCTATCACGACGAGGAGGAGCCTGCGGAGGACACC
>CATXSD010000197.1 GCA_958402075.1 Mediterranea massiliensis | reverse complement strand
GGGAGAAGTGCGGATAGCAGTCCGCACGCCCTGCCTTGTAGCCGGCCATGTCGCTCAGAGCGGGATGATTGGCCACACAGGCCGTCACACGGGCATCGAGCCCCGCCGTAACCAGCGCCAAGGCCCCGCCCTGGCTTCCACCCTGCACAATCACGTTCCGGCCGTCCCACTCGGGCAGGGAGGTCAGCAGGTCGATGCAGCGCACGCACGCCAGATAGACCCGCTTCATGTAATAATGGTCCCTGTTGTCCAGCCCGTTCATCAGATAGCCGTTCTCGCGGCCGTTGAAGGCGTTGCTGATTTCCTGAAACTCTTCGTCGGACATAGTCGGGTTCAGCCCGTGTATCTCCATTTCGAGACGGATGCAGCCCTGCTCGGCGTAGTATTTGTGGCGGAGCGGATCCTTGATGGTCTTGATACCCGCACCCGGCGGACAGAGCACCACGGGGCAACTGCCCGCACGGGCGTCCTTGGGGTAGAACAGGTAGCCGTAGACCGCCTGCCCGCGGGAGTTCAACCGGAGCTTCACCAGGTAGCAGTCCACCTTGTCCGTACAATATTCCGGAGCCAGCTCCTTGGTATAGGTCAAGGGGAAAGCGGCCGCCTCGGCCTTCTGCTTCTCCCAAAACGCCTGGAAGTCGGCAGGCATCTGCGTGTAGGGACGGATATCCTCGGGCGAGAAGCCCACCTTCACGTGGTGGCGATAGGTCTTGCCGCCCACACAGGCCGTCAGACGGCAATCACGGAAGCCGGGCGTATCCATCGTACCCACGTCGACAACGGCCCTGCCGTCCTTCAACACCACACGGCCCTTCGCATCGGCCGGCATCAGGTCGCCTCCAAGTTCATACTCCACCGTCACGCCGTCCTGCGGAATGCCATACCGGTAGAGCTGCACCTCTACACGGGCCTTCTCGCCCGTCCGGTAGGTCCAGTCGGCATGGTCGGGCACGGTGACCCACAACACATCACTCCGATACGGATAATTCTCGGCCAGCAAGGGCAGAAGGGTGCAAGCCCACACTACAAAAAACAACCATCTCTTCTTCATCTTTACTTTTATCTTTAAGGATTCACGAATATTGCACTTTTACAAAATGACACTTTGATTTCCCAACCGCCTGAGAATCGCTTCTTTCGGCCGCAAGGCAAGGCCGACGCCAACGAACGAAGGCCAACGGGGCTTACTCGCTACTGCACAGGAAGATAGCGAAATCTTGACAAATAAAGCAGATGTCCAACCAAGCCCTTTCCCAGGTCTTGCCACGGGAAAAGCCCACTTTACAAAGCTAAAGTGGCACTTTACGAACGAAATGTGCCACTTTATACCCTGAAAACATCCTATTATTTTACCTAAAACATACTTTTTCATGTGCCAGAACCTACGTTCTGATGACAGAAAACATACCTTCTGACGATAGAAAGCCTGCTTTCCGGAACCTCGGAAGCCATTTTTCTCCCGATTTTCCTTCCCGTTGGCCGTTTCCGAAGAAAGGGCGGGTCAGCCAAAAGGGACGTTTCCTTTCTTTTTGCCCATCGAATGAGGTCGTCGGTGACAATCTGATTTCCGTCGGTTGCCGGCCTCATCGACGAATGTCCAGCAGGGCATTGCCGTTCTTCACGGGGTTCCATCCGTCTTCACCCGCCAGGACTTCTTCGATGGAGTAGCCGTCCAAAGTCTCCAACTGGCGGGAGAAAGAGACACGTTTCTCCGGACAAGCTCCCGCGCCCCGACTCTGGTATTCGGCATAGAAGACGGTTTTGTCCACATCCTTCTTGCTCCAGTCGTTCCATCCTTCGGGCAGGATGTGTCCGCCCAAGTCGCAACGCACGAACACCGCCTGCGCATAGGGCCGCCACGGACGCGACAAGTAGACGCGGTCCACTCCTTCGTCGGCCGTCAGCCGGCAATCGTAGAAGACGTAGCCATGGCGTTGTCCCTGGTCGGTGGAAGGAGCGGTGACGTAGCCGTTGCCCTTGCTATGGATGTGGCAACGGTCGAAGACCGCCGTAGACCATCCGAAGATAAAGTCCACCGTCCCTTCGATGTAGCAGTCCTCGTAATATTGGCGGCAACCCTTGCCGTAGGTATAGAGTGTATCTTGGAAACCCAGGAAGCGGCAGTGCTTGAAGTAGACGCGGTCGGCACTGACGAAGCACGCCACCGCCTGCCCCACGGGGCCCGAGGAGTTCTCGAACGTCAGGTTCTCAACGTAGCAGTCGGGCGCATAAAGGTAGCAAGTAGCGGAGCCGGAGGTACCCGTCTTCTCGCCAAAACAGTTTGGCTTGTCGGCATAGTCGTCACAGGTGAGGACAGCTCCCTCCTCGCCCACCAGCGAAAGATTGATCTTGCTGGGCGGTACCACCAGCTTTTCCTTATAAACGCCCTTGCGCACCAGGATAGTGGTGCGAACATTCTTGCGGAAGTCGGGCACGGCATCGATGGCCTCCTGGATGGTAAAGAAGTCGCCCGAACCGTCCTTCGCCACCACAAAGTCGTACTGACGGCGGTATTTGGCCAGCTCCGGCACCACCTTCACCACCTCGTCGGCAGCCATACGGGCCACGATGGAGGCACCCCGTACATTCAGATGGGTGTTGTCCTGGCGACCGTCGGGCAGGGCGGGCACCGTGCGGGGTGCCACCCAGACGAAGAGCTGCTTCGAGTCTTCGGGGCCCATCTCCTCCACCAGCCGGTGCGTGGCGCGGTTCAGGTCCACAAAAGGCACGTCGAGCTCGCGGGCCACGTTGCGGGGCGAATCCAGATAGGCTCCGTGCGTGTCTCTGAGCCAAACACCCTCCTGCCCGCTACGGGCGGCTCGATTCTCCCAGACACCCTCGCGGACATCGTCCTGAGCGACGGCCAAGGCCACCGCCTCGGCATTGGCTTCGCCGAAGTTGCGGCGGACGATGGAGTTGAACAGGACAGGGATGGCCCCCTTGGCACGTGCCTCGAGGACGAAGCGTTTCAGGTTGGCGTCGAAGGTGCCGCCCGGCTCGGTATGCCGTTTGGGGTCGGACTTCTCGTCGTTGTGCCCGAACTGGATGAAGACGTAGTCGCCCTTCTTCAGTTGCGCCAGTACCTGGTCCCAGCGGCCTTCGTCGATGAAGCTCTTCGTGCTGCGCCCGTTCACGGCCCGGTTGTCTATCACGACGTCCTCCGTGAAGTAGCGCGGCAGCATCTGTCCCCAGCCCCTTTCCGGATTGCCGCCCTCGAGGGGCTTGTTGGCCATGGTAGAGTCGCCGATGGTGAAAATGGTGATGACCCGCTTCTCCGTCGTGAAAGCCGAGAGAAGCAGAAGCAGGCCCAGCAGAATGGTCAGTTTGTTTTTCATACGTTTATCATTGTTAGTCAGTCAGCAAAATAAGATTCCCCAGTTGGAGAAAAATCAACGGTCGGCCGGGATGTCCTCGGGAAGCCAGTCGGTGCACCGCCCGAAGACGTACTTCCAGTCAGCATATCGGGCCGCCTCTTCGGCACTGAGGAGGCGCGCCCACTTCACACGGCCGTCCACCGCCGCCCCCTCGCCACGGTTGCCATATTCGGCATAGCGGGCCGTCTTCTCGTTGGCGGCGTTGCGCCAATTGTCCCAACCGGCAGGGCAGATGTGCTTCCCCAGCTCGCAACCGATGAAGACCGTAGCCGCATAGGGCCGCCAGGGACGGCCCAGATAAACCTTGTCGACCCCTTCGGCCGCCGTCAGACGGCAATTCCTGAACACATAGCCCACCGCTACGTCGGCCGGAGTGGAGGCCGCGGTGATGTAGGAATTGCGCTTGCTGTGCAGCACGCAGTCTTCGAAGAAGGCCGTCGAGGGGCCGAAGATGAAGTCGGTAGTGCCTTCGATGTAGCAGTCCTTGAAGTAGAGGCGCGTACCCGCTACCCCCGTAT
>CATXSD010000196.1 GCA_958402075.1 Mediterranea massiliensis | reverse complement strand
CTATCATTTATGCTTCGGTAATGGTTATTATCGTAGCATTCCTGCTGGCATTCGTCAGCTCTTCGCTGAAGGCTACCCAGAACAAGAACGTGGAGATGGACACCAAGAAGCAGATCTTGTCCGCCCTCAACATCCGTAATGTGGAAGATGCCGAGGCTGAATATAATAAATATGTAAAGGCCGACATGCTGATGAACGCCGACGGTACCCTGACCGAGAATACCGGTGCCTTTGCCACTGCCTACGAGAAGGAGGTGAAGGAGAACAACCGCCTGCATGTATTTGTCTGCGAAGTGGACGGTGCCAAGAAGTATGTATTCCCCGTATACGGTACCGGACTTTGGGGTGCCATCTGGGGATATGTAGCCCTGAACGAAGACAAGAATACCGTTTACGGTACCTACTTCTCCCATGCCAGCGAAACTCCGGGTCTGGGTGCGGAAATCGCTACCGAACATTTCCAGAACGAGTTCCTGAACAAGAAGACACTGGAGAACGGTGAGATAGCCCTCGGCGTCGTGAAGAACGGCAAGGTGGAGAACCCCGACTATCAGGTGGACGGTATCTCAGGCGGTACGATTACGTCTCTGGCTGTAGACGCCATGATCAAGGGCTGTCTGGGCAATTACAAGAGTTTTTTAACCAATAATGTGGAGGAATAAAAGAATATGGGACAGTTATTTTCAAAGAAGAATAAAGAAATATTCTCTACTCCATTGGGAATGAACAACCCTGTTACCGTACAGGTGTTGGGTATCTGTTCGGCCCTGGCTGTAACGGCCAAGCTGGAACCGGCTATTGTGATGGGTCTTTCCGTGACGGTCATTACGGCATTCTCCAATGTAGTGATTTCATTGTTGCGCAAGACCATTCCCAACCGCATCCGTATCATCGTGCAGTTGGTGGTTGTCGCTGCGCTGGTTACCATCGTGAGCGAAATTCTGAAGGCGTTTGCCTATGACGTGAGCGTACAGCTCTCCGTATACGTCGGTCTGATCATTACGAACTGTATCCTGATGGGACGTCTGGAGGCGTTTGCCATGCAGGCCGGTCCGTGGGAGTCGTTTCTCGACGGTGTGGGCAACGGTCTGGGCTATGCCAAGATTCTGATCATGGTGGCCTTCTTCCGTGAGCTGTTGGGCTCGGGCACCTTGCTGGGCTTCAACATCCTCAATTACGAACCGCTGAAGCAGCTGGGCTATCAGAACAACGGTTTGATGCTGATGCCTCCTATGGCACTGATCATCGTGGCCTGTATCATCTGGTACCAGCGTGCCCATCACAAAGAGTTGCAAGATAAATAATAATAATGAAGAATGAAGGATGAAAAATGAAGAATTCGCAATGGTAATTCTTGATTCTTGATTCTCAGTTCTTAATTCAAAACAAGTTATGGAACATTTTTTTACTTTGTTAGTCCGCTCCATTTTTGTGGATAACATGATATTCGCATTCTTCCTCGGCATGTGCTCCTACCTGGCCGTTTCGAAGACTGTGAAGACTTCCGTTGGCTTGGGTATTGCCGTAACCTTTGTGTTGGTGGTAACCCTTCCGGTCAACTATTTGTTGCAGACCAAGGTGCTGGGACCGAATGCCATCATCGAGGGCGTTGATCTCAGCTTCCTGAGCTTTATTCTTTTCATTGCCGTCATTGCCGCCATTGTTCAGTTGGTGGAGATGATTGTCGAGCGTTTCAGCCCCTCGCTCTACGCTTCGCTGGGTATCTTCCTGCCGCTGATTGCCGTAAACTGTGCCATCATGGGTGCTTCGCTGTTCATGCAGCAGCGCATCAACCTCGGCATGAGCGACCCCAAATACATCGGTAGCGTGTGGGATGCCATTTCCTATGCTCTGGGTTCGGGTATCGGCTGGATGCTGGCTATTGTCGGCCTGGCTGCCATCCGTGAGAAGATGGCCTATTCCGATGTACCTGCTCCGTTGAGAGGTTTGGGCATCACGTTCATCACGGTAGGTTTGATGGCCATCGCGTTTATGTGTTTCTCTGGTTTGAACATCTAATTAAGAAAGGAATAAGACAATGGATATGAATATGATATTAGCAAGCATTGGAGTATTCCTCGTGGTGGTTCTTCTGCTTGTTGTGATTCTGTTGGTAGCCAAGCAATTCTTGGTACCTTCAGGTAATGTGAAACTTACAATGAACGGCGACAAGGTGCTGGACGTAGCTTCCGGCGGCACGTTGCTGAATACGCTGGCCGTCAACGGCGTCTACCTTTCTTCCGCCTGTGGTGGTAAGGGTTCTTGCGGTCAGTGCAAATGCCAGGTACTGGAAGGCGGCGGCGAAATCCTGCCTTCCGAAATTCCCCACTTCAGCCGCAAGCAGCAGAAGGACCACTGGCGTCTGGGCTGCCAGGTGAAGGTGAAGGGCGATATGTCCATCAAGGTGCCCGAAAGCGTATTGGGAGTAAAGGAATACGAATGTACCGTTATCTCCAACAAGAACGTGGCTACCTTCATCAAGGAATTCAAGGTGCAGCTTCCGGCCGGTGCCCACATGGACTTCCTGCCGGGTTCGTATGCGCAGATCAAGATTCCTGCCTTCAAGATGGACTACGACAAGGATATCGACAAGAGCCTGATCGGCGACGAGTATATGCCTTCCTGGCAGAAGTTCGGCCTCTTCGCGTTGAAGTGCGTCAATCCCGAACCGACCGTCCGCGCCTATTCTATGGCCAACTATCCGGCCGAAGGCGACGTGTTCATGCTGACGGTCCGCATCGCCACTCCTCCGTTCAAGCCCGACCGTAGCGGCTTCATGGACGTGAATCCGGGTATCGCTTCGTCTTACATCTTCACCCTGAAGCCGGGCGACAAGGTAACGATGAGCGGTCCTTACGGAGACTTCCATCCGCATTTCGACTCGAAGAAGGAGATGATCTGGGTCGGTGGTGGTGCCGGTATGGCTCCGCTGCGTGCACAGATCATGCACATGACGAAGACGCTGAACACCCGCGACCGCGAAATGCACTATTTCTATGGCGCGCGTGCCTTGAACGAAGTGTTCTACCTGAACGACTTCCTCCAGCTGGAAAAGGAATTCCCCAACTTCCACTTCCATCTGGCTCTGGACCGTCCCGATCCTGCTGCCGACGCTGCTGGCGTGAAGTATACTCCGGGCTTCGTTCATACAGTGATGTACGAAACTTATCTGAAGAACCACGAAGCTCCCGAAGACATCGAGTACTACATGTGTGGTCCTGGTCCGATGTCCAAGGCTGTGGTCAACATGCTCGACAGTCTGGGTGTAGAGTCGTCCAGCATCATGTACGATAACTTCGGCGGATAATCTGTCGCTGAGCATAAAAAAAGAAAAGCCTCTGTTCTACAGGGGCTTTTCTTTTTTAGGGTGTATCCTTGTTATGCCTGTCTTTCTTTGCCTGGGCAAAAAGGTTCAAATACTCACATGTTCCGGAGCATACCCGTTCACTTTCCGACATAAAAACAGCCTTTAAACCCAAAAAGTTTGTTCTAACCGGATTAATTTCGTAGTTTTGTATTTGTAATATTCATTATAATGAAGATTAATGTATGAAAACGCATTTAATTATCACCATAATGATATATAAATAGGGAAAATATGGAAGACTTTTATGAATACTCTACTCCCGAGATTGTAAGGCTATTAGGTGCCCGGTTTAAGGAATACAGAATACGCTGTAATTTTACTCAGAAAGATGTTTCCGAGCAATCGGGAATTGGACTTACCACCATTCACAAATTTGAGAATGGCACAGCAGGCAATATTTCATTGTCCACATTTATTGTGTTGCTGAAAGTGGTCGGGCAGATCAACATGATAGACCATATTCTTCCAGAACTACCAGAATCTCCTTACCTGATGCGTAAAGATGATAAAAAGGCACAGCGCGTAAGACACTCTAAATGATACGAACTATGGTACCATCTTTGAAAGTAATGCTTTGGGGTGAAGAAATAGGCCGGTTGGCTTGGGATGCCAAACGCAGATTGTCCTACTTTACGTATAACCC
>CATXSD010000195.1 GCA_958402075.1 Mediterranea massiliensis | reverse complement strand
CAAGACCAAGAAAGCAGCAGAAGCCAAGGAAGCTGCCCCGCAGGCAGAGGCTCAGGAAACAACCGAGGCACCGGCCCCCCAGGCTGCAACCGACAGCGAGCTGAAAGCCGCCCCCGCAGAAGAGAGCAAAAAGGAAGTGGTTGACGACAATCCCATCCTGACAGAAACGGACAGCGACTTCATTCCCATCGAAGACCTGCCGACGGAAAAGACAGAACTTCCTTCCGAACTGATCGGCAAGTTCGAGGCCACCCGCGTAGAAGCTCCCGCCCTACCGGCCGCCCAGCAGAAGCAGCAACGCCAGCGCATCCGCCGCGACAAGAACGCTCCCGAAAACCGCAACAACGGAAACAACAACAATCCCAATAACAACCAGCCACGGGCCATCCAGCCCTACAATGCGGCCAACAACGCCCAGCCCCAGCCCGAAAACAAGCCGGCCGAACGCGAAAAGGCCTACGACTTCGACGACATCCTGAGCGGTACAGGCGTATTGGAAATCATGCCCGACGGCTACGGATTCCTCCGTTCGTCGGACTACAACTACCTCTCCTCGCCCGACGACATCTATGTATCGCAGTCGCAAATCAAGCTCTTCGGCCTGAAGACAGGCGACGTGGTCGACGGTGTCATCCGTCCGCCCAAGGAAGGAGAAAAATACTTCCCGCTGGTGAAGGTATCCAAAATCAACGGACGTGATCCGGCCTTCGTGCGCGACCGCGTTCCCTTCGAGCACCTCACGCCGCTCTTCCCCGACGAAAAGTTCAAGCTTTGCAAAGGCGGATACAGCGACTCGCTCTCGGCCCGCGTGGTAGACCTCTTCGCCCCCATCGGCAAAGGCCAGCGTGCCCTCATCGTGGCCCAGCCCAAGACCGGTAAGACCATCCTGATGAAGGACATCGCCAACGCCATCGCCGCCAACCATCCCGAGGTATATATGATTATGCTGCTCATCGACGAGCGTCCCGAAGAAGTGACCGACATGGCCCGCACCGTCAATGCCGAAGTCATCGCCTCGACCTTCGACGAACCGGCCGAACGCCACGTGAAGATTGCCGGCATCGTGCTGGAGAAAGCCAAGCGCATGGTGGAATGCGGACACGACGTAGTCATCTTCCTCGACTCCATCACCCGTCTGGCCCGCGCCTACAACACCGTTTCGCCCGCATCGGGCAAGGTACTCTCCGGCGGTGTGGATGCCAACGCGCTGCACAAGCCCAAACGTTTCTTCGGCGCCGCCCGCAACATCGAAGGCGGCGGCTCGCTCACCATCCTGGCTACGGCCCTGATCGATACCGGTTCCAAGATGGACGAAGTGATCTTCGAGGAATTCAAGGGAACGGGCAACATGGAGCTCCAGCTCGACCGCAACCTGGCCAACAAGCGCATCTTCCCCGCCGTCAACATCGTCGCTTCGAGCACACGCCGCGACGACCTGCTGCAAGACAAGCAGACACTGGACCGCATGTGGATTCTGCGCAAGTACCTGGCCGACATGAATGCGCTTGAAGCCATGGACTTCGTGAAGGACCGTCTGGAGAAAACCAAAGACAACGACGAGTTCCTCATGAGCATGAACAGCTGAGAATAATGAACAATTGATAAGAAACGATTGATAATTGATAAAACCTTATGTTCGATAACTTAAGCGAACGGCTCGAACGGTCGTTCAAGATATTGAAAGGTGAAGGCAAAATCACCGAAATCAATGTAGCCGAAACCTTGAAGGACGTACGCAAGGCCCTGCTCGACGCCGACGTCAACTACAAGGTGGCCAAAAACTTTACCGATACCGTCAAGGCAAAGGCCATGGGTCAGAACGTGCTGACCGCCGTCAAGCCCAGCCAGCTGATGGTGAAGATTGTCCACGACGAACTGACGCAGCTGATGGGCGGCGAGACGGCCGACATCGACCTGAGCGGCAAACCGACGGTTATCCTGATGTCGGGTCTGCAAGGTTCCGGTAAGACTACCTTCTCGGGCAAGCTGGCCCGCATGCTCAAGACGAAGAAGAACCGCAAGCCGCTGCTCGTGGCCTGCGACGTCTACCGCCCTGCCGCCATCGACCAGCTGCGCGTGCTGGCCGAGCAGATCGATGTGCCCATGTACAGCGAGCCCGACAGCAAAGACCCCGTAAAGATTGCCCAGAACGCCATCCAGGAAGCCAAGGCCAAAGGTTACGACCTGGTCATCGTCGACACTGCCGGTCGTCTGGCCGTGGACGAGGAAATGATGAACGAGATAGCCGCCATCAAGGAGGCCATCCATCCCAACGAAATCCTCTTCGTGGTCGATGCCATGACCGGTCAGGATGCCGTGAACACGGCCAAGGAATTCAACGACCGTCTGGACTTCAACGGCGTGGTACTGACCAAGCTCGACGGTGACACCCGTGGCGGTGCGGCCCTCTCCATCCGTTCGGTGGTGAACAAGCCCATCAAGTTCGTGGGTACCGGCGAGAAGCTCGATGCTGTCGACCAGTTCCACCCCAGCCGTATGGCCGACCGTATCCTGGGTATGGGCGACATCGTGTCACTGGTAGAGCGTGCGCAGGAGCAGTACGACGAGGAAGAAGCCAAACGCCTGCAGAAGAAGATTCAGAAGAACCAGTTCGACTTCAACGACTTCATGAGCCAGATCCAGCAAATCAAGAAGATGGGTAACCTGAAGGAACTGGCTTCCATGATACCGGGTGTAGGCAAGGCCATCAAGGACATCGACATCGACGACAACGCCTTCAAGAGCATCGAAGCCATCATCAACTCCATGACGCCGAAGGAGCGCACCAACCCCGAAATCCTGAACGGCTCGCGCCGTCAGCGCATCGCCAAGGGTAGCGGCACGAACATCCAGGAGGTGAACCGCCTGCTGAAGCAGTTCGACCAGACCCGCAAGATGATGAAGATGGTGACCGGCAGCAAGATGGGCAAGATGATGATGCCCAAGCTGAAGAAATAAACGCAGATGTAGCAGACATCTGTCCTTACAGAGACTGTCCCAACATAGGAGCAACGACATTGTCATCCCGACCCTGAGCCGGGATCCATAACCACACAACTGGCAGAAGCTGGATCCCGCATCACGTGCGGGATGACGGTGTACGGGTACTTCTTCATGTTGAGGCAGTCTCTTTTTATCATACATCGTTTCGGTCTTCCTTGCTTTATTCATCAAAATCCGTTATTTTTGCGACACTTACCATTACAAATCATCATTTAAACGCAAAAAGAAATGACCTTAATAGACGGAAAAGCAATTTCAGAACAAGTGAAGCAGGAGATTGCCGCCGAAGTGGCGGAAATCGTGGCCCGCGGAGGCAAGCGCCCCCACCTGGCCGCCATCCTGGTGGGACACGACGGCGGTAGCGAGACCTACGTGGCCGCCAAGGTAAAGGCCTGCGAAGTATGTGGCTTCAAGTCGAGCCTCATCCGCTACGAGGCCGACGTGACCGAAGACGAACTGCTGGCCAAGGTACGCGAACTGAACAACGACCCCGACGTGGACGGCTTCATCGTGCAGCTCCCCCTGCCCAAGCACATCTCCGAACAGAAAGTGATTGAAACCATCGACTACCGCAAGGACGTGGACGGCTTCCACCCCATCAACGTGGGACGCCTCTCCATCGGTCTGCCCTGCTACGTATCGGCCACACCGAACGGCATCCTCGAACTGCTGAAGCGCTACCACATCGAGACGCAAGGAAAGAAGTGCGTCATCCTGGGCCGCAGCAACATCGTGGGCAAGCCGATGGCCATGCTGATGATGCAGAAAGCCTATCCGGGCGACGCCACCGTCACCGTATGCCACAGCCGCAGCCGCGACCTGGTGAAGGAATGCCAGGAGGCCGACATCATCATCGCCGCCATGGGCCAGCCCAACTTCGTGAAGGCCGAGATGGTGAAGGAAGGCGCCGTCGTGATTGACGTAGGTACCACCCGCGTGCCCGACGCCAGCAAGAAATCGGGCTTCAAGCTGACGGGCGACGTGAAGTTCGACGAAGTGTCTCCCAAGTGCTCGTTCATCACCCCCGTGCCGGGCGGCGTAGGTCCCATGACCATCGTCTCGCTGAT
>CATXSD010000194.1 GCA_958402075.1 Mediterranea massiliensis | reverse complement strand
GGCTGGCCAGGTAGGAAGCCTCTTCGCAAGCCGTGTCGCCACCGCCCACAACAGCCACCACCTTCTTGCGGTAGAAGAAGCCGTCGCACGTGGCACAGGCGCTCACACCCATGCCGGCATATTTCTTCTCGTCCTCCAGGCCCAGGTACTTGGCCGTGGCGCCTGTGGCGATGATGAGGGTCTCGGCTTCGACCACCTTCTCGTCGTCAATGGTTATCTTGTAGGGCTTCGCGCTGAGGTCGGCCGCCGTAGCCACGCCGTAGCGGATGTCGGCTCCGAAGCGTTCGGCCTGCTTGCGCAAGTCTTCCATCAGCTCAGGGCCTCCGATGCCGGCAGGATAGCCGGGGAAGTTCTCCACTTCGGTGGTGGTCGTCAGCTGTCCGCCCGGCTGGAGGCCGGCATATACTACAGGTGCCAGGTTGGCGCGCCCTGCATAGATGGCAGCTGTATAGCCGGCAGGACCCGACCCGATGATGAGGCATTTTACTTTTTCTGTTTCCATATCAGTTTCCATTTATTTTTGTTCAACATTCAAAAAAATCTTCTTTATCTCAAGTCGATGACCTCCGCCGTCGGGTAGGCACGCTTGTCGAAGGCGAAGAACGCATCGTCGTAGGTCTGCCCCGTACGGTAGGAGCGCACCAGCACGACGGCCGCCTCGCGGTCGCCCCGGCGGACAAGGCTCAGCTTCGTGGGGCGCAGCGTCTGCTTGTCCACGTAGACTATCAGGCATTGCAGCTCGCTGCCCCTGCGGGTGGCGGTCATCACCACCTTGTGGAGGCGCGCATCGGCCTGCTCGCCCATCTTCAGCGTGTAGCCGTCCTTGTAGACGGCCAGCCAGGCGTAGGGGTTGATGCTCTGCAGCTCTTCGGCCGTGGGTTCGGAGACGTTCACCTCGTCGCTGTTCTCCAGGTAGGTCCATTGCGTCCGTCCGTCAAACCACGTCGTGATGCCCTCGGTGTCGAGGCGGAACTTCTCGCCCTTGAGGCGGATGCGTCCCTCGGACGTGCCTTCGGGCGCGCGCACCTCGAAGGCGATTTCCACTCCCCCCGCCTGGCGGAAGGTGTCGGCCACGCGGTCGAGCAGCTGGCGGGCTTCGTTATTCTCTTGTGCGGCGGCTGCCTGCCCCATGCAAAGGGCAACAAGCAGGCAAAGTATTTTGTTCAGCATTTTTTTAATTGAAAATTGAAAAACTAACAAGGGAATATCATTGTTCACCACAGATTTCACAGATTCACACAGATTTTCTTAGACCTTCACTCATCCATTTTTCATGAATCTGTGTCAATCCGCGTAATCTGTGGTAAAAAAATGCTCCCTCTCACTTACATTTTACTCAAAAAATCCTCCAGCGACACGATGTCCGTGAAGTAGACGTCGCGCGGCTTGCTGCCCTGCGCAGGCCCTACGATGCCCGCCTTCTCCAGCTGGTCCATCAGACGGCCGGCACGGTTGTAGCCGATGGAGAACTTGCGCTGGATGAGCGAAGTGGAGCCTTGCTGGTGCGTCACGATGAGGCGTGCGGCGTCGTCGAAGAGCGGGTCCTTGCGCCCCAGGTCCACGTCGCCCAGGTCGCCGCCACCGGCGTTCTCGTCCACGTATTCGGGCAGGTAGAAGGCCGTCGGGTAGCCCTGCTGGCGGGCGATGAATTTCGTGATTTCGGCCACCTCGGGCGTGTCGATAAAGGCACACTGCACACGCACGGGGTCGGCCCCCTGCAGGAAGAGCATGTCGCCGCGGCCTATCAGCTGGTTGGCGCCCGGCCGGTCGAGAATGGTGCGCGAGTCGACCATCGCCGACACGCGGAAGGCGATGCGCGCGGGGAAGTTGGCCTTGATGGTACCCGTGATGATGTTCGTCGTGGGTCGCTGCGTGGCGATGATCATGTGGATGCCCACCGCACGAGCCAGCTGGGCGATGCGCGCTATGGGCAGCTCCACGTCCTTGCCCGCGGTCATGATGAGGTCGCCGAACTCGTCGATCACCACCACGATGTAGGGCATGTACTTGTGTCCCTTCTCGGGGTTCAGGCGGCGGTTGATGAACTTCTCGTTGTACTCCTTGATGTTTCGCACGTGGGCCGCCTTCAGCAGGTCGTAGCGCGTGTCCATCTCCACGCAGATGGAGTTCAGCGTCTGCACCACCTTGGTGACGTCGGTGATGATGGGTTCGGCCTCGTCGGGCAGCTTGGCCAGGAAGTGGTGCTCGATGACGGAGTAGATGCTGAACTCCACCTTCTTGGGGTCGACGAGCACAAACTTCAGCTCGGCGGGGTGCTTCTTGTAGAGCAGCGAGGTGATGATGGCGTTCAGGCCCACGGACTTACCCTGGCCGGTGGCACCCGCCACCAGCACGTGGGGCATCTTGGCCAGGTCTACCATGAACACCTCGTTTGTGATGGTCTTGCCCAGGGCGATGGGCAGTTCGTAGGTCGACTCCTGGAACTTCTTGCTGCCGATGATGCTCTGCCCCGACACGATTTTGGGGTTCGAGTTGGGCACCTCGATGCCGATGGTACCCTTGCCCGGTATGGGCGCTATGATGCGGATGCCCAGCGCCGAGAGGCTCAGGGCGATGTCGTCCTCCAATCCGCGTATCTTCGAGATGCGCACACCCTGTTCGGGGGTGATTTCGTAGAGCGTCACCGTGGGGCCCACGGTCGCCTTGATGGAGCTGATTTCGATGCCGAAGCTGCGCAGCGTGCTCACGATCTTGTCCTTGTTGGCATTCTGCTCGTCCATGTCGATGGTGGGCTCGGCGTTGTCGTAGTGCTTCATCAGGTCCAGCGTGGGAAAGTGGTAGTTGGGCAGGTCGAGGCGCGGGTTGTAGGACTCCTGTTCGGGGCCGTGGTACTCCTCCTCCTCGTGCGTCTCCACCTCGAAGGCCGGTTCGGCAGGCGTGTCCGTGTCGGCCATTTCGGGTTCGGGCGTCTCCACCGTCATGGCCACGTCGCCGCCGTCCGTGCGCGATGCAGGTGCCGTGCGGGGCAGGTCGTCCAGGTCGAGCGATATCTCGTGCGGAGCTTCCGCCTCGGGTTCGGGCTCCTCCTGGGGTTCCTCGTGCTTCGGGGCCTCCTCGTGCTTCACGTCCTCCTTCACGGGTTGGGGTGCAGGTGCAGGTTCGGGTCGGCGCCGTCCGTCGGCCGTCCACGAGGTGGTAAACTCCTCGGGCACCTCGCCCTCAGCGTCGGCAGCGCTGTCCGCCCGGCGTTTCTTCTTCAGGAAGTCCAGCGCAAAGACGCCGCGCAGCCACACCACCGTGCGTGCGCTCAGGTAGATGAAGAAGCAGATGGCCGTCACCAGCAGCAGCATCCACACGCCCGGCGCGCCGATCTGCGACACCAGCCATCGGCTCACGTTGTAGCCGTGCAGCCCGCCCAGGTAGACGAACGAGTCGGCATAGAGGCTGGCGAAAGCGAATCCGAAGAACACCGAGAACCACACCAGCAGCAGCGCGCAGCAGATGAACCACCGCCACAGGTGCAGGTGGCGCACCTTCATCAGCTTCAGCCCGGCCGCGGCCAGGAACACCAGGATGAAGAACGAGGCCACGCCGAAGCAGTCGTTGATGAGGTAGCTGGCCAGCTGTGCGCCTCGCGAGCCGGCATAGTTCTTCACGCCGTTGTTCACCGCCATCAGGTCGTCCGATTGTCCCGAGTCGATGACGCTCTGGTCGGCCGCCCCCGTGAAGAAGAACGAGGTGAAGGCCAGCAGCAGGTAGACGGAGAAGATGACGAGCATCAGGCCCACGATGAATCGCAGCGTCTCGTTGTGCCAGGCGGCCGCCACCTTGCGGAAGAAGGAGGGTGCTGCCGCCGTGTCTTTTTTATCTTTGTCCGATTTGTCTTTTTCTTTTTTCATTGTCTTTTTGTAATGTCTGTTGTATGGGTTTCTCTTTTGGCAGTACAAAAATAGAGAAAAATAAGCGGAGAGACAAACGAAAAACCAAGTTTTCGGGCCCTCTTTTCCGAAGCATATCCAAAAATGTTATAAATTCACTGATTATCAGCTTATTGCAACAGCAATTTCAGCTCTAAAAAAACGTCTTTTCATTTTCATACACCCCCAGCCATGCAGAGTCCCCGCCTCCTACCCGCATCTTCTATCCTCTACTCTCGTTC
>CATXSD010000193.1 GCA_958402075.1 Mediterranea massiliensis | reverse complement strand
GGAAGTCCTCCGTGACGAACGTGTCGCGGGGGACTTTTCGTTTTTACACGCCACGTCTTCCACGCCTCCCGTCCTCTCCACCTTTCCCTCCCTCCTCCTCCCGTGCCGCGCTTCCTCATACCTTCACGCAGTACTGCGTCACCTCCCCATGCAGTGCTTCCTCATACCCTCACGAAGCACTGCGTCACACCCTCATGAAGTGCTGCGTCAGAACCTCACGAAGCACTTCGTCAGAACCTCACGAAGTGCTTCGTTAAACTGAAACGGAAGTGAGATTGTTCCCAAAGGAACTTTTTTTAAATTTCTATGTACTTTTCTATCCTTCTTTGTACTTTTTATCAAATTGAATTTTGTAATTTTGGCGCGAATCTAATTGAGGAGAAAATCACTTTTGGATATAATATAATAAAACTAATAAATAAACTCCTATAGATATGGAAAACAAAATTCAAGAGTTGACTGACAAGATCTACCGCGAGGGGGTTGAGAAAGGAAACGAAGAAGCTCGCAAACTGGTAGCGCAAGCTCAGGAAGAGGCTAAAAAAATTGTAGAAGATGCTCGGAAAGAGGCAGAACAGATTGTGGCAGATGCCCGCAAGTCGGCCGACGAGTTGTCTGAAAATACAAAGTCTGAATTGAAGTTGTTTGCTGGTCAGGCTGTGAATGCCTTGAAGTCGGAAATTGCTTCTGTAGTTTGCGGACAGATTGTAGATGCTGACGTAAAGGCTTTTGCTGCTAACAAGGATTATCTGAATGCTTTTATTGTGGCTTTGGCTGAAAAATGGAGCGTCAACGAACCTATCGTTATATCTACAACTGATGCGGAAAGCCTTAAAAAGTATTTTGCGGCAAAGGTCAAGAACTTGCTGGATAAGGGAGTGACCATTCAGCAGGTGAACGGCATCAAAACTCTGTTTACTGTATCTCCGGCTAACGGCGCTTATAAAGTAAACTTCGGTGAAGAAGAGTTCATGAATTATTTCAAGGAATTTTTGCGTCCGCAACTGGTGGATATGTTGTTTTAAAACTCCTGTCAGGATATGAGTAAGTATTATTACTTGATAGCCGGTTTGCCCGACCTGACCTTGGAAGACAGCAAACTGAGTTATACAGTAGCCGATTTCAGAACAGAATTTTATCCTTATCTGACGGATTCCGACAAGAAACTGGTCGATTTGTTCTATCTGAAATTTGACAATGCGAATGTCTTGAAGCTTCTGAAGGATAAGGATGCTGTGATAGATGTTTGCGGAAATTATTCTGCGGATACCTTAGCGGAGCATATTGCTGCCATCAAGGATGGTGATGCGTTGCCTGATTGTGTATTTCCTGCTTATTTGTCTACCTTTATTTCCGATTATTTTAATCAGTCGTCTGAAGAAACTGGCATCTTACCCGAAGATCGTCTGGCTTCCCTCTATTATGCTTATGCCATGGGGTGCAAGAACGGGTTTGTTTCGCAATGGTTTTCCTTTAATCTGAACGTCAATAATATTCTGGTGGCATTGATGGCCCGTAAGTATAAGTTGGATGTGGCTCCGTTGATTGTCGGTGATACGGAGGTCTGCCAGGCTCTGCGCACTTCGAATGCCCGTGATTTTGGATTGGCAACGGAAGTCGACTATCTGGAAGCTCTGATGAAAGTCAGTGAGGTGGAAGAGTTGGTGGAACGCGAGAAGAAAATCGATCAGCTGCGTTGGAACTGGATGGAAGAGGCAACGTTCTTCAATTACTTCACTGTTGAGCGTCTGTTTGTCTTTCTATTGCAACTGGAAATGATCGAACGTTGGATTTCTTTGGATAAAGAAAAGGGTAACAAACTTTTCCGCAGCATGATTGCTGCTTTGAAGGACGAGGTTCAGATACCCGCAGAATTCAGATAAATATCAAAACATTGAAACAATATGGCAACAAAAGGAACTGTTAGTGGCGTAATTGCCAATATGGTGACGCTTGTCGTTGACGGCCCGGTGGCTCAAAATGAGATTTGTTATATCTCGACCGGTGGAGACCGTCTGATGGCAGAAGTTATCAAGGTGGTCGGTGCCCAGGTATATGTTCAGGTGTTCGAAAGTACGCGTGGACTGAAGGTGGGAGCCGAAGCCGAATTTACAGGACACATGCTTGAAGTGACTTTGGGCCCGGGCATGTTGTCGAAGAATTACGATGGTTTGCAGAACGACCTGGACAAGATGGAAGGTGTCTTCCTGAAACGTGGCCAGTACACCTATCCGCTGGATAAAGAGAAAAAATGGCATTTTGTACCCTTGGCCAAAGTGGGTGACAAGGTGGAAGCTTCTGCCTGGTTAGGGCAGGTGGAGGAAAACTTCCAGCCATTGAAAATCATGGTACCTTTCGAACAGAAAGGCGTTTGTACGGTCAAGTCGATTGCGGCTGAAGGCGATTATACGATTGAAGATACCGTGGCTGTGCTGACGGATGAAGAAGGCAGTGAGGTCAAGGTCAACATGATTCAGAAGTGGCCTGTAAAACGTGCCATGACCAATTATAAAGAAAAACCGCGTCCCTTCAAGTTGCTGGAAACCGGTGTTCGTGTCATCGATACGGTCAACCCGATTGTCGAGGGAGGTACGGGATTCATCCCTGGTCCGTTCGGTACAGGAAAGACGGTGCTCCAGCATGCCATCTCCAAGCAGGCCGAAGCCGATATCGTTATCATTGCAGCTTGTGGTGAACGTGCCAATGAAGTCGTGGAAATCTTTACGGAGTTCCCCGAGCTGGTAGACCCTCATACCGGCCGTAAATTGATGGAACGTACCATTATCATTGCCAATACATCCAACATGCCGGTGGCAGCCCGTGAGGCTTCCGTGTATACGGCCATGACCATTGCCGAGTACTACCGAAGCATGGGCTTGAAGGTATTGCTGATGGCCGACTCCACTTCCCGTTGGGCACAGGCTTTGCGTGAGATGTCCAACCGTATGGAGGAACTTCCCGGCCCCGATGCCTTCCCGATGGATTTGTCGTCCATCATCTCCAACTTCTATGGCCGTGCCGGATATGTCATCCTCAATAATGGTGAGACCGGTTCCATTACCTTTATAGGTACCGTTTCACCTGCCGGTGGTAACCTGAAGGAACCGGTAACCGAGAATACGACGAAAGTGGCCCGCTGCTTCTATGCCTTGGAGCAGGATCGTGCCGACAAGAAACGTTATCCGGCAGTAAACCCCATCGATTCTTATTCCAAATATATCGAATATCCGGAGTTTGAGGACTATATCAGCAAGCGCATCAATGGTGAATGGCTGGGGAAAGTGAACGAAATCAAGACCCGTCTTCAGCGTGGAAAGGAAATCGCCGAACAGATTAATATCTTGGGTGATGATGGCGTTCCCGTAGAATATCATGTGATTTTCTGGAAGTCGGAACTGATAGACTTTGTAATCTTGCAGCAGGATGCATTCGATGAAGTGGATTCGGTTACTCCGATGGAACGTCAGGAGGAAATCTTGAACATGGTCATTGATATCTGTCATACAGATTTTACGTTCGACAACTTCAATGAAGTAATGGATTATTTCAAGAAGATGATCAATATCTGCAAGCAGATGAACTACTCCAAGTTCAAGTCTCCTGAATACAATGACTTCCATCAGCAACTGATGGCTTTGATTGCTGAGCGCAAGGCCTGACGGCTCGAGAAACAGAATTTAAATGGCTAATAATTGTAATAAATAGATGGCAACAAAAGCATTTCAAAAGATATATACGAAAATCACTCAGATTACCAAGGCAACCTGTTCGCTCAAGGCAACAGGAGTGGGGTATGATGAGTTGGCAACCGTCGACGGAAAGTTGGCACAGGTTGTGAAGATTGCCGGCGATGAAGTAACATTGCAAGTATTCGAGGGTACAGAAGGTATTCCTACCAATGCCGAGGTCGTATTCTTGGGCAAATCGCCGACACTGAAAGTGAGCGAACAGCTTGCGGGACGCTTCTTCAACGCTTTCGGTGATCCTATTGACGGAGGGCCGGAGATTGAAGGTCAGGAGGTGGAAATTGGCGGTCCGTCCGTCAACCCTGTACGTCGTAAGCAGCCTTCCGAACTGATTGCTACGGGTATTGCCGGTATCGACCTGAACAATACGCTGGTGTCCGGACAGAAGATTCCGTTCTTTGCCGACCC
>CATXSD010000192.1 GCA_958402075.1 Mediterranea massiliensis | reverse complement strand
TAATCGTGAATCTCAAAATATGAAATCTAACAGGGGAAGAAAACCTAAATTTGACTACACAAGTAAGGAATTTCTTTCCCAGGTGGAAAGTTATGCCAAAAAGGGGTTCACCGACAAAGAAATAGCCTTTGCGCTCGGACTGGGGCCGCAAACCTTCTGTGAAAAGAAAAGTCAATACAGAGAATTGTCGGAAGTATTAGCGCGTGGGCGTGCGACAATCACCGCAGCTGTGCGTGCCAAGTTCCTTGCGATGGCTTTGGGTGGCATCAAGACCAAGAGTACCGTTGTCAGGAAGCTGAAAGACCAGGACGGGAATCTGACCGGAGAAGAAGAGCTTCAGGTTAGTGAAAGCGAGCTGGCTCCGAACCTTCAGGCGATGTCTGTTTGGCTGTACCACCATGACGAAGAGTGGAGAAAGGTTGAACGCCGGCAGGATGAAGAAAACGACCTTCATCGCGAGAATGGTATAGACATAGACAAATGGATGGAGGAGAACGAGAGTGAAGATTAACCCCCAGAAAATATATGCGCCGCTCTACCACAACAAGGACAAGTTCATCATTCTTGTAACCGGAGGACGTGGAAGCGGTAAGTCATTCAATGTATCTACGTTCATTGAACGATTGCTTTTTGAAGTGCGCCACCCGTCTCAGGAAAAAAGAATCGTCCATCAGATACTCTATACCCGTTACACGATGGTTTCCGCCCACATGTCCGTCATCCCGGAGTTTATGGAGAAGGTGGACCTGGATGGCCACTCCAAATATTTCAGAAGCACTAAGACGGACGTAAAGAACCTGCGAAGCGGCGGGTGTGTCATGTTCCGCGGCATCAAAACATCATCAGGCGTACAGACGGCCAAGCTGAAATCCATTCACGGTATAACCACTTTCGTGGTGGACGAGGCCGAGGAATGGGTGTCCGAGAAAGAGTTTGAAACCATCATGCTTTCTATCCGTCAGAAAGGAATCCAGAACAGAATCATCATCGTAATGAACCCGACCGACTCAAACCACTGGGTTTATAAGCGCTTCATCGAGAACACTCACCGGCTGGTGGAGATTGACGGTGTACAGGTGCAGATTTCCACCCATCCGAATGTCCTTCATATCCATACCACCTATTTCGATAATATCGAGAATCTTTCCCCTGAGTTCCTGAATGAAGTCAAGGAAATGAAGGAGAATAACCCCGAAAAATATGTCCATACCGTTATCGGCCGATGGGCAGACGTGGCCGAGGGTGCCGTGTTCAAAAAGTGGGGCATTGTGGAAGAGTTCCCGATGTGGTGCAAGAAGGTAGGAATCGGACTGGATTTCGGTTATAGTGTTGACGTTACGGCAGCTGTGAGATGTGGAATCGTAGACAACACGATCTATCTTGACGAGATTGATTACAGGACCAACCTATTATCTTCCGATATTATCAAGTCACTTCGTCCGTGGAATCTGCCGGTATATGCAGACAGCGCAGATCCTCGACTTATCCAAGAAATCCATAACGGAGGAGTTAGAATCTATGCCACCGAAAAAGGTGCAGGTTCTATCGTTGCAGGTATTGATAAGATGAAAGATATGGAGATTTTCGTGACAAAACGGTCATATAATCTGCAGAAGGAGCTAAGAAACTACGTGTGGGACAAAGACAAAGATGGAAATTACATCAATACACCTGTGGACGCCAATAATCACGCGGTAGATGCTTCCCGGTACTATGTTTTATCAGCTTTACTTGGCAAGATTATGAAGCCGAAAAATCTATCAGAAGTATTTGGACATTAAAAATTAGTATATGAGAACATTAGAAGAAATTTTAGCTATACCCGAAGTAGAGAGAAAAATCTACTACCTGAAGAAAGGGCGCAAAACCGAGCTTCCCAACGCTCATACCCTCTACAACGACTGGAACCCGAACAAACACGAGATAGTGATTGACGAGGAGAAATATCCGAAGATTAAGATCACTACCAAGCCGGAAGAGAGAATAACCGATCCGACCACCGGCAAAGAGTATGTAGAACCGGCCGTAAAGAAAGAAGTAGAGCCGAACCGCATCGCCCTGCCCATTGAGCAGGACATCGTAAACCTTCAGACCGCTTTCACTGTTGGGACAGAACCTGTACTTGATTGCCAGCCGGATGAATCTGAGAAAAGCCTTCTTTCCGCCTTGAAGCAGGTATTCAAGAAGAACAAACTGAAATACCAGAACAAAAAGGTTGTTCGGGCGTGGCTGGCCGAGCAAGAAGTTGCCGAATACTGGTATGTGGTTAGGGATGATGGTTTCTGGTCCAAGCTCAAACGCAAGGTTTCAGAGATTTTCGGAAAGTCTAAACCCGAGTACCGTCTGAAAAGTGCCATCTGGTCTCCGTTCCGGGGTGACAAGCTCTACCCTTTCTTCAATGACCAGGGGGATTTGGTGGCCCTATCTCGTGAATACAAGAAGAAAGACCTGGACGACGTAGAGATAACCTGCTTCATGACCATCACCAAGGATATGGTTTACCAGTGGGAACTGACAAACAACTGGACCGATAAAGGCTCGTTCGCCCACGGGTTCAAGAAGATGCCGGTTATTTACATGTGGAGACCAGAAGCGTACTGCGAGAAGATCAAGAGCCTTCGCGTAAGACTGGAGAAGCTCCTTTCAAACTATGCGGACTGCATCGACTATCACTTCTTCCCTATCCTCATGCTGTTTGGCGATGTGCAAAATTTCTCCGGTGAGTTCAAGAATCGGATTGTCCAGCTTACCGGGCAGGGAGCGAACGCCCAATATCTTACCTGGAACCAGGCGAGCGAAACGGTGAAATACGAAGCGGAGACCCTATTCAGCCAGATATATAGTCTGACAAATACGCCGCGTATCTCCTTCGATTCATTGAAGGGTACCGGAAGTGCGGTATCAGGCGTGGCCTTCGATTATGTGTTCATGTCCACCCACCTGAACGTTGAAAACCTGAATGAAACAGTCGGCGAGTTCATGCAGCGACGGGTGAATTTCCTTATTTCTGCTCTGGGTTCCGTGAACACGACCCTCGAAGCAGCCTCCGAGACCATCGACGTGGATGTGCAGATGCAGCCCTACCGACTGGAGGACATCAAGGACAAGATAGACACAGCCATCAAGGCCAAAGACGGTGAAATCTGGTCACAGCAGCGGGCCATCACCTTTGTGGGGAATGTAGATTCCGTTCTGGATGAGATTGATGCCATCAAAGAAGAGCAGGCAGAGAAGCAGAAGAACGACATCGAGAAGCAGAAACAGCTTTCTACGTTAAAAGAAAATGAAACAAAATCTTAAAAACAGAACATCGTTAGCAAAAAATTTACGAGGTTAATACAAAACCGAAGGACTTAAAATCTTAAATATAGAACATCTGAATAGCGGTATCTTTATGGTATCGCTATTTTTTTTGTGCAATTAATTTTCAGATTCATATTGATAAACTATATATTTGTGTTTATGTTTAACTTTAAAATATAGAAAACTATGGGCAAACCTATCAAAATGGGAAATGACGAATTTATCTTGTATTGTCGTAAACAAAATAAAGGTGACAACAAAAGTACAGCTCAACTGGGAAAAATTATTTGGGAATGGATCAGAGATTATGCAGGAGGTAAAAAAGTAGGTAAACGGGAGAACTGTGAGTGGGGCGAAGAAGCTGATAATGTTTCTGCATCAGGACTCCCATACACAGCTACCCAATTTGAATTTGATAGGGACTATCTTCCTGCCTTATATGACTATCTCGACACCTTATAATTATAGTAAAAACACGAATATTTTCTTTTTAATTACTCGTTATTTTACTATATTTGCATCGTAATTAAGTCGTAAACGCTATGAGCTACAAATCAGTTAAAGACGTTGTAACGCTGCTTACTGAAAATGGCTTTTGGTTCGTGAGGCAGAAAGGCAGTCACATGGTTTACACTGATGGTAGTCATGTAGTTATTGTCCCTGACCACGGCAAAAAAGGCGTTGAGAAAGGCACTTATTACAACATTTTGAGGCAAGCGGGGCTTAAATAAGCCCCCTCCTCTTTTGTTTAATAATAAAAGGAGGTATGTATGAAAACCGTTGAAGTGATTGTAGAACATGCTGGGAATAATCTGAGTGCCTATATTGAAGGTGCTCCGGTGATTACTGTCGG
>CATXSD010000191.1 GCA_958402075.1 Mediterranea massiliensis | reverse complement strand
TTTCTTGGTCTTGCGGGGGCGGCCCGGCTTGCGTTTCGTTGTCTCCGAACCTTCTGCGGCAGTTTCTGCAGCAGGTGCAGCAGTTGTTTCTGCGGCAGGCTGTACGGGGATCAGAGGCTTTTCTTCAATTTGGGGAGCCTCTTTCGGATTGGGGCGGCTCAGGTCGCCGTTCTTGTCGGCCGAGAAGACTTTGTCTACGTTTTCTTTCTTGATGGTCACGCGCGACCGTTTCTGCTGGCGTTGTTCGTTCTTACGCTCTTCTTTCTGCTTGTCGGCCGCTACTTTCTTGGTTGCGCCGACGATGGCTTGTTCATCGAGAATCTTGTAGACCAGTTCTTCTTTCTTCAGAGATTCAGTCTTCTTGATACCTAATTCTTGCGCAATACTCTGGAGTTCCGACAAACTTTTGTCGTTCAATTGAATGATGTTATACATATATGTGTGTATGATTATATTTTTTAAGGAGGAGATAACCGACCTAACGCAGCCGTTGCCGACACTTAAGTCCGAAACCGCCTTTGTTTTGAATTTATAATTTTAAAGGGATGTTGTTTTATTGAAGTGTTTCAACGGCGCAAAGGTAGCGATTATTTTTCAGGTTTCCTATAAAAGACCCTGTTTTTTGAACGGAATACCTTATCTTTGCTTCCATAAAAGTGAAATTATGACTTTCAAATCGATTAATCTGATTACTTTTTCGCCCACACATACTTCCAAACAAATTGGTGAGGCGATTGTTCGCGGCACTGGCATTGCCGAGGTGGGTTTTGTGGACATGACTTTGCAGGTGCCCGAGAAAAAGACGTTTGAGGCCGACACGCTGGCGGTGATTGCCGTGCCTGTGTATGGCGGTCATGTGGCTCCCCTGGCCTTGGAGCGGATGAAGGATTTTCAGGCCGACGGTACGCCGGCGGTCGTGGTGGTGGTATATGGCAATCGTGCCTACGAGAAGGCATTGATGGAGCTGGACGCCTTTGCCGGCGCACGGGGATTCAAGGTGATAGCCGGCGGGACGTTTGTCGGGGAGCATTCCTACAGCAGCGACCGTTATCCCATTGCGGCCGGCCGTCCTGATGAGGATGACCTGAAATATGCCGAAGAGTTTGGAGCCAAGGTGCGGACGAAAATTGATTCAGCCGCCGATGCGGAGCATCTGTTTGGCGTGGACGTGAAGCGCATCCAGCGTCCGCGGCAGCCGTTCTTCCCTTTGTTGCGTTTCTTGCGGAAGGTAATCAAGCTGCGTAAGAGTGGCGTGCCCATGCCGCGTACGCCCCAGGTGGACGAAAGTCTCTGTACGCATTGTGGCCTTTGCGTGAAGCGTTGTCCTGCAGGGGTGATTGTGAAGGGAGAAGAGTGTACGACGCTGGCCGACAAGTGTATCCGTTGCTGTGCCTGCGTGAAGGGTTGCCCGCAGAAGGCCCGTACGTTCGATACGCCCTTCGCGGCTCTGCTGAGCGACTGCTTCCAGCGGCCGAAAGAGAATCGGATTATTCTGTAAGAACCTTGACGAGCGTCACCCGCCGGGTGTGTTCGTCTACCCGAAAGCGGTTGTCTGTCCGTTCGCCCACCAGCCAGGCGATGTCTTCGCCACAGCACAGCACCCATTGGCGCTGCTTCTGCAGGAGGGAGAATTTGCGGTCGGTCAGATAATCGCTTACTTTTTTGCGCCCTTTCATGCCGAAGGGGACGAACGAGTCGCCCGTCTGCCACAGGCGCAGGGTCAGGGCGTGGTGCAGCTTGTCGGTGTCCAGGCAGGCAGTGAGGCGGTCGCGGGGGATGACGAAGTCGGGCGTCAGCTCCACTTCCGCCATTTCCAACCGAGGCGGGCGGTTCATGGCTTGCTTGTCCTGCATCAGTAGCAGGTTGCGGTCCTTCACCACCAGCCAGCCTTCCGATTCGAACGTCTTGCCCGCCTGCCCGTCGAGCGAGCGGAAGATGTCGTCCGTCTGCGCTTCGTTGAAGCCCAGCGGGTGGAGGATTTCATGGAGCAGCGTCCGCGGCTCGGCTTCCTTCAGCAGGGCGGCTATGCGGATGCCTTCGGGGCAGAGGACTCTTTCCCTGGCTTCGGCAATACCTGTATTATATAAGGTGGCGGCTTCGTCCAGGTGGGCGGCCGTGTGGAGGATGCTCCGACGGACGGAGGGGTTGATTTCCTGCATCAGGGGCAGGAGGTTCAGGCGTATCTTGTTGCGCGTGTACTCGTCCTGCAGGTTGGTGCTGTCGGTGACGTACGTCTGCCCGCGGCGGTCGAGGTAGCGCAGGATGTCGTCGCGCGTCAGGCAGAGCAGGGGGCGGACGATGCGGCCGTTGCGCGGGCGGATGCCCCGCAGGCCGTTGATGCCCGTGCCCCGTATCAGGTTGAGCAGGAAGGTCTCCACGCTGTCGTCGGCATGATGGGCCACGGCTACGGCATCGGCTTGCAGCTCCCGACGGAGGGCCTCGAACCACTGGTAGCGCAACTCGCGGGCGGCCATCTCTATGGAGAGATGCCGGCGGGCGGCATGTTGGGCCGTATCGAAGTGGACCACGTGCAGGGCGATGTGCCGCTCCTCGCACAGGTGGCGGACGAACCGTTCGTCGCGGTCGGACTCCTCGCCGCGCAGGTGGAAGTTGCAATGCGCCGCCTCGCAGGCATAGCCCAGCTCCGTCAGCAGGAGCAGGAGCGCTACGGAGTCGGCACCGCCGCTCAGGGCCACCACGACCTTGTCGTCGGCTTCCAGCAGGCGTTCTCGGGCGATGTATTGTGCAACTTTCTTCTTTTCCATGCATGCAAAGGTAAGAAAAACCTTGGAAATGAAAAGCGGAAACACGTTTTCGGCTTTGCTTTTTCCAGGGGCTTCCAGTGTTCTCCCCGATGCGTGTACGGGTATGCTTTGCTTCAACGTATTTAAAGCATTGCTTTGCGGCTTTTAAAGCATTGCTTTACGACCTTTAAAGCGCTGCTTTATCAGTATTAAAGTAGTGTAAAGGCAGCGGAGTGTGGCGCTTTCTGTGCCTTGTTATTTAAAAACATTCTAAATTGCTTGCGGTTTGTCTGTATAACTTGTATCTTTGCGCCTGATTACTAACAGAGAAAGTTCAAAGACTATGCGTTTATCCGAATTGAAGACCGGCGAGAAAGGCGTCATTGTGAAGGTCCTGGGCCATGGAGGCTTCCGCAAGCGGATTGTGGAGATGGGCTTCATCAAGGGCAAGACGGTGGAAGTGCTGCTCAACGCGCCGCTGAAAGACCCGGTGAAATATAAAGTGATGGGGTATGAAATCTCCCTGCGCCGGCAGGAGGCCGACATGATTGAGGTCATCAGCGAACAGGAAGCGAGGGAGCACAACGTGCAGCCCGGCTACCACAAAGGCCTGGAGGAGGACATCCGCCTGACCGAGGAGGAGATGCGTAATCTGGCGCGCGACAAGCGCCGCACCATCAACGTGGCCCTCGTGGGCAATCCGAATTGCGGCAAGACGTCGCTCTTCAACATCGCCTCGGGCGCGCACGAGCATGTGGGCAACTACAGCGGCGTGACGGTCGATGCCAAGGAAGGCTTCTTCGACTTCCAGGGCTATCACTTCCGCATCGTCGACCTGCCGGGCACGTATTCGCTCTCGGCCTATTCGCCCGAGGAAATCTACGTGCGCCGCCACATCATCGACCAGACGCCTGATATCATCATTAACGTAGTCGACGCCTCCAACCTGGAGCGCAACCTCTACCTGACCACCCAGCTGATAGATATGAACGTCCGCATGGTGGTGGCCCTCAACATGTACGACGAACTGGAGGCCAGCGGCAATACCTTGGACTATGTGAAGCTGGGCGAGCTCTTCGGCGTGCCGATGCTGCCCACCGTGAGCCGCACAGGACGCGGTGTGGAGAAACTTTTCCACATCCTCATCACCCTGTACGAAGGCGGCGACTTCCTGGACGAGAAGGGCAAGGTAAGGGCCGAGATTCTCGAGGACTTCCGCGAGTGGCACAAGGAATATGTGCCCGACCATGCGTTCGGCACCCATCAGGAAGAGGAGGAGCATCCGCGGGGATTCTTCCGCCACATCCACATCAACCACGGCCCCGAGCTGGAGCGCAGCATCGACGCGGTGAAGCTGGTCATCAGCGAGAACGAGAACATCCGCCACAAATACTCCACCCGTTTCCTGGCCATCAAGCTGCT
>CATXSD010000190.1 GCA_958402075.1 Mediterranea massiliensis | reverse complement strand
CGCCTTCCTCAAAGTTCGGCTTTATCTTGTCGAGATAATTTCTTAACGCTTTCATCTAATTATTTTTCAATTTAGCTATTTACAACTTATATATTATGCCATTTCAGCACGGAGCATGTCGAGTCCCGCACGTACGATGCGCTGGACTTCCACCTTGGACGAGCAGACAAATTCACACAGGGCAAAGTCTTCGGGAGCCACTTCGTAGATACCCAAAGCCTCCATGCGGTCGATGTCGCCGGCAATGATGGCCTTCACCAGATATTCGGGATAGATGTCCATCGGGAACACGCGGTCGTATTCGTTGGACATGATCATGTGGCGCTCGCCACCCTTCACACGGGCATCGAACACATACTCCTTCTTGCCCAGCAGCCAGCTGAAATACGAATGGTTGACGCTGAACTGATCGAAACGGGGCATAATCCAACCCAGCATTTCGTGCGTTTCGTCGCCTTCGGGAATCACCGTCAGCTGGTTGTGGAAGGCACCCAGATAGCCGTTGGGCGATACCTGCTTGCCCGTCAGCACGTTGCCGCTGATGTAGCGCAGGTCTTTGCCGGTCGTCACGTTGCCCTGGAATACGTTGGTCAGAAGGGCACCCACTTTCAGCTTGCAGTATGCCGGCTTCAGGTATTCACTGCCCGTCACGGCTACCGTACGCGTCAGGTCCACCCGGCCCGTATTCATCAGACGGCCGATGAAGAGCACGGCCTCAGCAGCCAGTGTCCAAACCGTTTCACCCTTCGAGATGGGAGCGATGTGGTTGATCTGTACGCCTACATTACCTGCCGGATGCGGACCGTCGAAAGCAGTGATGGTCACGTTCTTGGCCTGCGTCAATGCGGCAGCTTTCTGCTTCACACTGATGTTGAGGTAAGTCTTGGCCATCTTGGCCAGTGCGTCGAGTCCCGTCTGGAAGTTGGCTTCTTCACCCTTCAGGGCAAACTCGAAGTCGGGTGCCAGCGGATTGCTGTCGAAGGCGGAAACAAAAATTGCTTTCGGTTCCACCGTGGGGTCCGCGATTACATCGTAGGGACGCTGGCGGATGAAAGCAAACATTCCGGCATTGAGCAGCGCTTCCTTCACCTGCCGGGCGCTCATCTTGGACGGGTCCATTTTACCGAACTCTTCGTAATCCTGTTCGGCGGCAGCCTCAACGACAATGTTCATCACCTTGCGGCGTGCACCTCGTTCAACGCTTGTCACTACGCCACTGACGGGTGACACAAACTTTAATTCTGGATGGTTCTTGTCGATAAACAAGGGTCCTCCGGCCATCACATATTCCTGTTCTTTGACAACTACCTTGGGAGTCACTCCGGTGAAGTCATCGGGAACAAGCGAATAAAATCCCGGCTCTTTCACAGAAAAGAACTCTTCCGCAGCTTTGCCTTTCAGGTTGATGTCAAGGCCTTTGCGTAATTTAACTACATTTGCCATGTGTTTAAAAAAAATAATGGGTTCATTAATTTGGCGCAAAAATAACAAAAAAGAATGTGAATAAGGAGTAAAAAAGAAAGGAATTACGGAGAAATTTCCGTAATGGCCAGCGTTAACGAACACGGAGCCCTCCGGCAGGCTTACAGAGGCCTGAGAAACAACAAAAAAAGGAGGCCCACACAGGCCTCCTCGTCTCTCTCTTCATTCAAGGAATCTATTTTTCTTCCGCAAACATCGGATCCCAAGCCGGAAGCCGGATGGGTTTCTGTTTGAGAAGTTCCTTCACTTTTTCGGGTACATATTTGGTCTCTACCACCAGGCGGAACATGTATTCGTCAAACCAGCGGTCGGTCATGATGAGGTGCCCCTGATAACCGGCCTGCGGGCCCCAACTGTTCTCCACCATCCATTTCGTGGGCTTGCCGTCCTTGTCGAGGTCTACCGCCATCAGCGTCATGGCATGGCTCGAACCGCTGGAGAAGGTCTGGATGCGCTGCTTCTTGTCCATGCCGAACGTGGTGCCCATCAACGACTCGTAATCGTAGTTGTCGACGTCGAGCAGGCCGCGCTTGGAATTGAGGAACTTGCCCACGTCGCATGAAAAGTACATCATCGTGCTGTCCTTCAACGAAGCGATGGCCATCTCCTTGATGTCAGCTACCGGCAGATTGATGTATGTCCAGTTCTTTCCGTCGTAACGGTGACGGTCGTAGTCGATTTCATAGCATTTGTAATACTCCCGGCTGGGGTCGTTCATCAGCATGACGTAATTGGTCAGCAGGTTCTTGTCGCCATATTTTTCCAGGAACGACATCGGCGTGTGATGCTCCGTCTCCACCGGATTGCCCTGGGCATCCTTGCGCACGAAATCGAACTCCGTAGGCGGAACGCCCAGGTTCAGCACCAGCATGCGGTAGATGGTGCCCAGCATCTTCGTCTTTTCTTCCAGCATGACCGAGCGTTTTGCACCATTGGTTCCCAATTCACGAAGCTGCAGGCCGTATTCCTTGAGTTTCAGCGAGATGAGTTCGGCCATCTGTGACGTATTGTTGCTGCTGTTGGTCTCGGGCATGGCCTCCTTGGGCACCAGGCCATACTTGCCCACGATGTCGGCCACTCCGGTAAACGTACCGCCGTCGCTCAGCGGATGCTGGAACAGCCACTGCACGGTCTTGTCTTCCAACGGCTTGTCACTGGTGTCGATGATTCCTTGCAGGAAGAGGTTCGACTTCTCCAGCTGGTCCCAGAAGAAAGGATAGATTTCAGAGAATTCGAATGCCGGCATGCCGTATTTGGCAATGGCCTTGGCCCGCATCACGTTGAGCCCCGTAAAAAGCCAGCAACGCCCCGACGACTGCTGGTCGGTGATGCCCTTCGAATTGACACGAACGGAAAAATGGGTGTCCACGTCCTGCATGTTTTCCTGATTGAGGGCCAGGTTGCGGATGCTGTTGTTGCCGATGGCATTCCGCAAGGCCTTGTCGGAAGCCGTTCCCTGATAAGTTTGACGTATCTGTCCCAGCATATCCGGACTGATGCCGCCCTTATTGTCCTGTGCCTGTGCGCCCAACAAGGCCGCCGCCAGAGCAAAGACCGATAAAAACTGTTTCTTCATTAATGACAAATTTTAGTACGGTTAATGTTAATAGCTACAAATATACGAGCTTTTTCTGAGATTTTTAATACCTTTGCACCACATTTCCAACCGTATGAAGAAATTTACAACCATTCTGCTTATGCTTGCACTGGTGGTGACCGGCTTGCAGGCCCAGCAAAAGGAAACTGCCGTTCCCAACGACAGCACTCCTGTTCTGACTCAAAAAGAGCTGAAAAAGCTGAAGAAAGCCAACCGGAATTTTCATTATAACATCTTGGGCGGTCCCAGCTATTCGCCCGACTTCGGCCTGCTGATAGGTGGAAGCGCCCTGATGACCTTCAGCATGGCTCCCCAGGACACGACCCTGAGGCGCTCGGTGGTGCCGGCGGCCCTGGCATTCATGTTCGACGGAGGAGTCAACATTTTCTCCAAACCCCAGCTGTTCTTCAAGCACGACCGTTTCCGCATTTTCGGAAAATTCAGCTACAAGAATACGGTGGAGAATTATTACGACATCGGCTATAGTAAAAATCGAGACTACATCCGAAGCGAATCCACCAGCCGGTACCGCTACAGCGGCGTACAAATCAACCCCTGGTTCCTGTTCCGCCTGGGCAATACAGATTTCTTTGCCGGCCCGCAGATTGACATCAACTACGACCACTTCACCCAGCCGGCCCAAGGACTTGTGGACAACGAAAGCTATCAGGCAGCCGGAGGTGATGCCGACGGATACAAGAATTTCAACTCGGGTATCGGTTTCCTGCTGACATACGACAGCCGCGACGTGCCGGCCAACGCCTACAAGGGAATCTACCTGGACTTCCGGGGCATGATGTACCACAAGATTTTCGGCAGCGACCGGAACTTCTACCGCCTGGAACTGGACTACCGGCAATACAAGGAGGTGGGCAAACGCAAGGTCATCGCCTGGACCGCCCAAACGAAAAACGTCTTCGGCAAGAACATCCCGCTGACCCAATACGCACTGACCGGCACTCCCTTCGACCTGCGCGGATATTACCAGGGACAATACCGCGACAAGTCCTCGCACATCGTGATGGCTGAATACCGCCAGATGCTGAACACCGACCAGGAGACATGGCTGAAACGCATCATCAACCACCTGGGCTTCGTCGTGTGGGGAGGATGCGGCTTCATGG
>CATXSD010000189.1 GCA_958402075.1 Mediterranea massiliensis | reverse complement strand
CTTGCCGTTGTTGGCGAAGCGGAAGAAGCCCGTCTCCATGCCGAAGGTGAGCAGCACCAGCACCAGTGCCACCCAGGCGTAGACGTTCGTCACCACGCCATAGCCTCCCGACTCGGCCGACATGGCCATCGTATAGACGGGCACCAGCAGATAATTCAAGAATCGCCCTACGATGCTGCTCAGGCCGTAGATGGCGGTGTCTTTAGCAAGCGATTTCAGATTTGCCATAATTTTTTAGCGGTTAGCGGTTAACGGTCAGCGGTTAGCAAGTGGCTGCGCGACTTGGCAGTTTTTATGCTGCTCGTCAACAACCGCATCAGCTCTTCCGCATCCGCATAAATACTGTTATACTCTGTTTCATTCAAATAGGAAGTCTCATACAGCAGTTCAAGCCAATATAAAACTTCGTTGCATTCTTTTTGTGCTATCGCATATTTATGTATGAAGTCAAGTTTGCTCTCGGCATGTTCGCCTTCACGTTGCAGGGCTCCGATGGAAGTACCTGCCCGCAGCAGTTGCTTGGACATAACTGTTTCCCTCTTTTCAGCCGTAACATACTGATACAGCTTGATGATCCGTATCGCAAAAGCTTTGGCCTTTTGCTTCAACACCCCATTATAATATTCCATACTTTGTCCATTATCGTTTCATTTCTTCCATGCTCACCGCTAACCACTCACCGCTAACCGCTAAAATAGACTTCCCTGGCTGTCTCGGTTCATTGTCCGCCCCAGGTGCCTGTAGGCCAGCTCCGTCACCTCGCGGCCGCGGGGGGTACGCTTGATGAAGCCTTCCTTGATGAGGAACGGTTCATAGACTTCCTCGATGGTGCCGGGGTCCTCGCCCAAGGCGGTGGCGATGGTCGTGAGGCCCACGGGACCGCCCTTGAACTTGTCGATGATGGTCGTCAGGATCTTGTTGTCGATCTGGTCGAGGCCGTAGCGGTCGATATTCAGCGCTTCGAGGGCGTAGCGGGCTATCTCGGTATCGATGCTGCCCGAACCCTTGACCTGCGCAAAGTCGCGCACGCGGCGCAGCAAGGCGTTGGCGATACGGGGCGTACCACGGCTGCGGCTGGCAATCTCGGCCGCCGCCTTCGACGAACAGGGCACGTCGAGGATGCGCGCCGAACGCTGGATGATGGCGCTCAGCACGTCGTTGTCGTAGTACTCCAGATGGAGGTTGATGCCGAAGCGCGCACGGAGCGGAGCCGTCAGCAGGCCGCTGCGCGTGGTGGCGCCCACCAGCGTGAAGGGGTTCAGATCTATCTGGATGCTGCGGGCCGAGGGACCCTTATCGATCATGATGTCGATGCGGTAGTCCTCCATGGCCGAGTAGAGATACTCCTCCACCACGGGGCTGAGGCGGTGGATTTCGTCGATGAAAAGGACGTCATTGGGCTCGAGGCTGGTCAGGATGCCCGCCAGGTCGCCCGGCTTGTCGAGCACGGGGCCGGAGGTAATCTTGAAGCCAACGCCCAGCTCGTTGGCGATGATGTTGCTCAGCGTGGTCTTGCCCAGGCCGGGAGGGCCGTGGAGCAGCGTATGGTCCAGCGCCTCGCCGCGCAGACGGGCCGCCTTGACGAAGATGCGGAGGTTGTCCACCACCTTGTCCTGACCGCTGAAGTCCTCGAAGGCCAGCGGGCGGAGCACGTTCTCGAAGTCGCGCTCGCGGCTGTTCATCGGCTGCTGGTTGCGTATGTCAAAGTTTTCTTGTTCCATAGTGCGTGTTTATACGAGACAAAGATAGTGCAAACCGAGGGAAGTACAAAGGGCTACGTATCATAAAGCACCCCAGATTACGCAGATTAACACAGATTCTTTCCAAGAAACAAAATAAAGAGAGAAACAAATGCCGCGTCATCCCGGCCTTGAGCCGGGATCCATGACTACACAGGTACCCATCGGAATGTGGATCCCGCATCAAGTGCGGGATGACGGGACGTTTGAAAAGCCTCTACCTCATGGAAGTGGGACAGCAGCATGAAAAGGTTGCTACACCGTTTCCCTCTCCGCCCCTCAGCGGCGTTGCATGAAGCGGCGGCGCTCGTCGTCGGCAAACTTCTCGATGGCGTAGCGCAGCATGGTGCGGGGCATCTCCTGGCAGTGCTCCTCGAGGAAGCGGACGAGCACGGCCTTGTCCTTCTTGCCCACCTCGCGCAGCATCCATCCGCAGGCCTTCCGCATCAGGTCGTGGGGCGTGTGGAAAAAGTGTGGAACGAGGGTCAGGATATCGGTGAAATCGCCGTTTTTGATGAGCGGCATCGTGGCCACGACGGCGATGCGCTGGTTCCACAGCAGCGGATCGGCGGCCAGGCGGCGAAGCACGTCGCGAGGCTTGTCCTTCAGGTATTCGCCCACGATGTAGGGGGCCGAGAGGTCCACCAGGTCCCAGTTGTTGATGCGGGCCGTCTGCGTCAGGTAGAAGTCGAAGATGGCTTTTCGCCCCGTTTCATCGCTCTTCCTGTAGCGCTCCACCAGCATCAGCAGGGCGCAGAGGCGGCACTCGTGCCAGGGGCTCCGGAGCAGCGCAGCGGCCACTTCGGCAGGTTCGTCCTTATGGCGGCGGGCCACGAGGCGTACGTTGGGAACGACGACGCCCAGGAAGCGGTCGCCTTCGCCATACTCTCCCCGCCCCGTCTTGAAGAACTTGGGCAGGTATTCGCGCTTCACGGGGTCGATGTAGGCCTCCAGTTCGGCCTGTATTTCTTCGGGCTTGTTCATTTAGCGGTCAGTGATTAAGGGTTAGCGGTTAGTATGGAGGGCAAAAATACGGCAAAATTCGACAATTTGTGGAAAGTAATCCGTAATTTTGCCGCTACGTATGAAAAGAACAGTCATTTCCCTCCTGATGATGGGGGCTGCCTGCTTCGGCAGCCTTTCTCCCATCCACGCACAGACCGCCGTCCAGCGGGGTCTGAACAGCATCAACCGCGCTTCGGCCGAGGCCATCGTGGGCTTCCTGGCCGACGACGAACTGCAAGGGCGCGAAGCAGGCCTGCACGGCTCGCGCATCGCCGCCCGCTACCTGGCCGCCAACCTGCGGGAGGCAGGCATCCGTCCGCTCTGCGGCGACAGCTACTTCCAGCCCTTCGAGGCCTGCGCCAGGGGAAGGCAGCAGAAAGGGGCGCGCTGGCAGGTACACCCCGACTCCATCGCCCTCCTCAAGCAGGGCACGCACCGCGTGCTGCACATGGCCAACGTGCTGGGCATCATCCCCGGACAGCGGACGGACGAATATGTCATCGTGGGTGCCCACTTCGACCACCTGGGCACGGACACGACACTGGCCGACGACTCCATCTACAACGGAGCGGACGACAACGCCTCGGGCGTATCGGCCGTGCTGCAGATAGCCCGCGCCTTCCAGGCCAGCGGACAGAAACCGCTGCGCAACGTCATCATCGCCTTCTGGGACGGTGAGGAGAAAGGGCTGCTGGGCTCCAGGCATTTCGTCCAAAGCTGCGATTTCATCGGAAAAGTCAAGGGGTATCTGAACTTCGACATGATCGGGCGCAACAACAAGCCCGACCGCCCGCGCCACGTGGTCTACTTCTACACCGCCGCCCATCCGGCCTTCGGACAGTGGCTCAAGGACGACATCGACCGCTACGGCCTCGCCCTGGAGCCCGACTACCGCGCGTGGGACCGCCCCGTGGGAGGCAGCGACAACGCCTCGTTCGCCGTGCGCGACATCCCCGTCATCTGGTACCACACGGACGGACACCCTGACTACCACCAACCCTCGGACCACGCCGACCGCCTGAACTGGGACAAGGTCGTCGATATAACCAAAGCCTCGTTCCTCAACGCGTGGAACCTGGCCAATGAAGACAACTATTAACACTGCAACATGGTACTGAACTACATCTGGGTGGCCTTCTTCGTCATCGCCTTCATCGTCGCGCTGGGCAAGCTCGTCTTCCTGGGCGACATGGAAATCTTCACGGAACTGGTGAACGCCACGTTCGACTCGTCGAAGAACGCCTTCGAAATCTCGCTGGGACTGACCGGCATCCTGGCCCTCTGGCTGGGCCTCATGAAGATAGGCGAGCAGAGCGGACTGATAGGTGCCCTGTCGCGCTGGCTCAGCCCCGTATTCTGCCGCCTGTTCCCCGACATTCCTAAGGGGCATCCGGCCATGGGAAGCATCTTCATGAACCTCTCGGCCAACATGCTGGGGCTGGACAACGCCGCCACACCC
>CATXSD010000188.1 GCA_958402075.1 Mediterranea massiliensis | reverse complement strand
ATATATTTACATCTTTTTCCGGCTAAAAAGCCAAATTTACTAATTGTCAATTGTAAGTTTTGTAATGTAAGGGAATTGATGATTGTTGTTGCTGATTTCCAGTGCTTTGCATGTTTGCTCCTACAAGGCGTGGCTGTATTTCCATTGAACTCGGGGCGGAAAAGAGGTCCGTTGCAGTTCATTTTTAGCTTGCGGAACGTTGTTTTTTGCCCCGATTTGCTGGAAACTTCTGATAAAATACCGTAACTTTGTGGCTCGATTTTGAAATGTAACTGATACGAATATGGCAGCAAAACCTTGTATTCCGAAAGGAACCCGCGACTTTTCGCCCGTAGAAATGGCGAAGCGCAACTATATATTCAACACCATCCGCGACGTGTACCACCTCTACGGCTTCCAGCAGATAGAGACGCCCGCCATGGAAATGCTTTCTACCCTGATGGGCAAGTATGGCGAAGAGGGCGACAAGCTCCTGTTCAAGATACAGAACTCGGGCGACTACTTCTCCGGCCTGACCGACGAGGAACTGCTCAGCCGCAACGCTTCCAAGCTGGCCTGCAAGTTCTGCGAAAAGGGCTTGCGCTACGACCTCACCGTGCCCTTTGCACGCTACGTGGTGATGCACCGCGAGGAGCTGACCTTCCCCTTCAAGCGCTACCAGATACAGCCCGTGTGGCGGGCCGACCGTCCGCAGAAGGGGCGCTACCGCGAGTTCTACCAGTGCGACGCCGACGTGGTGGGCAGCGACTCCCTGCTCAACGAGGTGGAGCTGATGCAGATTGTGGACACCGTCTTCAGCCGCTTCGGCATCCGTGTGTGCATCAAGATCAACAACCGCAAGATACTGACCGGCATCGCCGAAATCATCGGTGAGGCCGACAAGATAGTGGACATCACCGTAGCCATCGACAAGCTGGATAAGATAGGACTGGACAACGTGAACGCCGAGCTGCGCGAGAAGGGCATCGGTGACGAGGCCATCGCCAAGCTGCAACCCATCATCCTGCTCAGCGGCTCGAACGAGGCGAAGCTGGCCACCTTGAAAGAGGTGCTGGCCGCCAGCGAAACGGGCCTCAAGGGCGTGGCCGAGACGGAGTTCATCCTGACCACCCTGAAGGCGCTGGGACTGAAGAACGAACTGGAACTGGACCTGACGCTGGCCCGCGGACTGAACTACTACACGGGTGCCATCTTCGAGGTGAAGGCGCTCGACGTGCAGATAGGCAGCATCACCGGCGGCGGACGCTATGACAACTTGACAGGCGTCTTCGGCCTGGCAGGCGTGAGCGGGGTGGGCATCTCGTTCGGTGCCGACCGCATCTTCGACGTGCTCAACCAGCTCGACCTCTATCCGAAGGAAGCCGTCAACGGCACGCAGCTCCTCTTCATCAACTTTGGCGAAAAGGAAGCGGCTTTCTCCATGCTGGTACTGGCGCAGGTACGTGCGGCAGGCATCCGTGCCGAGATTTTCCCCGACGCCAGCAAGATGAAGAAACAGATGGGTTATGCCAACGCCAAGGGCATCCCCTTCGTGGCGCTGGTGGGCGAAAACGAAATGAACGAAGGCAAGGTGACGCTGAAAAACATGGAAAGCGGCGAGCAATGCCTGCTGACACCCGCCGAACTGGTGGCCGCCGTACGTCGGTGAGCGGAAAAAATCAAAAATACTATTAAAAAGGAGCGGAATACGCTCCTTTTTTCGTATATTTGTCATGCACGTGTAAAGGGAATGTAACTTCGTGGCACTACCTTTGCATCGGTATAAAGAGAAGGAGGTAAATATGGTTTCCATCCAGTTGAACGAAAACAAACACAATCTGCTGATTGGCGTCATTATGGTGGTTGTGGCTATCTTTTTCCTATTATATATGGGAAGTTCGATGGTCAGGTCTACCAGGGCCTTTTGGGAAGAAAGTAGTATAGAACGTCTGCTCCAGTAATCGGGGCGGACGTTTTTTTTCGGGCGTCGGCGGACGGACTTCCGCCATTTTGGCAGTGCTGCCCTGCCAAAAATGGTTTGGCACACTTTTCGTATATACTCTTTCGCTTGCCACAAGCAGGCGGATAAATGAAAAACAAAAGTATAACATATAAAACGAAAAGAACTATGAACATTAGACCATTGGCAGACAGAGTTCTGATACTCCCTGCACCCGCAGAAGAGAAAACAATCGGTGGTATCATCATTCCTGATACAGCCAAGGAGAAACCCTTGAGAGGCGAAGTGATTGCAGTCGGCAACGGTACGAAAGACGAAGAAATGGTATTGAAGGCAGGCGACCACGTACTCTATGGCAAATATGCCGGTACGGAAATCGAACTCGACGGCACGAAGTACCTGATTATGCGTCAGAGCGACGTACTCGCCATTCTGGGATAAATCATCAATTTTTTCAATCATCAATTTTAAAATCTGAATTAGAATTATGGCTAAAGAAATATTATTCAACATTGATGCCCGCGACCAGTTGAAGAAGGGTATCGATACACTGGCAAATGCCGTAAAGGTAACCCTGGGCCCGAAAGGCCGTAACGTCATCATCGAAAAGAAGTTCGGTGCTCCCCACATCACCAAGGACGGTGTGACCGTAGCCAAGGAAGTGGAGCTGGCCGACGCTTATCAGAACACCGGCGCACAGCTGGTCAAGGAAGTCGCTTCGAAGACAGGTGACGATGCAGGTGACGGTACCACTACCGCTACCGTACTGGCTCAGGCCATCGTAGCCGAAGGCCTCAAGAACGTAACCGCCGGTGCCAGCCCGATGGACATCAAGCGTGGTATCGACAAGGCCGTTGCCAAGGTCGTTGAATCCATCAAGTCGCAGGCCGAAATGGTAGGCGACAACTACGACAAGATTGAGCAGGTAGGTACCGTGTCGGCCAACAACGACCCGGTTATCGGTAAGCTCATCGCCGACGCCATGCGCAAGGTTTCCAAGGACGGTGTCATCACCATCGAGGAGGCCAAGGGTACCGACACTACCATCGGCGTGGTAGAAGGTATGCAGTTCGACCGCGGTTATCTGTCGGCCTACTTCGTAACCAATACCGAGAAGATGGAGTGCGAGATGGAGAAACCCTACATCCTGATCTACGACAAGAAGATTTCTAACCTGAAAGATTTCTTGCCCATCCTCGAACCCGCCGTACAGACAGGCCGTCCGTTGCTGGTCATCGCCGAAGATGTAGACAGCGAAGCGTTGACTACCCTGGTAGTGAACCGTCTGCGCAGCCAGCTGAAGATTTGCGCCGTCAAGGCTCCGGGCTTCGGCGACCGTCGTAAGGAAATGCTGGAAGATATCGCCGTACTGACCGGTGGTGTAGTCATCAGCGAAGAGAAGGGCTTGAAGCTGGAACAGGCTACCATCGAAATGCTGGGTAGCGCCGAGAAGGTAACCATCACGAAGGACAACACGACCATTGTGAACGGTGCCGGTGCCAAGGAGAACATCAAGGAGCGTTGCGAGCAGATCAAGGCTCAGATTGCCGCCACGAAGAGCGACTACGACCGCGAGAAGCTTCAGGAACGTCTGGCCAAGTTGTCGGGCGGTGTGGCAGTGCTCTATGTAGGTGCCGCATCCGAGGTTGAAATGAAGGAAAAGAAAGACCGTGTAGACGATGCCCTGCGTGCCACACGTGCCGCCATCGAAGAAGGTATCGTGCCGGGCGGTGGTGTAGCCTACATCCGTGCCCTCGACTCCCTCGAAGGTCTGGAAGGCGACAACGCCGACGAGACGACCGGTATCCACATCATCAAGCGTGCCATCGAAGAGCCGCTCCGCCAGATCTGCGCCAACGCAGGCAAGGAAGGCGCCGTGGTTGTTCAGAAGGTTCGCGAAGGCAAGGGTGACTTCGGCTACAACGCACGTACCGACGTGTACGAGAACCTGCATGCCGCAGGCGTGGTAGACCCCGCCAAGGTGACTCGTGTAGCCCTGGAGAACGCCGCCTCCATCGCAGGCATGTTCCTCACCACCGAATGTGTCATCGTCGAGAAGAAGGAAGACAAGCCCGAAATGCCGATGAACGCCGGTATGGGTGGCATGGGCGGAATGATGTAATCAGCCGATTCCCCTGATTGGTCGAAATATATTTTCAGCCGCGGTGTCTTGTCGCAAAGATGCCGCGGCTTTTTATTTTATTTAATCATGCGTGAGCCGTTTTGGCTCGTAGTTTGTTATAGGTATATCAGAAACAAAAAACTCATAGACTATGGCTTTTATTGATTATTATCAGGTGTTGGGAGTGGACAAAACGGCATCGCAGGACGACATCAAGAAG
>CATXSD010000187.1 GCA_958402075.1 Mediterranea massiliensis | reverse complement strand
ACAAGGACAGCAGCCACGTGCCGGTGGAAGAACGGCAGAACATCAACTTCGACCACCCCGACGCCTTCGAGTGGAGCCTCCTGTCCAAACACGTGGCCATGCTGCGCGAGGGCAAGAGCATCGAACAGCCAACGTATTCGTACCTGACCTGCACGCGCCAGCCTGAAACCATCCACATCGAACCGCGAGATGTGATCATCATCGAAGGTATCCTGGCCCTGTGTGACGAAGAACTGCGCAACATGATGGACCTGAAGGTATTTGTAGACGCCGACCCGGACGAGCGGCTGATCCGCGTCATCCAGCGCGACGTGGTGGAGCGCGGACGTACGGCCGAAGCGGTGATGGAACGGTATACACGCATCTTGAAACCGATGCACCAGCAATTCATCGAACCGTGCAAGCGTTATGCCGACCTCATCGTGCCCGAAGGCGGAAACAACCAGGTGGCCATCGACATCCTGACGATGTATATCAAAAAGCATATTCATGATAATGGATAATGGTAAATGATTAATGGGGAAGGGTAAATGGGGAAGGGTGGACTGACATCTATTTTAGGAACGATACTGCTGTGCCTGCTGGTCACGGTGGGCTGCCACGGTAACCGCACAGGCAGCGGGGAAGAGCGCGTACACGACCTGCAGCAGATCAAGGACAGCGGCGAACTGGTGGTGCTCACCCTCTACAGTTCGACGTCGTACTTCAACTACCGCGGACAGGACATGGGTTTCCAGTACGAACTGAGCGAACAGTTTGCCAAAAGCCTGGGCGTGAAGCTGAAGGTGAAAGTAGCCCGGAACGTCAAAGACCTGATCCGCAAGCTGGAGGCCGGCGAAGGCGACCTGATAGCCTATACCCTGCCCGTCACCAAGGAATGGAAAGACAGCCTGCTGTACTGCGGCGAAGACGTCATCACCCACCAGGTGCTGGTACAGCGCAAAGGAGGAAAGCATAAGCCCCTGAAGGATGTCACCGAGCTCGTGGATAAGGATGTGTATGTGAACCCCGGGAAATACTACGAGCGGCTGGTCAATCTGGATAAGGAACTGGGAGGCGGCATCCGCATCCACCTCGTCCGGAGCGACAGCGTGAGTGCCGAAGAGCTTATCACCCAAGTGGCACAGGGCAAGATACCCTACACAGTGGCCGACAATGACATCGCCCGCCTGAACCGCACCTACTATCCCAACCTGGATATCAACTTGAAAATCAGCTTCGACCAACGTTCGTCATGGGCTGTGCGCAAGGACTGTCCCCAGCTGGCACGCGCTGCCAGCGAGTGGCACAAAGCCAATGTAACCTCGCCCGACTACAAGGCCAGCAGCAAGCGTTATTTCGAAATCAGCAAAGCTACGCCCCATACCCCCATTCTATCACTGCGCGAGGGAAAAATCTCTCATTACGACGCCCTGTTCAAGAAGTACGCAAAAGAAATCGGATGGGACTGGCGACTGCTGGCTTCGCTGGCCTATACGGAGTCCAACTTCGACACGACCGCCGTGTCGTGGGCCGGCGCACGTGGCCTGATGCAGCTGATGCCCTCTACCGCCCGTGCCATGGGACTGCCCGACGGGAAGGAACAGAACGCGGAAGAAAGTATCAAGGCGGCCGTGAAATACATCGGCATGACAGCCCAAAGTTTCAGCGAACTTCCGGAAGAAGAACGGATAAACTTTGTCCTCGCGTCCTATAACTCGGGCATCGGACACGTACAGGACGCCATGGCTCTGGCAGAAAAGTATGGCAAGGACCCGCATGTGTGGAAAGACAATGTAGAGAAATACATCGTGCTGAAAGCCAACGAAGAATACTTCACCGACCCTGTCTGCAAGAATGGTTACTTCCGCGGTACGGAGACCTACAACTTCGTACGCGAGATTACCGGACGCTACGAACAGTACAAGAAGAAAATCAAGGGATAAAGGAAATACATTACTCAGGCTTCATAACCGTTGAGCGAAAAGTTATCACATACAGCGTTGTTGAAGTCAAACGATAAATTACGCGATACTTGGGATGCACAAGAAAACTGTAGTATTTTCTATTTTCCGTACTACGACGTTGATCAACAGTTCCGATCAAAGGAGAATGTGATAAAGTATTCAGAACATCGTAAACGTCTTTGGCAAATTCTTTGGCAGCCTGAGTCCCCATATTCAGAGTATACCAGGAAGCAATTTGCTCAAAACGTTCTTGAGCTCTTTTGTTCCAAATTACTCGCCAACGCCCCATCTTGAAAACATGCTTTGAATTGCTTCATCAGTCGCATAACCGCTCGCCTCGGACAATCTTATTTCTTCATCCAAGGATTCTTCATTAAAAGTACAGGGCATAACAGCCATATGAACTGTGTCCGGAGCATTATACTCAAATGACGGTTCTGCCACAGGGATTTTCTTATCTTCCCCTTTTTGATATTCCTTTTTCACTTTAAAATTTTTATTCTGTCACAAATATAGTGCTTTTTCACTCGGGAACACAAAAACATCCTCATTTTTTCTACAACCACATCAGCCTCCGAACAAGTCGAGACGGTTCCGGCGTGCTTCATCGAGGGAAACCGGCTTTTCCTGAGGACGGGCGGCACTGCGTGCCACTTGTGACCGGTGTTCCTCGTCCAGCTCGCGGACAAAAGCCTCCTTCTGACGGGGATTCATCAGACGGGCAGCCACAGCGGCATTCTGCGAAGCATCCTTCAGGTAGACCACTGGCGCATGGTACACAGGAACAATCTTCAAAGCCGTATGCAGGGCCGAAGTCGTAGCACCGCCTATCAGCAGAGGAATGTCCAGCCCCGCCTTCTCCAATTCCGAAGCCACATGCACCATCTCGTCCAGCGAGGGGGTAATGAGGCCGCTCAGCCCGATCATGTCAACCTTCTCGGCAATGGCACGCTGTACGATGGTTTCGGCAGGCACCATCACGCCCAAATCGATCACCTCATACCCGTTGCAGGCCATCACGACAGAAACAATGTTCTTGCCGATGTCGTGCACGTCGCCCTTCACCGTGGCCAGCAGTACACGCCCCGCCGAAGCCATGCCCTCCGGCTTCTCGGCTTCAATGGCCGGTTGCAGGATGGAAACGGCCTTCTTCATGGTGCGGGCCGTCTTCACCACCTGGGGAAGGAACATCTTGCCGGCTCCGAAGAGGTCGCCCACATGGTTCATGCCCGCCATCAGCGGACCTTCGATGATGTCCACCGCCTTCGGATACTTTTCCAACGCCTCTGCCAGATCCTCTTCCAGATAGTCGGCAATGCCCTTGGTCAGGGCATACGTGAGGCGCTCTTCCAGCGTACCGTCCCGCCAGGCCAGATGGGCGGAAGCGGAAGCAGCACCACCGGCAGCCTTCTCGGCCTCCTTCTCAGCCTTCAGGCGTTCGGCCATCTCGATCAGCCGTTCGGCTGCATCGGGACGACGGTTGAGCACCACGTCTTCGATGCGCTCCAGCACATCGGCAGGCAGGTCAGTATAGAGCACAGACGAGGCGGGATTGACAATGCCCATGTCCATCCCCTCACGGATGGCGTAATAGAGAAAGACGGCGTGCATGGCCTCGCGGATATAGTTGTTGCCACGGAAAGAAAACGACAGGTTGCTGACGCCCCCGCTGACATGGGCACCGGGCAGGTTGCGGCGTATCCAGCCGGTGGCACGGATGAAGTCGACCGCATAGTTGTTGTGCTCCTCCATGCCGGTGGCCACCGCCAGCACATTGGGGTCGAAGATGATGTCCGAAGGACGGAAACCCACCTCGTCGACCAGCAGGCGATAGGCCCGCTGGCAGACGGCGATGCGGCGTTCGTAGGTATCGGCCTGTCCCTGCTCGTCGAAAGCCATCACCACCACGGCAGCGCCCAGGCGACGGATGAGGCGGGCATGCTCCAGGAAAAGGGCCTCCCCCTCCTTCAGCGAAATAGAGTTGACAATGGCCTTGCCCTGCACGCACTTCAGTCCGGCCACGATGACGTCCCACTTCGAGGAATCGATCATCACCGGCACACGGGCAATCTCGGGTTCGGAAGCAATCAGGTTAAGGAAGGTCGTCATCTCCTGGCGGGCATCGAGCAGACCGTCGTCCATGTTGATGTCGATTACCTGCGCCCCGTCTTCCACCTGACGGCGGGCAATGCCGAGAGCTTCCTCGTAATTCTTTTCATTGATCAGCCGCAGAAACTTGCGCGAACCGGCCACGTTGCAGCGTTCGCCCACGTTGATAAAGTTGTTTTCGGGCTTCACCTCCAGCAGTTCGAGGCCGGAGAGCCAAAGGTGTTCCGACGGAGCTACCGGAACGTGGGGAGCCACACCTTCCACCAGAGCCGGGAAGCGGGCAATGTA
>CATXSD010000186.1 GCA_958402075.1 Mediterranea massiliensis | reverse complement strand
TAGGTGAATACATAATACGTTGATTGATGCCTTTTTGCGAAAGCCTACCACCCCGCCCTTTGGGCACCCCTCCTTCCAGAAGGAGGGGAGCTAAAATAGCCTCACTTCATTTTGACACAGCCTCGGAATCAATAAAAATAAGTATACTCTATTTGTATGGCTTTTACCTTTTTCCTATTTTTAAATAAAATAGGATGCGTCTCGGCATAGTCAAATTGAAAAACTTTATTTTTCATTTGCCTCTGCTCTCGACTTTCACTATTTTTGCATTCGTTTTATCTAAACAGAACCACCGTGAACAAGTTCCAGCTCACCTCCGACTACCAGCCTACGGGCGACCAGCCCGAAGCCATCCGCCAGCTCACCGACGGCATCCGCCAGGGCCTGCCTGCCCAGACGCTGCTCGGTGTCACCGGCTCGGGTAAGACCTTCACCATCGCCAACGTCATCGCCAACATCAACAAGCCCACGCTCATCCTGAGCCACAACAAGACGCTGGCCGCCCAGCTCTACAGCGAGTTCAAGGGCTTCTTCCCGCAAAACGCCGTGGAGTACTACGTGTCCTACTACGACTACTACCAGCCCGAGGCCTACATCCCTTCGTCGGATACCTACATCGAGAAGGACCTGTCCATCAACGGTGAGATCGACAAGCTCCGCCTGGCGGCCACCTCGGCCCTGCTCAGCGGGCGCAAGGATGTGGTGGTGGTCTCCTCCGTGTCCTGCATCTACGGCATGGGCAACCCGGCCGACTTCTACAACAACTCCATCGACATCACCTGCGGCAAGGCTTTCAGCCGCAACATCTTCCTCCGCCGCCTGGTGGATTGCCTCTACGTGCGCAACGACCTGGAACTGAACCGCGGCAACTTCCGCGTCAAGGGCGACACGGTGGACATCTTCCTGGCCTACGACGACAACCTCCTGCGCGTCACCTTCTGGGGCGACGAGGTGGACAGCATCGAGGAGGTGGACCCCGTCTCGGGTGTTACTCTCGGCCGCTTCGACGAATACCGCATCTACCCCGCCAACCTCTTCATGACCACCAAGGAGAACACCCTCCGCGCCATCCACGAGATTGAGGACGACCTCCACCGCCAGGTCGAGTTCTTCGAGAGCGAAGGCCGCTTCCTCGAAGCCAGGCGCCTGAACGAGCGCGTCACCTACGACCTCGAGATGATCCGCGAGCTGGGCCACTGTGCCGGCATCGAGAACTATTCCCGCTACTTCGACGGCCGTCCCGCCGGGTCGCGTCCCTACTGCCTGCTCGACTTCTTCCCCAAGGACTTCCTCCTGGTGGTCGACGAGAGCCACGTCACCATCCCGCAGATCCGGGCCATGTATGGCGGCGACCGCGCCCGCAAGGAGAACCTCGTCGAGTACGGCTTCCGCCTGCCTGCCGCCCGCGACAACCGTCCGCTCACCTTCGACGAGTTCGAAGCCCTGACGCCGCAGACCATCTACGTCAGTGCCACGCCCGCCGACTACGAGCTGGTACGCTCCGAAGGCATTGTCGTCGACCAGGTCATCCGCCCCACCGGCCTGCTCGACCCGCCCATCGAGGTGCGTCCCACCCACAACCAGATCGACGACCTCATGGAAGAAATCCAGCTGCGCATCGAGCGCGGCGAACGCACCCTCGTCACCACCCTCACCAAGCGTATGGCCGAGGAGCTCACCGAGTTCCTCCTCAACCACGATGTCCGCTGCAACTACATCCACAGCGACGTCGATACCTTGGAGCGTGTCCAGATTATGTCCGACCTGCGCGAAGGCGTCTACGACGTCCTGGTGGGCGTCAACCTCCTGCGCGAGGGCCTCGACCTGCCCGAAGTGTCCCTCGTGGCCATTCTCGACGCCGACAAGGAAGGCTTCCTCCGCTCCCACCGCTCGCTCACGCAGACCGCCGGACGTGCCGCCCGCAACGTCAACGGCCTCGTCATCATGTATGCCGACCACATCACCGAGAGCATGCGCCTCACCATCGAGGAGACCCGCCGCCGCCGTGAGAAGCAGATCCGCTACAACGAGGAGCACGGCATCACACCCCGCCAGATCCGCAAGGCCCTCAACCTCAACCCGCTGACGGCCACCGCTGCCGCCGCCTCGGGAAATGCCCCGTCCGACCGTCCGTCTGCTCCCCGTCCCTACGTCGAGCCTGAACCGTCCCGCCTCGTGGCCGCCGACCCCGTCACCCTCCACATGTCGCCCGACGAGCTCCGCCGCAGCATCGAGCGCACCCGCCGCCTCATGCAGCAGGCCGCCAAAGACCTCGACTTCCTCCAGGCCGCCCAGTACCGCGACGAGCTGCTCAAGATGGAGGAGATGCTGAAAAGCCAGACACACTGATGTAATAAGATGTAAACATTCCACTATTTTAAAAATGCAATAAAATACGAATTCTGTTCCCCACTTTCCCGGTTCATATAAGCTCTTTTCCCACTTTTTTTGATATTAAAAGGAGTAAATTCATTCCTAACAAAATATTTTTAATATATTTGCCGCGTTTTTAATTATAAGGGAGAGTGTTGTCCTGAATTATCAGTGCTTCGCACCCCGACAAACATTAACAACGCGTACCAATAGTAGTTGCATTCATGAAGCAAAGCCTGCAATTCAACAAGCTGCTGAAAGGAGTCATCATCCTGGGCGACCTTTGCCTGATGAACCTTCTTTTTGTCGCCCTCTACTGGATTTTCGACAAGGGGACGCTGGGTGCCTTGTTTATCCACTCCCTTCCCCAGATTCTGGTGCTGCTCAATCTGGTCTACCTCCTCTGCAACTACAACCACGGCGTCATCCTCTACCACCGCATCGTGCGCCCCGACCACATCGTGCGTCGGGCGGCCCGCAACGTGCTGCTCCATGCCCTGGTGTTCTGCACCCTCTTCAGCCTGGCCGATTTCGGTACCCTGTCGCTCCGTTTCTTCCTGGCGTTCTACCTGCTGTTCTTCGTCCTGCTGGCAGCCTTCCGTCTGACGTTCCGCGAGGTTATCAAGCGTTACCGGCGTCGAGGCGGAAACTCCCGCACCGTCATCCTCATCGGTGCCGACGACAACATGCACGACCTCTACGACGACATCTCCATCGACCCGGCCTACGGTTTGCGCATCAAGGGCTACTTCGCCCCGGCCGCTTCCTCCGTCTACCCCGACACCGTCCCCTATCTGGGCAATGTCGGCGACGTTCTTTCCTGGATTCGTCAGAACGGGGTCGAAACCGTGTTCTGCGGTCTCTCGTCCTCCTACGGGAAGCAGATTCTGCCCGTCATCAACTATTGCGAGAACCACTTCATCCATTTCTACAGCGTTCCCAGCATCCGCAACTACCTCAAGCGCCGCATGCACATGATGCTCATCGGCAATACGCCGGTGCTCACCATCCGCCCTGAACCCCTGGCCGACATCCAGAACCGTATCTACAAGCGTTGCTTCGACCTCCTCTTCTCGGGGCTCTTCCTGTGCACCGTCTTCCCGTTCGTCTACCTGGTCGTAGGCGCCGCCATCAAGCTCTCGTCGCCCGGTCCGGTCTTCTTCCGGCAGAAGCGCACGGGGCTCAACGGCCGCGAGTTCTGGTGCTACAAGTTCCGCTCCATGCGGGTCAATGCCGATGCCGACCGCCTGCAGGCCACGCTCCACGACCCCCGCAAGACGCGGGTCGGCGAGTTCATCCGCAAGACCAGCATCGACGAGCTGCCCCAGTTCATCAACGTCTTCCGCGGCGACATGTCCGTCGTCGGTCCGCGTCCCCACATGCTGAAGCACACCCAGCAATACTCCCACATCATCGAGAAGTACATGGTGCGCCATCTCGTCAAGCCCGGCATCACCGGCTGGGCCCAGGTCAACGGCTTCCGGGGCGAGACCAGCGAACTCTGGCAGATGGAAGGCCGCGTCAAGCTCGACATCTGGTACATCGAGCACTGGACTCCCGCGCTCGACCTCTTCATCATCTACAAGACCCTCAAGAATGCCATTCAGGGGGATGAGGAGGCGTATTGAGGACAAATATCAAATATAAAATATTAAATATAAAATATGAAATATCAAATATAAAATATGAAATGTCAAATATTAAATATGAAAGATAAAATGTCAAATATGAAAGATAAATTTTCAATTTTCAAGGCTCAATTTTCCATGGACCGATTGAATAGTTTTTGCAAGTCATTCGGGTTGCTGGCTGTCGCAACCATCCTTCTGGCCGCCTGCCGGAGCTACAAGGACGTCCCCTACCTGCAGGACCTCGGTGCCCGGACAACCGTCCTGGCCACGGCCGACAGTCTCTACGACGCCCGCATCCAGCCCAAGGACCTGCGCCCCATTTTGGTGAGCTGCCCCCAAGCTACCGAGCTGGCCGAACCCTTCAACCTCACCGTT
>CATXSD010000185.1 GCA_958402075.1 Mediterranea massiliensis | reverse complement strand
ATAGGCCATGGGGTTGGCCGCTCCCTGCTCGTTGCCACCGTTATAGCTGCCCCAATGCACCCAGTCTCCATCGTTCAGCGTATTGGGAAAACTGATGGGATAGTCCACCGGGTTGTTGTTCATAATCTGTGTGAAAATATTGTCCACACTGTTGTAGGGACCCGTATAATCGTTCAGCTGCACGTTCAGATGCAGGGCAATCTTGGAGGTCTTGCTCAGATTGAAATCAATGTTGTTCTGGAAGGCATACTTCTTCAGGTCAATGTTGTTGTTGTACGAATAATATTTATTGCTGTTATTCTGCAACATACCAGTTTCATGGTTCATGCTCAGATTCATGAAGTAAGTAATCTTCTCGGTACCGCCCCTGATGTTGAAATTGGCTTTCTGGTTAAACGTCAGGTTGGTAAAGATTTCATTATACCAGTCCACATTGGGATAGATGTAAGGGTCCAAACCGTTGGCCACTCCGTTCATCTGTTCCTGTGTAAAGAGCACCGCTCCTGTACCCTGGTTGGTGACGGCTTCGTTATACATCTTCATGTATGTCACTCCGTCCACAAATTCCGGCACCTGCGTCGGCTGGTTGACGTATGCCTCCACACGAAAACCGATGACGGGCTTCTCGAGGTCGGCACCCGACTTGGTCTTGATGATCATGACGCCGTTGGCTCCACGCGTACCATACATGGCAGTAGCCGTAGCATCCTTTAAGATTGAGAAACTCTCAATCACCTCCGGGTCAATGGCATTCAGGTCGGCCGTGGAGATTTCCACCCCATCCATCACAATCAACGGATCGGTCACGCCGCTCAAGGTCGAGATACCTCGGATATAGAAATTAGAACCGTTGCTGCCCGGCTCGCCGCTCCGCTGGTAGGCTACCACGCCCGACAGACGTCCGGCAAACGAATTGGACAGATTGGCACTCGGCACCTTCAGGTCGGCCGGCTTGACGGACTGGATGGCACCCGTAATGCTTTCCTTCTTCTGCCCCGAGCCGAAAGCGGTAATCACCACTTCTTCCAACTTCTGGGCATCTTCCTGCAAGGTGACAGAAAGAATCCTGACCTTGCCTACTTCTATCTCTTTGGTGACATACCCCAGATAGGAAATCTCCAGCACATCTCCCTCCTTGGTACGAATCACAAATTCTCCGTCTACATTCGTCACAACGCCGGTAGCCGTACCCTTTATCTTTACGGCACATCCGGGGAGCGGTTCTCCTGTCTTCGAATCGGTTACAACGCCTCTGACTTCAGAGTTACCGACTTGAGACACTGCCTGTTTTTCTTCCACCGCCCTACTTTCCACATTTCCTGCCGACAGGCTGCACATGATGCCCGGAAATGGTACAAGCACAAACATCGTACACAAAACGGTACGCGAAAATGAATCACAATGTTTCCTCATAGTGAATGTTTTTGTTAAAAAATAAAATTCTTCAGACACTTTGATTCGGAGGAAATCTTTTCATTCCCGATGTATCACAGAGGGCTGCATGTCTTTGAACGGACAGGGACACCGCAACGGCTCCGCATCCAACTTGCTGTATTCTTTCTTCGGGCAGACGACTTCTGCCTGCACAGCTGGAGATGTTGTTCAAATAAGACCACACTGTTTCACAACAGTCTGCAGAGACTCTTCTCCATCTGTTGCAACACACTCTCGGCACGAAACTGCCCAGGCCTACAACGCCTGCACGCATTTCCGGCTGTCACATACAAACTTTACAGGTTTTCCCACTTTTTTGACTTTATCGGCCTGCCTTCGTGACAGGCATCCAGTGGTGGTGATAGAATGATTCAGTACAAAGAACAGTTCAGGTTCAGGAATTATTCTCATTTGCAAATCGGTTTTCTTGAATTGATATATAGTAAGGTTAGAAGAAACGATCTTTTGCAAATCCCCACTTTTCAACACTCCACTCATCTGTTTGCATCCAAACATGTCTAACCTCTCCCACATTCAAGAATACATGCCCTGCACGTATGTCCGAAACAGCTTCCCCTTTCAGGGCTGACGCAGGACAACCGACATCGGCATCTGTATTTTTTGGCTTTTTTCAGTACTACAAGAATTGACGGCAAGAAACACTTGCCCAACTGTGATCATCCAAAAAATAAAGAACTCATCCGCAAATGATTAATAAGACACCTTTCTGAACAGAAATTCAGAAAGGTTTCATATCATTTGTTAATCCATTGCAAATATACTTTTTGTAATTTATAAACACCACATGGATAATAGAAAAAATTATAATATTCAGAAATATTAACTAATTAATAATCAGTCTATAAATATGCAGTTATAGATAAATAATACAAAACAGCCGCCATTCCCTGACCCTTACACAGGAAACGACGGCTGGTTCACCTTTCTTGCGCCGGCGATATCACTCCTCACTCATCATCTGTCTTCTTGCTTCGGCGCACCCTCGGGCTTGTGTCCGGGCATCGGCTTTTGGCTCATGCCCAGCCACTGGTCGTATTGGGCTTCGGTGAGTATCTTCTTCATCTTCTTGTTCTTCTTCTCGATCCGCTTCTGCAGGTCCTCGGCACTTTCGGACTTCGGAGCTCCCATCGGCGGACGATGCATGCCTTCGGGACGGCCTTCGCCCATACCCATAGGCGGCATACCTCCTTCGTGCGGCGGACGAGGACCTCCTTCGCCTCCCATCATGGGTGGACGTTGTGTCATGTTCTCAAGCAATTCGCGCTGCTCTTTCAGCAAGAGCTTGTAAACTTTCTTATATTGCTTGTCGGTCAGGTTCAGGGCGGCCTTCAGGCAGTCCGTTTCTTTCCGTGCCGCCTTTTCGGGATTGGGCACCTCGCGATACGCCCGGCTCTCCGGAGCCGGAGCCGCTTCAGGAAGCTCCTGAGCCTGTACCTGCAGGGCTAACATGGATAGGCCGATGCAAAGCAAAACGGGTTTCATGTTCAGTTTCATATGCTGTTCCTCCTCGGGTTCATTGGATTTGACACGGCAAATGTAGCGGGCTGCCCGATAATATGAAAACAGAATAGACCAACGGGGCAGTTTTGACGATGAAATACGTTTTTTTTCGCCGCCCGGCTGCAATAAACGCGCCCCTGCGACGACTGATAACAGAAAAGCACCGAACGATGATCAAACAAGACTACCTGATACGCATGATACAGCAGATTGTCTCCATGATTGTGGAGGCCCTGCTCCACAAGAAGAAAATCCGCCAGAAGGACTGGGACGACTACGACCACCTGACGCGCCAGATACTGGGCACCGACACCCGCGACCTGCTCAACACCAGTGCCGACGAGCTGACAGCCCGCTATGCCGGCACGCCCGACGGCATGGAGAAGCTGGAGCTGGCCGCCGTCAACATGCTGAAGCTGGCCGAAGAGGTGGACGAGGACAATCCCCTGCTGAAGTCGCGCCTCCGCCAGGAAGGCGTCCAGCTGCTGAAATACATCCAGCAGCGCAGCGGCAGCTATTCCCTCCAGCGCGAGTTCCTCATCGGGCTGCTGGAAACAAACCAGTGATTTAGACCTTCAAAACAGCCTTTTCGGGCATGGAATGCACCGTTTTCCTGCAGACACTTCTGCCCGACGCTTCTCCATGCCCGAAAGCCTTGTCATTCGTTGTCCCGGCGCGAATATTCCGAGAAATCACAACCGAAGCGCTCTACCATCCAGTTGTCCATCTCGTCGGCCCGACAGGCCAGGTTGACCAGATTGCGGCGGATGGCTTCTTCCGATTCGCCGGTCAGGTCGGACAGATGGATGCGGTAGGCCAGATAAATCTGACGCCCCTCAATGCCCATCTTGTAGGGCGAGAAATCTTCGGACATCATATAGTCGAGTACCGGCTCCACCTCCTTCTTGGGGAGCAGGTTGATGGGCGACACGGCAAACAGATAGGCGTTGTCGTAGACAAAAATGCGTATCTCCGAACTGCCCTTGTGAAACGTCCACGAGTCGTAGCCGTCGCGCGCCAGCACGGGGTTCACTCCCATTTCCATGATGGCCTGTTCGCAGAAGACGGCCAGAGGCGAAGGCTCGTGTTCCGCAAAAATGCCTTCGGGCAACTTCTCGCCACACGAAGGACAATATTCTTCCTCCTCGCTGATCAATTCATCACAACTGTCACACTGCACCTGAAAACACGAACGGTCGATGCCATCGGCCGACTCAAGCACCGTGCCGGGTGCCTCCACCCGGTGGCCGAACACCATGTTGTCGGCGTTGCTGAACTTGCTCACGGTGACGCCCACCACCTCGCCCAGTTCGTTGAAGATGGGACCTCCCGAGTTACCCGGATTGACGGCCGCATCAGTTTGTATGTAATACTTGCCGTCCACCATCTGTTTGGGCGAAGAAACCGAACCCTCGGTCACCGTAAAGGGCATG
>CATXSD010000184.1 GCA_958402075.1 Mediterranea massiliensis | reverse complement strand
CATGGCCCGATGGGTGGTGTCGGCCTTCAGCGTGTGCGAGCGGCGGCCGGCGGCCCGCGGACGGGTCTGGCCATACACGACAATCCCTGCCACCTGTACGAAGCAGAGCAGCAGGGCCATCAGTATCTGATATTTAAGTCTTTTTCCTGTCATTTGTCTTTCAGCGTGTCGAGGATGCCGATGATGCGCTCCAGCTCCTCTTCGTTGTTGAAGGGGATGCTGATTTTACCTTTTCCTTTTTCGGAGCAGGTCAGCTGGACCTTGGTGCTGAAGAAGTTCGAGAGCTGCTGTTTCAGCAGGTTGAACTCTTCGGGCAGCTTGGCCCGCTTGGGGGCAATCTTGCGTCCTCCGCTTTTCACGGCTTCGCCTTCGCTCAGCGACTTGACGAGCTCTTCCACTTTGCGGACGGAGTAGCCGTGCTCCAATATTTCTTCGTAAATCTTCACTTGCAGCTTGGGGTCGTCCAGCGTCAGCAGTGCGCGGGCGTGTCCCATGTCTATCTGCTTGTTCTGCAGGCCCATCTGTATGGGGGCGGGCAGCTTCAGCAGGCGCAGGTAGTTGGCGATGGTGGTGCGCTTCTTGCCCACACGCTCGCTCAGGCGTTCCTGCGTCAGGCCGTACTGCTCCAGCAGGTGCTGGTAGGCCAGGGCTATCTCCACCGAGTTGAGGTCTTCGCGCTGGATGTTCTCGATGAGGGCCATTTCCATGACGTTCTCGTCGTCGGCGGTGCGGATGTAGGCGGGGATGCGGGTCAGTCCTGCCATCTGCGAGGCACGGAAGCGGCGTTCGCCCGCGATGATCTGGTATTCGTCGTCCGAGAGCTTGCGCAGCGTGACGGGCTGTATGATGCCTATCTCGGCGATGGAGTCGGCCAGTTCCTGCAGGGCGGTGGGGTCGAATTCCCTTCGCGGCTGGTTGGGGTTGACGCTGATTTTCGAGAGCTCCACCTCGTTGATGGAGGAAGAGCCTTCGGTCTGCACGTCGTCCATGGAGAGCAGCGCGTCCAGTCCGCGTCCTAATGCATTTCTTTTTTGTGCCATATCTGTCAGTTTCCTTTTTTCTTTATTTTTCTCTTTCTATCAGCTCCCTGGCCAGTGCCATGTGGTTCTTGGCGCCGGTGGAGTCTGCGTCGTAGAGGATGGTGGGCAGGCCGTAGCTGGGCGCTTCGCTCAGTTTCACGTTGCGCTGGATGACGGTCTTGAACACCAGTTCCTGGAAGTGGCGTTTCACTTCGTCGTAGATTTGGTTGGCCTGTCTGAGGCGCGAGTCGTACATCGTCAGCAGGAAGCCTTCGATTTCCAGGCCCGGGTTGAGCTTCGACTTGATAATCTTGATGGTGTTCAGCAGCTTGCTGATACCTTCGAGGGCGAAGTATTCGGCCTGTACGGGGATGATGACCGAGTCGGCGGCGGTAAGCGCGTTGACGGTGATGAGCCCCAGCGACGGCGAACAGTCTATCAAAATATAGTCAAACTCGTCTTTCAGCGGCGCGAGCACTTCCTTGAGGATCCGTTCGCGGTTCTTCAGGTTGAGCATTTCGATTTCGGCGCCGACGAGATTGATGTGAGAAGAGATTACCTTCAGCGTGTCAATCTCGGTATCGTGGATTGCTTCACGCACGTTGGCATGGTCTATAATGCACTCGTAGATAGTGCATTCGGCTTGCTTGATGTCCACACCCAGTCCCGAAGAGGCGTTGGCCTGCGGGTCGGCGTCTACAACGAGCACTTTCTTTTCAAGGGTGGCCAGCGAAGCCGCCAGGTTGATGGTGGTGGTGGTCTTGCCTACGCCCCCCTTTTGATTTGCCATTGCAATAATTTTTCCCATATTCTCAATATTTATCGGCGGCGAAATAAGTGATTATTTCCGACAGTGCCTGCATGAAAAAGGCAGAGATTGCAAAAACGGTTGATAAGTCACCCTTTTTGTTAATAACTTGCGGGCGCCGCCGCAGGATTTCACCCCGCTTTCGGCCCTGTCCCCCTTTCTGCTTCCTCGCCTTTTCTGCCACCGTCGGCAAATATACATATTTATATTGGAAATCGGAGGGGTTGGAGGGCGGACCTTGGGGAAGATTAAGATTTATTTGTCAGTTTGGACGCTTTATCGGCTGACAATGAGGGGAGAGGGTGGACCGACGCACTGACTCAAAGCACCGTTTTGGCGTGAGGAAAACGATGCTTTTCGGAGGAGAAAGCAATGCTTTGTCCAGCCTTTGCCAGGCATCACCACACCGCCTCCACAAACTTCCAGAGCAGGTAGCCGCAGAGGGCGCATTTCACCACCGTGCCCAGCAGGAAACCCAGCAGGGAGCCGAAGCCCGAACGGAGGGCGTCCTTCGTTTCGCGGCCGCCCAGCAGCTCGCCGATAAAGGCACCCAGAAAGGGGCCGAGGACGATGCCCCACGGCATGAAGAACAGCCCCACGAGCGTCCCCGCCAGACAGCCGCGCTCGCCCCATCGGCTGCCGCCGCTGTACTTGGCGCCCAGCAGTGGAATGAAATAGTCGAGTACCTGCACGAGGACGACCAGCACGAGCCACACGACCAGTTGCGTGGTGCTGAACTGCACGCGGTCGGTGAAGTGGAGCAGCAGCATGCCGCCATAGGCCAGCGGAGGGCCGGGAAGGGCAGGAAGAATGCAGCCGGCCAAGCCTGCCAGCAGGCAGAGGAGGCCTAAGATGATTAACAGAATATCCATATTCGTCGGTTTTCCGACAAAAATAATGCTTGTTCGTCACATTGTCAAATTTTTGGCGGAAAGGAAGTTTGGCGGCTCCTTTTTTTCATTTCCTCCTTAAAGTTGCTACCTTTGCAGACATAAAACAATAAATCTGTGTGAAATATGGAAAATCAAAGACCTTTGATATTGATTTCGAACGATGACGGCATCGTTGCGAAAGGCATCAGCGAACTGGTGAAATTCCTCCGCCCGCTGGGCGAGATTGTGGTGATGGCGCCCGACGCGCCCCGTTCGGGTACAGCCTGCGCGCTGACCACAGGCGAGCCCATCCATTATAAGCTCATCCGCAAGGATGTGGGCCTGACGGTGTACAAATGCTCGGGCACGCCTGCCGACTGCGTGAAGCTGGCCTTTGCGACCGTTCTCGACCGCAAGCCCGACCTCGTGGTAGGTGGCATCAACCATGGTGACAACTCGGCCACGAACGTACACTATTCTGGCACGATGGGTGTCGTCATCGAAGGATGCCTCAAGGGAGTGCCTTCCATCGGCTTCTCCTTGTGCAGTCACGAGCCCGACGCCAACTTCACGGCTGCCGGTCCTTACGTTCGCGACATTGCCCGCCTGGTGCTCGAGAAGGGACTGCCCGCACTGACCTGCCTCAATGTGAACTTCCCCGACACGCAGGAGCTGAAGGGCGTCAGAGTGTGCCGCCAGACGAAAGGCCAGTGGACCAACGAATGGGAGAACTTTGCCCATCGCGGAGACAGCCACTATTACTGGCTGACGGGCGAGCTGGTGGACGAGGATGCCGACCAGGAGGATACCGACCACTGGGCGCTGGCCAACGGTTATGTGGCCATCACCCCCACCACGGTCGATGTCACGGCTTACGGACTGATGGACGAGCTCAAGACTTGGTTCTAATATCTTGGCGTAAGAATGGAGGGGAAGCAATGCTTCATCCTTCATTCTTCGTTCTTTATTCTTCATTTTATGAAATATTACCTGATTGTAGGCGAAGCCTCGGGCGACCTCCATGCGTCGCACCTGATGGCGGCCTTGCGTCGCGAAGACCCGCAGGCGGAGTTCCGCTTCTTTGGGGGCGACCTGATGGCTGCCGCGGGCGGCTGCGCGCCTGTGAAGCACTATCGCGACCTGGCCTACATGGGCTTCGTCCCCGTCCTGCTCCACCTGCGCACCATCTTTGCCAACATGGCCTTCTGCAAGCGCGACATTGTGGAGTGGCAGCCCGACGCCTTGATTCTGGTGGACTACCCCGGCTTCAACCTCAGCATCGCGAAATACATCCATGCCCGCACGCGCATCCCCGTCTACTACTACATCTCCCCCAAGATATGGGCGTGGAAGGAGTACCGCATCAAGAACATCAAGCGCGACGTGGACGAGCTTTTCTCCATCCTGCCGTTCGAGGTCAATTTCTTTGAAGGTAAGCACCGATACCCCATTCACTACGTCGGCAACCCGACGCTGGACGAGGTGGCCGCTTTCCGCGCTTCCTACAAGGAGACGCGTCAGAGCTTCTTCGAACGCAACGGTTTGCAGGCCAAGCCCGTCATTGCCCTGCTGGCAGGCAGCCGCAAGCAGGAAATCAAGGACAACCTGCCCGACATGATACGGGCGGCTTCCTCCTTCGGCGGCTATCAGCTCGTGCTGGCAGGTGCGCCTGGCATTGATGCGGACTACTATCGGGCCTACATGGACGGGGCAGAGGTGAAGGTTGTCTTCGGCCAGACTTACGGACTGCTGAGCCGTGCCGATGCGGCACTGGTCACTTCGGGTACGGCCCCCCTCGAGTCGGACCTCTTCCGCGTGCCGCGGGTGGTGTGCTCCCA
>CATXSD010000183.1 GCA_958402075.1 Mediterranea massiliensis | reverse complement strand
TGGAGAATCTGCTTTATGATTATCACCTGGCCACGACGCTGAGTGCCGATTTGCCATACAGTGAGAACTACAAGAAGGAGGCATACCTGGCCTATGTGTTCAAGAAGCACCATGTCACGGAAGCGGAATTCGATTCTTCCATGGTGTGGTATTCCCGTCACAGCGACGAGATGACGACCATCTACCAGAATTTGCAGAAGCGGATGGAGACCACGGCGGAGCAGCTGAAGAAGCAGACCATCCGTCACAGCGGGGAGGTGTCTGTCTCCTTGTCGGGCGATACGGTGGATTTGTGGCAGGACCGCACACTGTACTGGCTGACGGCTTACGGCCTGACCAACAGGCTGACATTCGATTTGAGGGCGGATACTTCTTTCCACGAGAAGGACCGTCTGGTATGGGAAGCCGACTTCTCTTTCCTGCCGAAAGGAAGACCTTCGGGCCGTGTGGTGATGGGGGTGAACCTGACTTTCAGCAACGACAGTACGCAGGGCATGACGCGCGTAGTGAGCATGTCGGGGATGCAGCGTCTGGTCATCGTGCCCGATTCTGCTTTCAAGTATAAGAATGTGACCGGTTTCATGTACTACACCGGAGAGGAAGAGACTTCGGTACTGGTAAGCCACATTCAGCTGATGCGTTACCATACGCCGGAACGTCATCTGCCGGTAGTGACCGACTCACTGGCTGTACAGCCTGCCGACACGCTTCCGAAGGATTCGCTTCGCCGAAGCAAAATCAGACGTCCGGAACTTATGAAACGCTGAAAGCAATGATTTATTATGCATCTCATTATCTCTGGCATGCGGGGCAGAACCGACTGTTCCGCATGCAGCGTATAGGGCTGGAGACTTCCAGTCATCGCTTTGTTTCCATGGAACCGCTGGAAGAAGAGGTCCGTCAGACCCAGTGGCTGGGAGGACTGGTGGTGCTGGCTCCCTGTCAGCCGGAGGTGAGGGAAGGAGAGCCGTTCCCGCATTTCTGCCTGCGGGTGTCCCAATCGGTAGCGGGTGAAGAGGCCTTGTATGCATTTCATGTGCCGGGGTTCGACTTGCAGGCCATGGAATTTACATCGAGGAGTCGGCTGGTGCGCTTATGACATGCGGCGTCGGAACTCGGCGCATACAATGGCAGTGGCCACCGCCACATTCAGTGATTCGCTGGTTTCCTGTCCCTGCGGGTAGTTGGGTATCAGCAGTTTCTGTGACACCATCGCTTCAATTTCCTTGCACACCCCGTTCCCTTCGTTTCCCATCACGATGACACCGTGCGTCGACAGCTCCTGCGAATAGAGGTTGCCGCCGTCCAGGAAGGTGCCGAACACCGGAACCTTTCTTTCAGCTTGCAGGCGGATGAAGGCTTGCAGGTCGCAATAATGCAGCTTGACGCGGGCCAAGGCGCCCATGGTGGCCTGTACCGTCTTGGGATTAAAAGCATCGGCCGTGCCGGGGGAACAGAAGATGTCCTCTATGCCGAACCAGTCGGCTATGCGGATGATGGTGCCCAGGTTGCCGGGATCCTGCACATCGTCGAGTGCCAGACAGAGCGAACGGGCGGGCAGGGTGTCGTCGTAAGTGTACGACGGAAGCTCGAATACGGCCAGCACCTCCTGCGGATTTTTCAGCAGGCTGGCGCGCGTCAGTTCTTCCGGAGTCACTTCAATGGTTTCCTGAGCCAGCAGAAGAGGATGTTTTTCCAGCCATGAAGTAGTGGCTATCAGGAGGCGGCAGGAGAAATGTCCCAGCAGGTCGCCCACCAGTTTGTTGCCTTCGGCCAGAAACGCATTTTCGGCTTTCCGGTACTTTTTCATTTCCAGCGACCGGATGTATTTGATTCTGTTTTTGCTCAGCATAATTGTGACGGGGATTTTTAATTATATTTTAAGAACAAAGCTAAGAAGATATTTTTAATTATTGCCTATCTTTGCATGTAATTTTGCATATATCCGCTTGTTTGTATGAAGATATCCCCCCGTTTCTATATAGGTCTGTGTGCCATGCTGCTTTTTCTGAGCGGATGTTCGGTCAGTAAATTCATCCCGGAGGGGCATTATCTGCTGGACAATGTGAAGGTGGAATCGGACAACAAGGAAATCAAGTCTTCCCAGATGACGGCTTATCTCCGTCAGACACCGAATGCCAAGTGGTTCAGTCTGGTGAAACTTCCCATGTACATTTACGGGGCTGCCGGAACCGATTCGACCAAGTGGATGAACCGTTTCTTGTATCGTATAGGAGATGCTCCCCGTATTTATGATCCGGAGCTGGCAGAAGAGACACGTCTGCAGATTGAGCAGGCCGTACGCAACATGGGCTACATGAGCGGGCAGGTGAGCATGCACACCCAGACGAAGGGAAAGAAAATCAAGGTTTATTATCGGATTCATTCCGGCGACCCTTACCTGATTTCACATGTGGCCTACGACATTGCCGATTATCAGATTCACGATTACCTGATGGCCGATTCGGCCCGTTCCTACCTCAAGGAGGGGGCCCGTCTGGATATCAACCAGCTGGACCAGGAGCGCGACCGCATCACCCAGTTCCTGCAGAACCGCGGATATTACCGTTTCAACAAAGACTTTATCACGTATCAGGTGGACACCATGCGCAATTCGCGTAACGTGGACCTGATCATGCAGTTGCATCCTTACCGCCGGAAAAAGGAGGATTCGCCTTCTCCGCACCGCCAGTATTACCTTCGGAATGTGGACTTTGTGTTCGATGTGGATTTTGCCGATCTCACTTCCGAAAGTCTGCAGGGAATTGATTCCCTCCGTTCCGGTGGAATGACGTTTTATTTTAAAGACAAGATGTTCCTGCGTCCTCAGGTGATTGGGGATAACAATCATTTGAGGACGGGGCAGCTGTATCGGGTGCGCGACGTGCAGAACACGTATTCGGCACTCGGGCGGCTGAATATCCTGAAATATTCCAATATCCGTTTCCGGGAAGACTTGCGGGCTGATTCGGCTTACCTGGATGCGTATGTCATGCTGACCCGCAACAAGAACAAGTCGCTTTCCTTCGAAATAGAAGGTACCAACTCCGCAGGCGACTTGGGTGCGGCGGCTTCGGTGGCATACACCCACCGCAACCTGTTCAAGGGGTCTGAAACTTTCACCATCAAGGTGCGTGGGGCCTACGAGGCCGTGACGGGACTGGAGGGATATGCCAACAGCAATTACATGGAGTATGGAGTGGAGACCAGTCTGAATTTCCCGGAATTCATGTTCCCCTTCCTTTCGGCCGATTTCCGCCGCCGGAGCCGCGCCACGTCGGAGGTGACGGTGAAGTACAACTGGCAGATTCGTCCGGAGTTCGAGCGTACGGTGGCTTCTGCCGGGTGGAGTTATCACTGGAGCAAGCGGCGGGCTACCCATCGTTTTGATGTGCTCGACCTGAACTACATCTACATGCCGTATCGTTCGGAGACTTTCCGCGAGTATCTGGATTTGATGGACGAAAGGAATCCCCTGTTGCGTTACAGCTACGAAGACTTGTTTATCGTGCGCATGGGATATACCTATACGTACAACAGTTCCGGGGCCACTTCTTTGAAGACTTCTCGCCGGAATTCCTATTCCATCCGCTTCAACATCGAAGAGTCGGGCAACTTGCTGTATCTCTTCTCGAAGGCAATTAACGGGAAGCCGAAGAATGGGGAGAATTATCAGATGGCCAATATCGGCTTTGCCCAGTATGTGAAGACCGACTTCGACTATGCCAAGAACTTCATGATTGACGACCGCAACGCGCTGGTGTTCCACATCGGGGTGGGAGTGGCCGTGCCTTACGGAAACTCCAAGAGTCTTCCGTTTGAAAAACTGTACTTCTCCGGAGGAGCCAACAGCGTGCGCGGTTGGAGTGTCCGCTCGCTGGGACCGGGAGGTTACCGGGGCGACAGTAACAGCCTGGACTATGTGAACCATACGGGCGACATCAAGCTCGACCTGAACCTGGAGTACCGCACCCACCTGTTCTGGAAACTGAACGGGGCCGCGTTCATCGATGCCGGGAATGTGTGGACCATCCGCAACCGGGAATTGCAGCCCGAAGGCCTGTTCAAGTTCAACCGCTTCTACAAGCAGCTGGCCGTGGCCTACGGACTGGGTATCCGTTTCGATCTGGACTTCCTGATTATCCGTTTCGACGGCGGTATGAAGGCCGTCAATCCCATGTACACCGGGCGCGACCGTTATCCGATTGTTTCTCCCGACTTCAAACGCGACTTTGCGTTCCATTTTGCAGTAGGTTATCCGTTTTAATCCCTTATATATGAGTACGAACAAGAATGTATATACCCTTGAAGAAGTGGACCAGCTGAAGGCTTGGTTCGACCAGGCTGAACTTCCGGCCGAAATGCAGCTGGATAAGGCTGTCTACATCCCCGATGTGAAAGAAACCGTGCGCCGCCTGTTCCTTCAGGCCCATGTGTGTTACGAAAATCCCCGTCTGCAGGGCTGTCTGCGTTTGCTGGAACGTATCAAGGCCCATCTGGAAGAGGAGAAAAAGAACTAGATGGGGCTAAAATTGCCGGCTTTCTTTCATATTTGCGAAAAAAATACGAAATTTGCACA
>CATXSD010000182.1 GCA_958402075.1 Mediterranea massiliensis | reverse complement strand
GCCTCCTCCAGGTCGATACCCACCGTGAACGTGCTGTCCACCTTCAGGCCCAGTGCGTTGGCCAGGTTCTCGCCGATTTCCCGGCGCACCATCCGCACCACGTCCTCCATGCGGCGCAGCTCCTCCTCGTTGGCCACCCGGCGCAACTTCGCCCCGCGCACATACGCATGGCGTGTCACCCCTCCGGCCCGCTGCACCAGACTGCTCAGGCGTTCACTCTTCGTGTTCAGCGCATAGTCGCCGCCGTAGAGCACCTCGCCCTCCACCGTCACGTTCAGCTGCTCCGCATAACTCGGGCTGCGGCGCACGTACACCTGGTCGTAAGGCTGCAGCTCGAAGCCCGCCTGCCCGTCCACCACGAAACCGTCCTTCAGGCCGAACGAGAAATTCTGGCCGATCATCTCCGGTTCCGCCGTGCTCTTCGGGTCACGGATACGGCGTGCCACATCCACCCGCACCAGCGAAGCCGACTCCTTCAGTCCCCCCGCCGTAATCACCAGGTCCTCCAGACTCATGTGGTCCGCATACGGGTAACTGCCCGGCTGGTTCACCTCGCCGCTGATGCTCACCCGTCCCAGATCCTGCAAGTCGTGGATGCTCGGAATATACAAAATGTCATTTTTCTGCAAGGCAATGTCGGGCGACGTCCCCTTCAGGATGCCCTCGATGTCCACCGGCAGCACCTCCCGCGTCAGGTTCTCCCGCTCGCGATACAGCACTGCGCGCCCCGTGAAAGCCTCACCCAGCAGTCCGTCGGCCTTCTCCACCAGCTGGCGCACCGTGTTGAGCGACCCGCTCAGCTCGTACACCCCCGGGTGGAACACCGCCCCCTTCACTTCCAGACGGTTGTCGAAGCGGTTCAGGATGGAATCCACCGTCACCACGTCGCCGTCTATTAATTTAAACGTCGGAAGGTCCGTATCGTTTACCGTTTTTACCGAAAAATTTTTTCCATTTTTTCGTAACACACTGATACTCTTCCGATAAGCATCCGAAGAAAATCCTCCGGCATATTTCAATAAAGTGGCCGCCGACTCACCGTGCTTCATTTCATACCACATCGGCCGCTTCACCTTACCCTTTATTTTCACCAGTTCGTCGTAGGTCGGCACTATCACCACATCCCCGTCGTGCAGGCGGATGTCGTCGTGAATCTGCCCCTTCAATATATAGTCGTACACGTCGAGCCGCGCCACCGTCCGTCCGCCGCGGGCCACCTGCACATTGCGCAGGCTACCGATGTCGCTCACCCCTCCGGCCACGTACAAAGCATAAAACACCGTGGAGAGCGACGACAGCGCATACGTGCCCGGCGCCACCACCTCGCCCATCACGTTCACCTGGATGGTACGGATGTTGCCCAGCGTCACCTGGATCTGGTTGGCCGCGTCCGCGTAAATCTTGCCCAGCTCCTGCTTCAGCACCCGCCGCGCCTCCTGAATGGTCATCCCGCTCAGGTACACCGGTCCCACGTTGGCGATGTTCACGTAACCGTCGGGCGAGATTTCCAGCCGCATCGTGTTCTGGCTGGCCCCCCACACGTCCACAATCACCTCGTCGCCCGGTCCCAGCGAATAATTCTCCGGCGTGGCCATGCTCAGGTTCGGCTGGAAAGTCAGCTTCTCCTGGTTGAAGATGTTCCGTCCGAACACCTCGTCCTCGCCCGTGGGAGCCGCCTTCAACGCCTTCCGCCGCTCCATGCTCTGCTTCATGCCGTCGGTACTTGCATCCGCCTCCCCGGTCCTGTCCGAAGCAGCCACCGTCTTCCGTGTGCGGCTGCCCGTATCCGTCACCGAGGCCATCCCGTCCGTGGCATCCGAAGTCCCCGCCGTCCCCGCATACTGCGATTTCAACCGCAGCAGCTGGTCTTGCGTAGCCCCTTTCGCCAACAGTTCCATGGCAATGGTCTGCTGGTCCTTTCCCGCCTGAAGCGCCTGTTGTACATATTCCATCACTTGGCTGTCCGTCATTCCGCTCTGGGCATACGCATGAGCCGTCCCCAGCAGAAAGAAGCACAGCGCCAGTCTAGCGAAGTGTTTCCTCATTCTGTCTACTTTTTAGTTTTATCGACAAAGATACAGTTTTCCCCCTAACCACCAAACCCCAGCCCCATCCTAATTTGCAAAAAACAATGTGTAGAAAGCCTAAAATCGCCCATCGCGCGCGTAAAAGTATAAATAGTGTTAAAGCAATGCAGATTTCTGCAAGTTTTATATGTTACACAACATAAAAGCTCTATCTTTGCACTGTGTTTTTCATGGTATTAGATTTAAGGTTAATGAAGATTGGGAGTCTGGGAAGATTCCCTTTTTTTATGCCTACACTTTTTAAAAGACAGAAGAACAGAAGAACAAAAGATTAAAAGAACAACGAAGGCGCACAAAAAACTTATGTTCTTATGTTCTTATGTCTACATTTTAAAAGACAGAAGAACAGAAGAACAAAAGATTAAAAGAACAACGAGGGCGCACACAAAAAAAACTTATGTTCTTATGTTCTTATGTCTACACTTTAAAAAGACAGAAGAACAGAAGAACAAAAAATTAAAGAACAACGAGGGGATACACACAAAAAAACTTATGTTCTTTTGTTCTTATGTCAAAAAAGAAAACACAGAGAATGATGTTCTTATGTCAAGAAAGCCCCCATCAAAATGTTCTGATAAATTCGGGAGCTTCATAATCAGTAATATCCTCAACCGGGAATTTGGCCTTGTTTTTTGCTTTCGCGTCCATAATAAACTGATTACATTCCTCACTTGTAAAAATCCCCTTATTCATCGCAATGGTCAGAATATCCAACGTTCCGATATACTCTATACCATTCTCATCACAATAAGGAGCCACATCCCGGAAATTGCTGCTGGCAATGGCCTCCTGTCCAAAACGAGCCATCGACATACAAGCCCGTTCACCCTCCCCAAGCATCGGACTCTCTTTTTTCAACCGGAAAAACTCCCGCCGGATATTTTCATTGGCATAAGGAAAAGAGATTTTACACACCCTGCATCGCGTCATCCACTCGTCTATCTTCCGCTTCCTGTCCGGCTGCGTAGGATGATAACTGGCTTCCTTGTACACATTCTCCACAATCATGACTGCATGAGGCTGAAGAATTTCCGTCAATCTGTCAATATAACCGGTAGCCATAAAATGAGAAATGACATCGGCGTCCACCAATATTACTTTATTCCTCCCCATATACTTCTTGCGAAACATTGATTTCCATATCCATCAACAAGGAGTAATACTTCGCCTGAGAAATACGCCCCATGTCATACAATTCACGAGCTTTCAGATTATAATCACCCACCAGTTCTGTCTGATAGGTCGGATAGTACAACTGTGTGTTATAGCCATATTCAATGGCAGAATCAACTACATTATTCTTATACAGGTCGAATGTTTTTTTAGTGATCCATTTCAACTCCTTCAACCGCACCAGAAGTGCAGCCCTTGAGCAAAGGAAATTCTGCTCCACCTTCAGGAGAGTAGCCAAAGTTATTTTATCCACTTGCTGTTCCGCAGCAGGAACCAGTTCTTTCAGTCCCATTTCCGGAAGCAGAAGATAAGCCGCAAACACATCAGCATTATATTCTTCCTCCTCTTTCTTGTCAAACAGTCCCGCATTATTTTGCGACACCTTGAAATCCTTCTGATACAACAAGTGATACAACTCGTGGCATGCGGTAAAACGTTGCTTGGCATAAGGCAAAGCCGTATTTATCAACATGAAATACTTATCTCCGGAAGCCCCGTTCCCATTGATCCGGATGGCCATGCCCGAAAAATTTTTATCCAGCTTCTTAAACCACGTAAGAATGTGCTTCTCCTTTAATATTTGATGAATACGCACAGGGTCTTTTGTCGTCACATGCATTTCCTCCCGCAGTCTGGTGGCAAGACATTCCAATTCAACTTTACTTCTCAAGCTCATCACACATCTGAATATAATTTTTTACAATCTTCTGGAACTGAGAGATTTGACTAAGGTCTCCCACGTTCCCCGTTTTACGGTATGCACAAGCCACAGAAGTCTGGAAAAGCTGGTCATTCTCTTCCATCAGGTCATATTCCTCCACATTATACAGCGAGGCCAGTTTCTCCATCGCCTCCAGAGGAACAATCGTTTCCCCCTTCTCATATTTGACGTATGCCGGCTGACTGATACCCAAATAATCGCTGATTTCCTGCTGAGTATAGTTCAAATGCTCACGAAAAGCCTTAATATTTTTCCCTATAACTTGATCAAGTCCCATATTTTATCAATTAAAAGGTTCTTTTGCAAAGATAACGTTTTTAAGTTATAAAATAAGAAATAAACATCAGATTTATTCCAAAATATAACTTTTATTTAATACTAAAGAGCAGAAGAATGAATAATGAATAACGGAGGGGGATGTACACAAAAAATATGTTCTTATGTCTACACCTTAAAAGACAGAAGAACAAAAGAACAAAAGATTAAAAGACAACGAGGGGACACACACAAAAAACTTATGTTCTTTTGTTCTTATGTCGAAAAAGAAAACACACACAAAAAACTGATGTTCTTATGTTCTTATGTCTACACTTTTTAAAAGACAGAAGAAC
>CATXSD010000181.1 GCA_958402075.1 Mediterranea massiliensis | reverse complement strand
GTAAGAAAATTTTCACCATCAACCGCCTCGAAAACAAGGAAGGACGCAGCTTCTTCCGCGAGGTATTTATCCGCCGGGGCACGACCAGCGGTGTTTATGGCGTGGAGGAACCGCACGAGTGCTACATGACCTACACGACTGAACGGGCAGAGAAAGAGGCTCTGAAACTTTACAAGCGCGAGCTACAATGCAGCCACCAAAAGGCTATCGAGGCATATTGCCGGGACTGGGATGCCAGCGGTATCGGCAAGGCATTGCCGTTTGCACAGAAAGTTAATGAAGCGGGACGTGTACTGAACTTAACCACTAAAATAACATCATAATGAAAACGAAAAGGATTTTAATCACCCTGTCACTGGACTACGGAATAAATATGATGGGGTTTGAAAGCAGCTTGACGCGCGAACAAATTTCTGTCAATAATCCGGAACTCACTGTTTTGTCCCTCCGGGAGTTTTGTATGCTATCCAAGGAGAACCTGCTCCGTATGGATGACATGACACCGGACAAGGTAGCTGCCATCGAACGGCTATTGGCGGAGTATTCCCTTCGGTTGGGTATGTCCGATGTAGAACTGGAAGCGTATTTGAACCGGTATTATGAAGAAAACCCCAAAGAAAAGGAGTTTTACGATATGTGCGACAGGCTATGTAACAGCAAACCTGTCTTCGATGAAAACAGGTTTCGAGAAGAACTATTCAGGGAACTGAACAGTAGTCCGATGAGTGAAAAAAGACTAAGTGACTTGGGATGGCTACGTTATCAGACCGTGCGCGAAACTTATCTAAACCAGCCTTTCTTTTTGAGATGGTTCGGCTCCCAAGAAGCCCGGATCAAAAGGGCCATCAAGGATACTACCATCATACATGATATGTTCTGCCGACTTGTCACGGAGAATTGTATCGAATCTGAGCGGTGGTATTTCAATCACAAGGAACCGGAATACATAAAAGAGGTCTGAAACGATGAAACGGCTGTTTATCTTTTGGGTTATCCTATTGCCTGCCCTGACACAGCACGTTCACGCACAATATTACAGCGTGAACTATGACGCTCGTACCGTGGCGGCCATGGCCGCAGCATTCGGCACGGAGGCAGTAGCCGAAAGCTACTACCGCGAGCAGGTGGATGATATTCTGAAACACTATACGGCGGCAGAAGTGGCGGCAGCAGGGATATTTTCTTCCAAATTTTTGGAACACAAGGCTCTGTCCGACCTTGGCATCTGGTGCAGCAGCACGGAAAATTACTACTATCGTCGAATTTACCACATGGTGGCAGAAAAAATCATGCCGAAAATATGGGTGGTGGCGAAGCTGATGCTGCGCTCACCACAAACAGCAATCCACTGGGGCAGCTACCTGATGAAAGTGTGCGACGATACGAAGAGCCTGTGTATGCAGTTCGAAAGTGTGGTGACAAACAGCACGCTGTCGTTCTCGGACATCGCTTTTCTGGAAATTGACCGCGACATTGCCACCTTGCTGAACCTCGCAGAACTGGGCGGTACCGATTGGCAACGGATGTTGGACAACTTTACCAAAGTGCCGGGCAATTTCACGATTGAGAACTTAAAGGGCGACATTGACAACCTTTATAACATGGGCGTAGGGCTGGCAACATCAGGTATGGAGAACCTCGGTGACGCTCTACTGCAAAGTAGTGCGTTCCATGACCTATTGGGTGGCAAAGTCAATGAAATCGGCAACCTGTATGAACACTACGGTACTCTCTTCGAGCAGGCGGAACATGACATCGGCAGTCTGCTAATCGACATGGTGGGCGGTCAGGATAGCGTGGCCGCATTGTTCAATTTCAGCAATTACGACCTCACATCGTGGATGACCGACTATATGGACAATGCTGTCGGGAACTATTACACGCAACGGTGGTATATCGCACGGCGTGATCAAGGAAGCATTTCTCTATGCGACTACTACCCACCGACAGACGACAACAGCATATTGAACGGGGGTGCATGGACACGCTTTAACACGAGTGATCCGGGATTTTATCCGAACGCTTCGCAACGGGAGCAGGCCCTCGCCAATTCAGAACGGTATGCCGGATGGTCAAGAAGCCGAGTGCAACAGCTCAACAATAGCAACGATGGCTACACCTATACTATCAATACCCGACAACAGGCCTATATCATCAGTAAGGGTAACAAACAGACAAAGAAGGCATACGCCTACGAGATACACGTGACACAGAGTTGGAATCGGATGGAGGTGGTCTATGAGGATGTCTTCGACTCCTATTCGATGGATTTGAATACGTTCAAAGCGCAGCTCAATGCCCGCCTCTCGGAGTTCAATGACAACGAGGAAGGCTATGTCTATTACATAGCATCCGATGCACGGAACTATTATCAGGCGACGGACGCCGCAAAATTGCAGGGATGCGAAAGCGTGACCATCAGTGTAACCTGTTCAGACGGGGCGACGCTGGGGCAAGGCTCGACACAATACAAGTGTCGCAAGTGTGGCGGCTCACTGGATGCCCACTCCAAAGAGTGTGTCATGCAGACCTCGGTAACGGAGAACGAACTGGATCTTTCAGAACTGGACGCACTGATACGGGAAGCGGACAATCAAGTCGCCGTTCTTCAATCTCAGATTAGTGCCTTGGAAAAGGAAAACGCCGACCTTTTGAAAAAAATTGCCGAGGCGAGCGTGGAAGACGCAGCAGCTTACCGGCAACAATATAACTCCAACCGGACACGTATCGAGGAACTGAAAAGCGAACTTGCCGAGTGGCAACAAAAACAGAAGGAGTACGCAGATGCAAAGCAGGAAGCGGAAGCAGAGAACGATGTGCCGACAGATGATTACTACCGCCTACCGGCTATCATGCAGGATTGCAAGACAGCCTATAGCCTCACTTGGCAGGACGGAGGTACATGGAGCGGCTATACGTTCGTCCGTAAGGCGACGATGCCGAACATCAATGGTATCATTACGTTCCGTGCGACTATTTCTATCGCACGGAAGCCGAAATACTTTCTGGGTATCAAGATTCACCGTGCCATTATCCAAATCAGTTGGGAATTGACTTCGGCATACACAGACACGCACGTTGCCGATGTACTGACACTCGATCCGAACCTGTCGAACGAGGAAAAGACTAAAATCGTGAATAATCGCATATCGGAAATCGCACGGGAATATCCCAACTGTAAAATCACTACCGAGTATGCCCGTACAGAACCTATGGAAGAAGTACCGAACAGCGACGTGTACCACCTGCTTTGGTCAAGTGACCGCCTCGAAATCGCACGAGAAGTGGATTCACGTATCACGAAAATATACGCCGACCTCGTATCCTTGGAGAAGATGATGCACTACAAGCGGAACATCATCGACGTACTGAAGGATGTGCTACCGGAACTCGATACGGACGAGGGTCGTAGGCTGACACTCGTGGAAGAGTGCCATGACCGCTGGGTAGAAAACGCACGGACATCCCGAAGTGGCAGAAAGGAGGTACGGCCATGAAACGCACTATACTGATGGCCATTACGTTGCTTGCGCTACTACCCGATGTCGCCAAGGGCCAATGGACATTCGATATCGTGTCGGTGGAAGCGTACATAAATGACCACAAAAAACAACGCAGCCTGTTGCTGGCCCGAAGCACGCTGGAATACAGCAACCAACTGCTGCATGAGTACAGCCGTGAGGAGACGGGCAAATACAAGGAAGTAAATATCGACCTTGACCGCTATACCCGTGCCTTTGATGTCATCGACGTGATGTACCAATCCCTGCGGACGGTGCTGAACGTGAAGGATACCTACAGCTCGGTAAGTGACCGTATCGGTGACTATAAGACCATGCTGGAGGCTTTCCATGAGAAAATCCTGAAACATGGGAACATCGAGCCGTCAGACGCACTGATACTGACTATCAATGAAAAAGCAATACGGGACATCGCCAACGAGGGAGAACACCTCTATAAGTCGGTGAGCGACCTCGTGCTGTATGCCACGGGCGCAGCGGCCTGCTCGACCAGCGACCTGCTGATGGTACTGGAGTCCGTGAACAAGTCGCTGGACAGCATTGAGCAACACTTGAACCGGGCATACATCGAGACATGGAGATACATACAGGTACGTATCGGCTACTGGAAATCGAAGATTTACCGGGAACGTACCAAACGGGAAATTATTGACGGTGCTTTCGGACGATGGCGCAATGCGGGACGACTGGATTATTGACGGTAAAAGAGGAAGGAGGTAAATAATGCCATAATGATGATTATGACTTCTATACACCGAAATTGATAAGGAATATCTTAAAACGCAGGAAAAGCGTTTCGTCCTGAATGTTCGGAGAAGTACAAACAGAGAAAGAAACTTTAAGTACAAACAAGTCTATCTGGCCTATAACCAAGAGGCAAATGGACATTTGGATTAATAAAAGATGTAATGAAAAAGATCGTTTTTGAAAAAGACATTACGCTATATAAAGCCGATTGCCTTGAAGTAATGCCTCTTCTCCCAGAATCAAGTATTGATTTAGTTCTATGCGACCCACCTTTCGGAATTACAGCCTCGCAATGGGATAAGATAATACCATTCTCGAAAATGTGGGAGGAGATTAGAAGGGTGAGAAAGGATAATGCACCTACGGCTTTATTTGGCA
>CATXSD010000180.1 GCA_958402075.1 Mediterranea massiliensis | reverse complement strand
ATGTTCCTAATTTTCAATGAAATATTTATTCTCTTATATCGAACTGACGTTATTTTATCTAAAAATAGTGAAAGGCGAGCGCATAGACAAATGAATAACATTGTTTTTCATTTGGCTGAGCCGAGCCGCATCCTATTTTATTTTAATTTAAAGAAGTCAAAAGGCAGAAGCGCTAACATATCGTCATCCCGCACTTGATGCGGGATCCAGCTCACACACAGAACAGCTAATCATGGATCCCGGCTCAAGGCCGGGATGACGGTGCACTTACTTCTGTCTCCTTTAATTTTTGAGACCTTTCCCCGTCCCGAACCTCCACCTATTTCATTTAAAAATACGAATAAAACGGTACATACGGTATTTTTTTGTACTTTTACCCTGCAAAAAAGATACATGTATGAATTCAACCGATAAACTCTTCCTGCTCGACGCATACGCGCTCATCTACCGCGCCTACTATGCGCTCATCAAGAACCCGCGAATCAACTCCAAGGGGCAGAACACCTCCGCCATCCTGGGCTTCGTCAACACCCTCGAAGAGGTGCTCAAGAAGGAAAACCCCACACACATCGGCGTGGCCTTCGACCCGGCGGGGCCCACCTTCCGCCACGAGGCCTACGAACAGTACAAGGCCCAGCGCGAGGAGACGCCCGAAGCCATCCGCTTCTCCGTACCTATTATAAAGGACATCATCCGCGCCTACCGCATCCCCATCCTCGAGGTGGCGGGCTACGAGGCCGACGACGTGATAGGCACACTGGCCACCGAAGCCGGACGGCAGGGCATCACCACCTACATGATGACGCCCGACAAGGACTACGGCCAGCTGGTGGGCGAGCACGTCTTCATGTACCGCCCCAAGCACACGGGCGGCTTCGAGGTGATGGGCACGGAGGAAGTCAAGGCAAAGTTCGACATCCAGTCCACCCTGCAGGTCATCGACATGCTGGGACTGATGGGCGATGCGTCGGACAACATCCCCGGCTGTCCGGGCGTGGGCGAGAAGACGGCACAGAAACTCATCGCCCAGTTCGGCAGCATCGAGAACCTGCTGGCCCACACCGACCAGCTGAAGGGTGCCCTGAAGACGAAGGTCGAGACGAACAGGGAGCAGATCATCTTCTCCAAGTTCCTGGCCACCATCAAGACCGATGTCCCCATCCAGCTCGACATGCAGGCCCTCGTCCGCGAAGAGCCGGACCAGGAAGCCTTGCGCCGGATTTTCGAGGAACTGGAATTCCGCACCCTCATCGACCGCGTGCTGGGGAAAGGCGAAGCCCCCCGCCCCGCCGCTCCGGCCGACCCGTTTGCCGGTACCCTCTTCGCCCAGCCCGCCACCACGAAAGAGGCCGCTCCGAAGGCCGCTGCCCAAGGCGATTTGTTTGCGTTATTTGCGGACGAGGGGACAGGCGGCGCCGAAAATTCGATTCTCAGCAGCTTAGAAACGATAGAAACGGACTACCAACTCGTTGATACAGAAGAGAAAAGACGCGAATTTCTTCAAAAGTTGTTGACAACGGAAATTCTCTCAATAGATACGGAAACCACCGGCACCGAGCCGATGGAGGCCGAACTAGTGGGCATGAGCTTCAGCGACGCCGAAAATCGGGCCTGGTACGTGCCCGTTCCGGCCAATAGGGAAGAAGCCTTAAAAATTGTGAACGAGCTCCGCCCGCTCTACGAAAACCCGAAATCGGTGAAGGTGGGACAGAACATCAAGTACGACATGATTGTCCTGCAGAACTACGGCGTCCGCGTGCAAGGTCCGCTCTTCGACACCATGCTCGCCCACTACGTGCTTCAGCCCGAGCTGAGGCACAACATGGACTACCTGGCCGAAATCTACCTGCACTACCGCACCATCCACATCGACCAGCTCATCGGCCCGCGGGGCAAGGGACAGAAGAGCATGCGCGACCTCGCCCCCGCCGAAGTCTACCGCTACGCCTGCGAGGACGCCGACGTCACCCTCAAGCTGAAGAACGTCCTCGAGAAGGAACTCAAGGCGCAGGGCGTGGAACACCTCTTCTATGAAATAGAGATGCCGCTCGTGCCCGTCCTCGTGAACATCGAGAGCAACGGCGTACGACTGGACACGGAAGCCCTGAAGCAGTCGGCCGCGCACTTCAACGCCCGCATCCGGCAAATCGAGGAAGACATCTACACCCTGGCAGGCGGACCCTTCAACATCGCCTCGCCCAAGCAGGTGGGCGAAGTACTCTTCGACCGCCTCAAGCTGATGGAGAAACCCAAGAAGACCAAGACCGGCCAGTATGTCACCTCCGAAGAAGTGCTCGAAAGCCTCCGCGGCAAGCACGACATCGTGGGCAAGATACTGGAGCACCGCGGCCTGAAGAAGCTGCTGGGCACCTACGTCGAAGCCCTGCCCCAGCTCATCAACCCGCGGACGGGACGCATCCATACGTCGTTCAACCAGGCCGTCACCGCCACGGGCCGACTCAGTTCGAGCAACCCCAACCTGCAGAACATCCCCATCCGCGACGAGGACGGCAAGGAAATCCGCAAGGCCTTCATCCCCGACGACGGCTGCGAATTCTTCTCGGCCGACTACTCGCAGATCGAGCTGCGCATCATGGCCCACCTCAGCGAAGACCCCAACATGATCGAAGCCTTCGTCGAGGGCCACGACATCCATGCCGCCACCGCCGCCAAGATCTATAAGGTGGGCATCGACGAGGTGACCTCCGATATGCGCCGCAAGGCCAAGACGGCCAACTTCGGCATCATCTACGGCATCTCGGTCTTCGGGCTGGCCGAGCGCATGAACGTCTCCCGCCAGGAAGCCAAGGAGCTGATAGACGGCTACTTCGCCACCTATCCGCGCGTGAAGGCCTACATGGACCGCAGCATCCAGGTGGCCCGCGAACAGGGCTACGTGGAAACCATCTTCCACCGCAAGCGCTTCCTGCCCGACATCAACTCGCGCAACTCCGTCGTGCGCGGCTATGCCGAACGCAACGCCATCAACGCTCCCATCCAGGGCAGCGCCGCCGACATCATCAAAGTGGCCATGGCCCGCATCTACCAGCGCTTCCAAAGTAACAATCTGAAAGCAAAGATGATTTTGCAGGTCCACGACGAACTGAATTTCAGCGTTCCGACGGCCGAAAAAGAGCTCGTGCAAAAAATTGTAATCGAGGAAATGGAAAACGCCTACCGCATGCACGTGCCCCTCAGGGCCGATTGCGGGTGGGGAAAGAACTGGCTGGAGGCCCACTAAACCGACGAATAACAAACTTTAACTTACAATCAGAAAGCAGCCAAAAGGAATTAATTAAAATGCACTTTGTATGCAAAATGTCCGGCAAACCATCTGCCGGACATTTTTTTTGATAGAAAACGGGCAAAAAGAAAGGGTATAAAACGGGCAGATGCTTACACTTTGAAAAATAATCATCGAATATTGAACAATGTGTCAATATAATGCCTACCTTTGCACCGCTTTTCAGAAAAGCAATGTAGAAAAAAGTAAGAATAGACATAAATTGATATTAATCATGAAAGCAAAAGTATCCTTAAAGAAACTGATTGTGTCCTCCTTGTTCCTGACACTGGGTGTAAGCGCATTCGCCTTCCAGAACAACGACTTTGTTTACAATTCGAAAGAAGTGAACGGCGTCAAGGTGAGCCAGAGCGTCTACAAGAACAACAACAACCTGCTGTCCAACTACCTGGAGTACCACTTCAAATACGACGACCAGCAGCGCATCGTGGAGCACGAAGCCGTATGCTGGGACGAGAACCAGAAGACCTGGAAGAAGGTGATGTGCGTCCGCTACGCCTACGACGACAACCAGGTGACCACCAGCTACTACAAGTGGAGCAACCGCAAGGGCTGCTACGTGGAAGTACCCGAAAAGACAGTCACCATGTACCTGACTGCCCGATAAGCCTGCACAGGTTTCCGTTATACTCTCTCGCATAGAAACTATTTTACTCCTAACAATAAACCAAACCTTTTTAGTTAACTGCAGAAAGCCGGAGTGCGCGACGCATTCCGGCTTTTTCATTTCCCCCTGCCGCCGCTCCGGAAAGGAAAGCCGAAAACAGACGTTTCGCTTTGCCTTTCCCACGGTTTGCACTATCTTTGCAGACTGAAAACGACTGACAACAAGAAGATAACTCTAAAATATAAGACAGACTATGGCATTAAAAGCAGGTATCGTGGGCCTTCCCAACGTGGGAAAATCCACACTCTTCAACTGCCTGTCCAGCGCGAAGGCACAGGCAGCCAACTTCCCGTTCTGTACCATCGACGCCCAGATGGGCCAGGTATCCGTGCCCGACGAGCGACTGACCCGCCTGGCCGAAATCGTCCACCCGGGCCGCATCGTCCCCGCCGTGTGCGACATCGTCGACATCGCCGGCCTCGTCAAGGGCGCCAGCAAGGGTGAAGGCCTGGGCAACCAGTTCCTGGGCAACATCCGCGAGTGCGACGCCATCATCCACGTGCTCCGCTGCTTCGACAACGGCAACATCGTCCACGTGGACGGCTCCGTCAACCCCGTGCGCGACAAGGAAATCATCGACACCGAGCTTCAGCTCAAGGACCTCGAGACGGTGGAAAACCGCCTCAAGCGCGTGGAGAAGGTGGCCAAGGTAGGCGGCGACAAGATGGCCAAGGTAGAATACGGCCTGCTGCTGCGCTACAAGG
>CATXSD010000179.1 GCA_958402075.1 Mediterranea massiliensis | reverse complement strand
CCTGGCCGACGAGCCCACGGGCGCCCTCGACAGCAAGACCTCGGTCGAAGTGATGCAGATCCTGAAGGACCTCCACCAGACGGGCATGACCATCGTCGTCGTGACCCACGAAAGCGGCGTGGCCAACCAGACGGACAAAATCATCCACATCAAGGACGGCGTGATAGGCACCATCGAAGAGAACCTCAACCACGACGCTTCGCCCTTCGGCCGCGGCGGGTTCATGAAGTAAATGGAAAATGGAGAATGGAGAATGGAAAATTTCCGCCATTTCCCAAATCACAAATCACAATTATCACAATTATCAATTATCAATTTCTCAACTCTCATGATTGACCTTTGGCAAGAAATATACGGCACCCTGCGGCGCAACAAGCTGCGCACCTTCCTGACGGGCTTTGCCGTGGCATGGGGCATCTTCATGCTCATCGTGCTGCTGGGCGCGGGCAACGGCCTCATCCATGCCTTCGAGCAGAACTCGTCCGAGCGGGCGCTGAACTCCATCCGCATCTTCCCCGGCTGGACCACCCAGTCGTACGACGGCCTGAAGGAAGGGCGGCGCATCGAGCTGGACAACCGCGACCTGACGGACACCGAGACGCAATTCCCCGACAACGTGACCAGCGTGGGCGCCACCGTGCGCCAGAGCGGCCTCAACATCAGCTTCGGCAAGGAGTACGTCAACCTCTCCCTGCTGGGCGTACACCCCAACTACATTGAAATCGAGGCCGTGAAGACAGCCCAGGGACGCTTCATCAACGACATCGACCTGAAGGAGCGGCGCAAGGTCATCGTCCTCCACCAGAAGTCGGCCGACATCCTCTTCGGCAAGACCCACACCGCCCCCATCGGGCAGTTTGTCAACGCCGGCGGCGTGGCCTATCAGGTGGTGGGCCTCTACAACGACCAGGGCAATAGCGAGCCGAGCGAAGCCTACATCCCCTTCAGCACCCTGCAGACCATCTACAACAAAGGCAACAAGCTGAACAACATCCTCCTGACCACCGACGGCCTGACCTCCATCGAGAGCAACGAGGCCTTTGAGGCGGAATACCGCCGCGTCATCGGCGCCAACCACCGCTTCTCGCCCGACGACACGGGCGCCATCTGGATATGGAACCGCTTTACCAGCTACCTGCGCACCATGAACGCCATGGGCATCCTGCGCACAGCCATCTGGGTCATCGGCATCTTCACGCTGCTGAGCGGCATCGTGGGCGTGTCCAACATCATGCTCATCACCGTGCGCGAGCGCACCCACGAGTTCGGCATCCGCAAGGCGCTGGGCGCCAAGCCGTCCTCCATCCTGTGGCTCATCATCGTGGAGAGCGTCGTCATCACCACCCTCTTCGGCTACATTGGCATGGTGGCGGGCATCGGCGTGACGGAGTGGATGGACAACGTCTTCGGCAACCAGACGATGGACGCCGGCATGTTCCAGGCCAAGATGTTCAGCGACCCGACGGTGGACCTCCGCGTCGCCGTGCAGGCCACGCTGACACTGATCATTGCCGGCACGCTGGCCGGGTTCTTCCCCGCCCGCAAGGCCACGAAAATCAAGCCCATCGAGGCGCTGAGGGCAGATTGAATTAGTGACGAGCTACGAGCTACAAGCTACAAGCTACGAGTGACGAGTAGTGAATGGCGAGTAGTGAGTGGCGGAAACCTTGTATATTGTAAATTAATTTAATGTATATATGAATATAACTGAATATTAATGACTTGCAGCTCATAACCCATAACTCGTAGCCCGTAACTCGTAACTCGTAGCCCGTAGCTCGTAACTCGTAGCTTGTAGCTCGTAGCCCGTAACTCGTAGCTCGTAGCTCGTAGCTCGTAGCTCGTAACTCAAAAACTGAACAATATGAAAATAGACAAAGATACCTGCGAGGAAATCCTCGTCACCATCACCCGCAACAAGACGCGGAGCCTGCTGACGGCCTTCGGCGTGTTCTGGGGCATCTTCATGCTCGTGGCCCTCATGGGAGGCGGACAGGGCATGGAGCAGGAACTGCGCAAGGAGTTCGAAGGCTTCGCCACCAACTCGGGCTTCCTCTTCGCCCAAAAGACGGGCGAGGCCTACAAGGGCTTCCGCAAGGGGCGCAGCTGGGACCTCGAAATGGCCGACGTGGAGCGCATCGGCAAACTGAGCCAGATTGAGATTTCCACCCCCTCGGTGGCCCAATGGGGCAAGACAGCCATCTACGAAGGCAACAAATACGACTGCAGCGTCAAGGGCCTCTACCCCGACTACGAACAGATAGAGCATCAGGAGATGGCCTACGGACGCTTCATCAACGACGTGGACATCCGCGAGGCGCGCAAGGTGTGCGTCATCGGCAAGCGCGTCTACGAGAGCCTCTTCCCCAAGGGAGGCGACCCCTGCGGCAAGTACGTGCAGGTGGACAGCATCTACTACCGCGTGGTGGGCATGTGCTCGTCCGAAGGCAACGTCAACATACAGGGACAGGCTTCCGAAGCCGTCACCCTGCCCTACACCACGATGCAGAAGATGTACAACCTGGGCAACACCGTCCAGCTGGTGTGCTTCACCATGAAGCCCGGCGTGAAGGTGGCCGACGTGGAAGACCTGGTGAAACAGACCGTCAAGGCCGCCCACTACATCTCGCCCGACGACCAGCAGGCGGTGATGATGCTCAACGTCGAAGCCATGTTCTCCATGATGGACGCCCTGATGACGGGCGTGCACATCCTCATCTGGATGGTGGGGCTGGGCACCCTCTTCGCGGGAGCCATCGGCGTGTCCAACATCATGATGGTCACCGTGCGCGAACGCACCACCGAGATAGGCATCCGCCGCGCCATCGGAGCCCGTCCGCGCGACATCCTCCAGCAGATACTCTCCGAGAGCATGGTGCTGACCACCGTAGCGGGCATGGCGGGCATCTCGCTGGCCGTGCTGGTGCTTCAGGTGCTCGAGGCGGCGGCCAATCCGCAGGGCGTCGTCGAGACACACTATCAGGTGAGCTTCGGCATGGCCGTGGGCACCTGCGTGCTGCTCATCGCCCTCGGCGTGCTGGCGGGCCTTGCCCCTGCCTACCGCGCCATGGCCATCAAGCCCATCGAGGCGATACGCGACGAATGACATTCTTTCCGCCCGACGCTTATTATAGTATTATATAGAAATAAAGAACAAAAAAACATATCCGACATGAAAGCAAGAAAAATCCTGAAAATCGCGCTGCTGGTCATCGTGGCCGGCATCTTCCTGTGGACCTTCGTGTTCCTGTACCAGAAGTCCCAACCCGAAGTCACCCTCTACGACATCGTCCGCCCCGCCGTGGCCGACCTGGAGAAGACCACCGTCGTCACCGGCAAGATAGAGCCGAGGGACGAAGTCCTCATCAAGCCCCAGATATCGGGCATCATCGAGGAAGTCTACAAGGAAGCCGGCCAGAAGGTGAAGAAGGGCGAAGTGATAGCCAAGGTGAAGGTCATCCCCGAGCTGGGTACCCTCAACTCCGCCGAGAGCCGCGTGCGCCTGGCCGAAATCAACGGACGCCAGGCCGAAACCGACTTCGCCCGCCTCGAGAAGCTCTATGCCGACAAGCTCATCAGCGCCGAAGAGTACGAGAAGGGCGAAGTGACCGTGAAGCAGGCACGCGAGGAGCTTCAGGCCGCCAAAGACAACCTGCAGATCGTGAAGGAAGGCATCACGCAGAACAGCGCCTCCTTCTCGAGCACCCTGATACGCTCCACCATCGAGGGCCTCATCCTCGACGTGCCTGTCAAGGTGGGTAACTCGGTCATCATGAGCAACACCTTCAACGACGGTACGACCATCGCCACCGTGGCCGACATGAACGACCTCATCTTCCGCGGCAACATCGACGAAACCGAAGTGGGACGCGTCCGCGAAGGCATGCCCGTCAAGATCACCATCGGCGCCCTGCAGGACCTCACCTTCCAGGCCCAGCTGGAGTACATCGCCCCCAAGTCGACCGAAGACAACGGCGCCAACCAGTTTGAAATCAAGGCCGCCGTCAGCGTACCCGACACGGTAGTCATCCGCTCGGGCTACTCCGCCAACGGCGAAATCGTGCTCGAACGTGCCAGCCAGGCCCTCGCCATCCCCGAAGGATGCGTGGAGTTCAAGGACGACAGCACCTTCGTCTATGTACTGACCGACAGCGTGCCCCAGCAGGTCTTCCGCCGCCAACCCATCGAGGTGGGCATGAGCGACGGCATCCAGATAGCCGTCAAGAAGGGCATCACCGACAAGGACCTGATACGCAACCATGCCAAGAACCAAGAAACAGAATAACCCAACCCCGCACAGACCTATGAACAAATTATCCGCCATAGCCCTCCTGGCCTGCCTCTCCGCAGGCCTCCAGGCACAAGAGACGTGGTCGTTGCGCCGCTGCATCGACTATGCCATCGAGCACAACATCGACATCCGCCAGGCCGCCAACACGGCCGAGCAGAGCGCCGTCGAGGTGAACACCGCCAAGTGGGCCCGCCTGCCCAACCTGAACGGAAGCGCCAACCAGAGCTGGAACTGGGGACGCACGCAAACGGCCGTACCCGACGAGACCACAGGCGACTACTCCACCGTCTATGTCAACACGGCCAGCAACGGCACCAACATGCAGCTCTCCACCAGCATCCCCCCCTTCTCCGGCCTCTCGCTGCCTCCCCAGTTCTCCCTGGCCAAGCTGACCCTGAAGGCCGCTACCGCCGACCTCCAGAAG
>CATXSD010000178.1 GCA_958402075.1 Mediterranea massiliensis | reverse complement strand
CGCTGCACGCCACCGTGCAGCTACCCGCCTCGAAGAGCATCAGCAACCGTGCGCTCATCCTCCACGCCCTGTCGGGAGGAGCCACACGCCCCGAGAACCTGAGCGACTGCGACGACACGCAGGTCATGATACGCGCCCTGGACCACCTGCCCGACGTGATAGACATCCACGCCGCCGGCACGGCCATGCGTTTCCTCACCGCCTACCTCTGCGTGACGCCGGGCACGCACGTCATCACCGGCACCGAACGCATGCAGCAGCGCCCCATCCGCATCCTGGTGGACGCCCTGCGCACACTGGGCGCACACATCGAATATGCGGGCAACGAAGGCTTCCCGCCCCTGCGCATCACCGGCACCCGGCTGACGGGCAGCGAAATAGAGCTGGCGGGCAACGTGAGTTCGCAATACATCTCGGCTCTGCTGATGATAGGCGCCGTGCTGCCCGCGGGACTGAAGCTGCGGCTGACGGGCGACATCGTCTCGCGCCCCTACATCAACCTGACGCTGCAACTGATGCACGACTTCGGCGCACAAGCCGGATGGACTTCGGAGAGCAGCATCGCCGTGGCGCCCGGCGGCTACCGCGACACGCCCTTCCGCGTGGAGAGCGACTGGAGCGCGGCTTCCTACTGGTACCAGATGACCGCCCTGACCCCGGGCAACGCCGAAGTGGAACTGCCGGGACTTCGTGCCCACAGCCCGCAGGGCGACAGCCGCGGCGCCGAGCTCTTTACCCGCCTGGGCGTACAGACGGAGTTCACTCCGCAAGGCGTGAAGCTCCGCAAGGAGGGCCAGCCTGCCGAACGTCTGGACGAGGACCTGGTAGACATCCCCGACCTGGCGCAGACCTTCGTGGTGACCTGCTGCCTGATGGGCGTTCCCTTCCGCTTCACCGGCCTGCAGAGCCTCAAGATCAAGGAAACCGACCGCATCTGTGCCCTCATCACCGAACTGCGGAAGCTGGGCTACACCGTACATGCCGAGCAGGACAGCATCCTGTGGTGGGACGGCGAGCGCTGCCCGGCCGACCCACAGCCCGCCATCGACACCTACGAAGATCACCGCATGGCCATGGCTTTCGCCCCCACCTGCCTCGTACGCCCCGACATCCGTATCAACGAGCCGCAGGTGGTGAGCAAGTCTTACCCCCGCTACTGGGACGACCTGCGGGCAGCCGGATTCGGCATTACGCCGTATCCCGAAAGCAGATAAGCCGTGAGGTCCCGCCTTTTTTAAGCCTATCCTGTATCGTCGTGCCCAAATTCTGTGTATCTTTCGACAAGACAGGCTTCACTTCGGAACCAAAAGCTTGAAAACTTTGTTTTCACTTTGTGCTTCTCTCAGTTTGCACTATCTTTGCACCACGCTATTATATATATAAAGGTATGTGGATACTGATTGTTAGTCTGATTGTCCTGGCCGTGGTAGCCGCCGTAGCCGGAGTGATACGCAACCGCCGCCTGCGCCGGCAGGTGGAAAGCGGCGAACTGGAAGCCATGCCCGAACCGGTGCAGGTGGACTCGGAATGTTGCGGCCAGCACGAGGTGTGCGAAAAGGAAAGCCTCCTGGCCGCCGTCAGCAAGAAGATAGAATACTACGACGACGAGGAGCTGGACCAATACATCGGCACGCCCGGCGACGCCTACACGCCCGAACAGGAAGAGGATTTCCGCGATGTGTTCTACACCATGCAGGAAGAAGACGTGGCCGGATGGGTACGCAGCCTGCAGCTCCGCGGCATCGCCCTGCCGGACAACCTGAAGGACGAAGTATTCCTCGTAGTCGGGGAGCTGAGGGCCAATCCGCATAAAAAATAAGAAGTTAAAGAAGTTATAGGAGTTAAAGAAGTTAGAAGCCGATACCAACTGCTAACCACTAACCACTAACCGCTCACCACTAACCGCTAACCGCTAAAAACATGGACCTGTTACAATATACATTCTTCCAACACGCCCTGCTGGGCAGCCTGCTGGCAAGCATTGCCTGCGGGTTGGTGGGCACATACATCGTGACGCGGCGGCTGGTATTCATCAGCGGCGGACTGACGCATGCCTCGTTCGGCGGCATCGGACTGGGACTGTACACCGGCATCCCGCCCATCCTGTCGGCAGCCGTGTTTGCCGTGCTGTCGGCTTTCGGCGTGGAGTGGCTCAGCAAGCGCAAGGACATGCGCGAGGACTCGGCCATCGCGGTCTTCTGGACGCTGGGCATGGCGCTGGGCATCATGTTCACCTTCCTGTCGCCGGGCTTCACCCCCGACCTCTCGGCCTACCTTTTCGGCAACATCCTGACCATTACAGCCGGCGACATTGCCCTGCTGGGTGTGCTGTCACTCGTTCTGGCCGTGTTCTTCGGCCTCTACCTGCGGCCCATCGTCAGCATCGCCTTCGACCGTGAGTTCGCCCGTTCGCAAGGGTTGCCGGTGGCCTTCTTCGAATACACCCTGATGATGTTCATCGCCCTGACCATCGTGGCATGCCTGCGCATGGTGGGCATCGTACTGGTCATCTCGCTGCTCACCATCCCGCAGATGACGGCCAACCTGTTCTCCCACCGTTTTCTCCGCATCGTGTGGCTGTCCATCGGCATCGGCTACCTCAGCTGCCTGGGCGGCCTGCTGCTGTCGTTCTACCTGAACGTGCCCTCGGGAGCATCCATCATCTTCTTCTCCATCCTCATCTATGCGGTGTGCAAGACGGGGAAGACCCTTTACATCGCCCGTCTGAAACGGCAGGCGAACCCCTGAAACAATCGTTTATAAGAAACAAAAAGATAGATACAATGGAAATCAACATTCAGTCATTAGACCAGATTCACGAAGCTGCCCGCCAGTTTGTCGAAGCTATGGGCGACAATACCGTCTTTGCCTTCTACGGCAAGATGGGAGCCGGAAAGACCACCTTCATCAAAGCCGTCTGCGAGGAGCTGGGCGTGAGTGATGTCATCACGTCGCCCACCTTTGCCATCGTCAACGAATACCGTTCCGACCTGGCCGGAGAGCTCATCTACCACTTTGACTTCTACCGCATCAAGAAGCTCGAAGAGGTGTACGACATGGGATACGAGGACTACTTCTACAGCGGCGCCGTCTGCTTCATCGAGTGGCCGGAGCTGATTGAAGAGCTGCTGCCGGGCAACACCGTCAAGGTGACCATCGAAGAAGTGGAGAACGGTGCACGCCGCCTGACGATGGAAGAATTAGCCTGAGCGCAGCCATGGCCAGCCAATATCTGATACAAGGCATTTTTGCCGCAGCGGGCATCGTCAGCCTGCTGGCGGCCCTGCTGGACTGGGACTGGTTCTTCACGGCACGCAACACGCAGTTCGTGGTGCGCAACGTGGGCCGCCGGCAGGCCCGCCTGTTCTACGGCGTGCTGGGACTGATTCTGATAGCCACCGCCATATTCTTTGTGCTGAACACGCCACCCGCCTGAGGCAGGCCTTCCCTGCCAGTGCTTCGTGACCCTCTGACGAAGTGCTTCGTTACCCCCTCATGAAGCACTGCATGAGCACCTGACGAAGCACTTCCTGAAAACGTCATGCCGTGCTTCGTCAGAAAGCAACGAAGCACGGCATGAACATAAAGGAAAAAACGGGCTGTTTATTCGCCGTCGCCCAGCGAGTCGGTATATTCCATTTCGCCCTGAACGACGAAGAGCAGTTCTTCGGGGTCGAACTCGCCCATCTCGTCCTTGCGGGCTTCCTTGATGATGTAGTCTACAATCTTCTCCAGGTCGATGTCGATGTAGCCGTCCTCGTCGGGCTGTGCATCGAGGATGCCGCTCTCCACATAGTACTCGTCAATTACGTCGAGGAAGTAATACAGTTCGTCGTCGGAGAACCTGTCCTTCAGGTCCTGCGGCAGATAGTTCTTGATGAACTTGATGGTCTTCTCGTCATCCAGGTCATCCTGCAAGAATTCGTCTACTGTTCCCATGTCATGAATGATTTTAAAAGTGACGAAGGCCGCAAATGCAACCGCCCCGTTACAGGGATGCGCCCACATTTGCAGCCTTCCTGACTATGATTTATAACAAAGCGTCAATCTTGGCCGCATAAGCCGGTTTGGTAGCGGAACCCACCTGCTTGTCCACCAGTTTGCCGTCCTTGAAGAACAGCACGGTAGGGATGTTGCGGATGCCGAACTCGGCAGCTACGTCGCCGTTCTCGTCCACGTCGCACTTACCGATAAGTACCTTGCCTTCGTATTCGGCTGCCAGTTCCTCGATGATGGGAGCCACCATCTTGCAAGGTCCGCACCACGGTGCCCAAAAGTCTATCACTACAGGCTTTCCTTCTGCGAGGGTTGCCTGATAATTGCTGTCAGTAATCTCCAATGCCATTGTCTTAAGCTTTTAAATTATTGATTGTTATTAGTTTATTCTCTGGTTATTTTTTTAACCGATTGCACGGGCAAAGATAGTGAAAGTCGAAAGCAAAAAAAATAAGCTTGCTTAATTTTTTTTGCTGAGACGCATCCTATCTTATTTAAAGATAGTGAAAGGTGAGAGCATAAACAAATGAAAATGTAATTTTCAATTTAGTTATGACGAACCGTATCCTATCTTATTAAAAGATAGTGAAAGTCGAAGAGGCCGTCTCAAAATAGAAAGGTTCAATCAAAACGCCATGTCATCCTGAACGTAGTGAAGGATCTCAATACAAAATAACTGCTTTCAAGATTCTTCGCTTTGCTCCCTTAGATTTGCGCAATAAAAGGAAATACGGTTGGAA
>CATXSD010000177.1 GCA_958402075.1 Mediterranea massiliensis | reverse complement strand
CGTTGCCTTGCGTCGACCTTGCACTACCTGGACATGGCCGCCCGGGAACATCCCGAGGACTACGAGCGGATATGCCGCGTCACCCACCTGGACTACGACCGCGAAACATCCCTCTGGCGCGACATCATCGGACGTATGTACCTGCCCGAAGACAAGGAGCGGGGCATATTCATACAGAATGACGGCTTCATGGACAAGGAGCTGTTGTCCGCCGACGCCATCCCCCCCGACCAGCGCCCCATCAACCAGCACTGGTCGTGGGACCGCATCCTGCGCTCCTGCTACATCAAGCAGGGCGACGTCCTGCTGGGGCTCTACCTCTACTACTTCCTGTTCGACATCGAGACCGTACGGCGCAACTTCCTCTTCTATGAACCCATGACCGTACACGAGTCGTCCCTCTCGCCCCACATCCACTCCATCCTGGCCGCACGCATCGGCGACATGGAGAAGGCGCACCAGCTCTTCGTGCACGCCACCCGCCTCGACCTGGACGATTACAACAACGAAGCCGACCAGGGCCTGCACATCACCAGCATGCCGGGTTCATGGCTGGCCATCACACGCGGCTTCGGCGGTATGCGGGTACGTGCCGACCACTTGAGCTTCTGGCCCGCCATCCCCAGCTACTGGAAGAAATGCTCCTTCAAGATCAACTACCAGAGACGCCGGGTGATGGTGGAAACGAGCGAGAAAGAGGTAACCATCACCCTGCTCAACGGCCCAGCCCTGACGTTGCAGGTTTACGAAAACATCTATGAACTGACTACCGACCATCCGTTGTGCGTGCCCGTCAAGTAAGCGGGCTCTGCTACAAGACAAAAAAGAAAGGGCGCATCAAAAAAATAAGTTTTATCATAAAGAATGTAGTACTTATTTTTTGATGCACCCTTCTTTATCGGATGCCTTTATCTTATCCCAGGAACGAGATGAGCACACCGGCAGCTACGGCCGAACCGATGACACCCGAAATGTTGCTGGACATACAGTAGTTCAGCACGTGGTTCTTCGGGTCGTACTTCGTGGCAATCTCGTTGCACACGCGGCTTGCCATAGGCACGGCGCTCAAGCCCGTCGCACCAATCAGCGGATTGATCTTCTTCTTCGAGAACAGATTGACAACCTTCACGAAGAGGATACCGCCCGAGATGGACAGGGCAAAGGCCAGGAAGCCTCCGGCAACGATGCCGATGGTCGTCCAGTTGAGGAAAGCCTCGCTCGTCATCGTGGCGCCCACACTGAGGCCCAGGAAGATGGTGGCGGCGTTCATGATGCTGTTGGCGGCGGCGTCGAACAGGCGGCTCGTGTCCGAACCGATTTCCTTGATGAGGTTACCGAACATCAGCATACCGATCAGAGGCACGGCCGTGGGCACAAACAGGGCCACGATGGTCGTCACGGCAATCGGGAAGATAATCTTCAGCACGCGCAGGTTCTTGATTTCAGTCTTCGACGGGTAGAGCTTCTCCTGCTCCTTCATGTTGATCATCAGCTCCTTCTTGGTGCAGAGCAGCTTCACCACGAGCGGGATGATGACCGGCACCAGGGCCATGTACGAGTAGGCCGCGATGGCGATGGGGCCCAGCAGGTGGGGAGCCAGCTTGATGGTGGTGAAGATGGCCGTCGGGCCGTCGGCACCACCGATGATACCCAGAGCGGCGGCTTCCTTAGGAGTGAAGCCCATCAGCACGGCGCAGAGCAGCACCGTAAAGATACCCAGCTGGGCGGCCGCGCCGAAGATGGACAGGCGCAGGTTGCGGAGCATGGGGCCGAAGTCGGTCAGCGCGCCCACACCCATGAAGATGACGGGCGGCAGGAAACCGGTCTTGATCAGCATGTAGTAGATGAAGTTCATCAGTCCCAGCTCGTGGGCAATCTCGTGGAGAGGCATCTCCCAGATGTTCTTCATCACCCCGTTCACCATCACCATACCGTTCTCGTCGGCCTGGATGACACCCATCTCGCCGCCGGGGAAGTTGGCGATGAGCACACCGAAGGCGATGGGCACCAGCAGCAACGGTTCGTAGTGCTTCTTGATGCCCAGGTAGAGCAGGATGAAGGCAATGGCATACATCACGAGGAACGACGGGTCGGCAATGATGTTGCTGAACGCCGTCATGTCATAGAGTTTTCCAAATATATCTTCCATTATCCTATCTTCATTAATACGTCGTCTTCTGATACTGAGTCACCCGGATTCTGGCAGATGGCGGTCACGGTGCCCTCCACGTCGCTACGGATGGCGTTGTAGGTCTTCATGGCCTCGATGTAGCACAGCAGGTCGCCCTTCTTCACGCGGTCGCCCACCTTGAGCGGTGTCTCCTGCGTGTTCTTGGTCAGGAAGAACTTGCCTTCCAGCGGAGCCACCACCGGTTCGCCTTCGCCCGAGGGAGCCACCTTCTCGGTAGCCGATGCGGGCAGGTCTATGTCGCCGTAGGCCACCGTCACGCGATAGGACTGTCCGTCCACCTGCACGGTCAGGGTCTTGGGCTTGGCGTCGTCGGCCGGAGCGTTGTTCTGCTCGGCGCGGCGCTTCTCCACGTCGGCCAGGAAGTCTTCCTTGGCCTTACCGCTCTTGTAGGCCTCGTACTGGGCGGGGTGCATGGCATATTCGAAGAGTTCTTCGTCGTCTTCGCCCGTATCCCATTTCTTTTCCTTCATCATCTTGCGGTACTTGTCCAGGCAGTCGGGATAGTTGTCCTGCGGGTTGCCGGTGAAGAACTTGCGTCCCTCGCGTTCGGCCTTCTCCACGATTTCGGGAGCCAGCTCGCCGGGCAGCTTTCCGGCCTTGCCCAGAATCATGTCCCAGATGTCGTCGGCAATCATGCCCCAGCGTTCCTTGCCCTTCTCCATGGCGATGACGTTCATCATGGCCAGGTTCTTGACGTACTGGCTGAAGGGGGTTACCAATGGGGGATAACCCACGCGCGGCCACACGTAGGCCACTTCGTTGAAGAGCTTGATGAGCAGCTCGTCCTGCTTCATGAAGGGCAGGTTGCGTTTGGCCTTGTATTTGTTGATGCTTTCGAGGTTCGTTTCCAGGTCGGCCATGAGCGAACCCATCATGCCGCCCGGCAGACCCGGACCGATGAGCAGGGAGTTCATCAGACGGTTGCGCGGCGAGATGTACAGGCCCAGGAAGTCGTCCATGAACTCCTGGATGAGGGCGCGCACCTTCATGTAGGCCTCCATGTTGATTTCGGGCACCTGATAGCCGGCGTCCTTCAGCATGGCCTGCACGCTGAGCAGGTCGGCGTGACCCGTACCCCACGACAACGGCTCCATGCCCACGTCGATGTAGTCGCATCCGGCATCACAGACAGCCAGGATGCTGGCCATGTTGAAGCCGGGGCCCGCATGGCTATGATACTGGATGGGGATGTCCTTGATCTGCTTGATGCCGGCCACAATCTTGCCCAGCGTCACGGGACGTCCGATGCCCGCCATGTCCTTGATGCAGATTTCGTCGGCGCCGGCCTCGATGAGCTGCTTGGCCATGTTGACGTAGTATTCCACCGTGTGTATGGGCGAGTGGGTGATGCAGAGCGAGCATTGCGAAATCATGCCGGCCTCGTGGGCGTAGCCGATGGAGGGGATGATGTTGCGCACGTCGTTCAATCCGCAGAAGGTACGGGTAATGTCCGTTCCCTGCGCCTTCTTCACCTTATAGAAGAGCTTGCGCACGTCGGCAGGCACGGGGCTCATGCGCAGGCCGTTCAGTGCACGGTCCAGCATGTGCGTCTGTATGCCGGCCTCATGGAAAGGCTTCGTCCAGGCACGCACGGCCTTATTGGGGTTTTCGCCAAACAGCAGGTTCACTTGTTCGAAGCCTCCGCCATTGGTCTCCACGCGGGCAAAACAGCCCATCTCTACAATGGCGGGAGCCACTTTCACCAGCTGGTCCACGCGGGGAACATACTTTCCGGCGCTCTGCCACATGTCCCTGAAGACCAAGCTGAATTTAATTTCTCTTTTCATCGTTGTTGTATTCTGTTATAATATAATGTTTTTATCTCATTTTTTCCACTTTCGTCACTTTTCCCTTGTCATGGGTTACCACCGCCACCGCGGCGTTGATGGCCGCCAGGATGTTGGCCGGTATCGCGGCCGGACCCTCTTTCTTGGCCGCCGGAGTCTCCTCGGGAGCGTATTTGTTGACAAGCGCAATCATCGCCTTGCCTAAGTAGATGACAATCAGCAGGATAGCAAAAACCGTCGCCATGCCCACCACCATCAGCAGAAGTGCAATATTCAAGTTTTCCATATTGATAATTTATTAGTGTTTTCGAAGAATCGGTAAAAAATCGCCCGAAATTACTGCTTTTTGCTTAGAAAATAGCGGACGGATGTGATAAAAGATGCTAAATAATAAGAAAAGGGTGAACAAAACCGGTATCGCAAACGGCTTTGTCCATCCCCTCTTCTCCGGAATGCCTTTTCCCGCGGGGCAGGCAGGCATCCTTCTTCAAATTCTCTTACTTTCCACTCCGCACGCGGCGCAAAATATTTTGCATCTCGAACACGATATCGGGATGCTGAAGGGCCACGTTTTCCGATTCATACGCCCGCTCCATGTCGTACAGCTGGGGCGTCGGACAGTTGCCCGTCTCAATCTTCGGCCCCCAGGTAATCATCTTCGGGCCGTCGTTGGGCTCGATGTACTTCCATTGGCGGGTGCGTACCGAGAGCACATGGTTGGACGCCTGCTCGATGACCCACGGGCGGTCTACCTCCGTCGTGCCGAGCAGGTTGCCCAGGCATTCGCGGCTGTCGGGCGCGCTCCCCTGG
>CATXSD010000176.1 GCA_958402075.1 Mediterranea massiliensis | reverse complement strand
CTCCTGAAGCACGTCCTTCACCACCACCCATCGGGTGATCAACCGGGTTCATAACCACACCACGGTTGCGAGGACGACGTCCCAGCCAACGGGAGCGACCAGCCTTACCTGAGCTCTCCAACCCGTGATCCGAGTTACCTACGCTACCGATAGTAGCCTTACAAGTACTGAGAATCTGACGAACCTCACCTGAAGGCAACTTGATAACGCAGTACTTGCCTTCTCTTGAAGTCAACTGAGCGAAGTTACCGGCCGAACGAACCAGAGCGGCACCCTGGCCCGGACGCAATTCAATGTTGTGAATTACAGTACCGACCGGAATATTCTGAAGAGGAAGTGCATTTCCAATCTCTGGAGCTGCATTTTCACCTGACATCAAAGTCGCACCAACTTGCAATCCATTGGGAGCAATAATATATCTCTTTTCGCCGTCAGCGTAGAACAACAGAGCGATACGGGCCGAACGGTTCGGATCGTATTCGATTGTCTTCACCACTGCAGGCACACCGTCTTTATTTCTCTTGAAGTCAACGATACGGATTACCTTCTTGTGGCCGCCACCGATGTAACGCATGGTCATCTTACCTTCGTTGTTGCGACCGCCTGAGGATTTCTTACCAAATACAAGAGACTTTTCTGGTACCCGTGCAGTAATTTCTTCGAAAGTACCAATAATTTTATGTCTTTGCCCCGGTGTTGTGGGCTTAAATTTACGTACTGCCATTTGTATTAAATATTGCTATAAAAATCAATAGTATCTCCTTCCTTCAACGTAACGATTGCCTTCTTGTAAGCATTGGTACGTCCGTTGATGAGACCAGCCTTCGTATAGCGGCTCTTGTTCTTGCCGGCATATCTGATCGTATTTACATCAACCACCGTAACGTTGTAAAGGGCTTCAACTTCCTTCTTAATTTCCAACTTGTTAGCATCAGGACGCACAATAAAGCCGAAACGGTTGTTCGACTTTTCGGTAATTGCGGTCATCTTCTCTGTCACCAACGGTTTAATAATAAATCCCATTATTTAAGCCTCCTTTTTTAAATTAAGCTAAGATATTGTTGATCGCAGAAAGTGCACTTTCAGTAAACACGACAGTCCCAGCGTCCAATACTCTGTAAGTATTTAACCCTGAGATAGTCTGCACATTAGCGCCCTTTATGTTACGAGCTGACAAATATACGTTTTTATTTGCTTCTGCTAAAACCATGAGCAGCTTTTTGTCAGAAACTTTAAGATTTTTTGTCATTTCTACAAAGTTCTTCGTCTTGGGAGCCTCGAATGCGAAGTCTTCAACAACGATGATCGCATTGTTCTGAGCTTTGTAAGACAAAGCAGACTTACGGGCCAGAGCCTTCACTTTCTTGTTCAGCTTGAAGTAATAGTCACGGGGTTTCGGACCGAAAACGCGACCACCACCCACCAGCACAGGCGAGTTCATGTCACCACGACGTGCACCGCCACCGCCTTTCTGACGGCCGATCTTACGAGTAGATCCGCTGATTTCACTTCTTTCCTTAGACTTGTGAGTACCCTGACGCTGGTTAGCCATGAACTGCTTTACATCCAAGTAGATGGCATGGTCGTTGGGCTCAATGCCGAAGATAGATTCGTTCAACGCAACCTTTCTTCCGGTGTCTTCACCTTTAATGTTATATACGCTAACTTCCATTATTTTTCAATTATTACGATTGAACCTTTGCAACCGGGGATAGAACCCTTCACCAAGAGGAGGTTGTGCTCCGCGATTACTTTTAATACTTGCAGGTTTTGAACAGTCACTCTGTTACCACCCATCTGTCCGCCCATGCGCATGCCTTTGAAGACCTTTGCAGGGTAAGAACAAGCACCAATAGAACCCGGCTTGCGGGCACGATTGTGCTGACCGTGAGTAGTCTGGCCTACACCACCAAAACCGTGTCTCTTAACGACGCCCTGGAAGCCCTTACCTTTGGAAGTTCCGGCTACGTCGACGAAGTCAGCATCATTGAACAGTTCTACGGTCACTGTGTCACCGAGATTCAGTTCTGTCTCAAATTCTTTGAACTCAGCCAAGTGTTTCTTGGGAGTTACTCCGGCCTTCTTGAAGTGGCCCATCAGCGGTTTCGTGGTATGCTTCTCCTTCTTGTCCTGGAAGCCCAGCTGAACAGCTGCATAGCCATCTTTTTCTACGGTCTTCACTTGAGTAACAACACAAGGACCTGCTTCGATAACAGTGCATGGTACATTTTTACCCTCGGCACTGAAAACGGATGTCATTCCGATTTTTTTTCCTAATAATCCTGGCATTTCACTAAATTTTTAAATACACTTACACTTTGATTTCTACTTCCACACCACTCGGCAACTCCAGCTTCATCAGAGCATCGACAGTCTTGGCTGTAGAGCTGTAGATGTCGATCAGTCTCTTGTAAGAAGAGAGTTCGAATTGTTCACGCGACTTCTTGTTTACGAAAGTCGAACGGTTTACAGTAAAGATACGCTTGTGCGTAGGAAGAGGAATGGGACCGCTAACGATGGCGCCCGTCGTCTTCACTGTTCTTACAATCTTCTCGGCAGACTTGTCAACCAAGTTGTGGTCGTAAGATTTCAATTTGATTCTAATTTTTTGACTCATCAGTGTTTATTGTTAAACTTGTTATTAAATGGAGAAGCACCGCAGGTTAAGAGTCATACGCTAACCTGCGGGCTTCAGAATTTCATTAAAGGAGTTCGGAGTGTCCCTTGACCTCATCGAGCACAGCCTTCGCGATGGAAGTGGATACCTGTGCGTGGTGGTCGTAAGACATGGAGGAAGTGGCACGGCCGGAAGTGATGGTACGCAGAGCCGTTACATAACCGAACATTTCTGCCAGCGGAACCATGGCCTTCACGATGCGGGCACCGGAGCGGCTCGATTCCATACCTTCTACCTGGCCACGACGCTTGTTCAAGTCGCCGATGACATCACCCATGTTTTCTTCGGGAGTTACAACTTCCAGCTTCATGATCGGCTCCATCAGCACAGGACCGGCCTTGGCGCAGGCGTTCTTGTAAGCCTGGATGGCGCAGATTTCGAATGACAGCTGGTCGGAGTCTACCGGGTGGAACGAACCGTCGAGCAGTGTCACCTTCAGGCTGTCCATCGGGAAGCCGGCCAGAACGCCGTTCTTCATGGCTGTCTGGAAGCCCTTCTGTACAGAGGGGATGAATTCCTTCGGAATGTTACCGCCAGTCACCTCGTTGATGAACTGCAGGCCGCCTTCCTTGAAGTCTTCGTCTACCGGACCTACGTTGACGATGATGTCGGCAAACTTACCACGACCACCGGACTGCTTCTTGTAAACCTCGCGGAGGTTGACAGTCTTCGTGATGGCTTCCTTGTAGTTCACCTGGGGCTTGCCCTGGTTACATTCAACCTTGAACTCACGTTTCAGACGGTCGATGATGATGTCCAGGTGAAGCTCACCCATACCGGAGATAACCGTCTGACCGGTCTGCTCGTCGGTACGTACCGTGAAGGTCGGGTCTTCTTCAGCCAGCTTGGCCAGACCGTTGGCCAGCTTGTCCATATCTTTCTGAGTCTTGGGCTCAACGGCGATACCGATAACGGGATCGGGGAAGTCCATGGACTCGAGTACAATCGGAGCATCTTCGTCGCAGAGGGTATCACCCGTGCGGATATCCTTGAAACCTACACCGGCACCGATATCACCGGCGCTGATCACGTCTACCGGGTTCTGCTTGTTGGAGTGCATCTGGAACAGACGGGAAACGCGTTCCTTCTTGCCCGAACGGCTGTTGTAGATGTAGGAACCTGCTTCAATCTTACCGGAATATACACGGAAGAATGTCAGACGGCCTACATAGGGGTCGGTAGCGATCTTGAAGGCCAGAGCGGCAGTCTTCTCATCCTCATCCGGCTTGCGGTCTTCCTCAGCACCGGTCGTGGGGTTCGTACCGATGATGTTCGGAGTATCCAGCGGAGACGGCAGGAAGGCGCAAACATAGTCGAGCAGTGTCTGCACACCCTTGTTCTTGAACGAAGAACCGCACAGCATCGGAACGATTTCCATCTTCAGGGTTCCGGCACGCAGGGCGCGCAGGATTTCCTCGTCCGTGATGGTTGTGGGATCGTCGAAGTATTTCTCCATCAGTGACTCGTCGAACTCGGCTACCTTCTCGAGCATCTTGTCGCGCCATTCCTGAGCTTCGTCAACCAGGTTGGCGGGGATGTCGTCGATTTCATAGTCGGCGCCCAGCGTCTCGTCGTGCCAGTAGATGGCTTTCATCTTGATCAGGTCGACAACGCCCTTGAAGTTTTCTTCGGCACCGATAGGGATAACCACCGGACACGGATTGGCGCCCAGCACGTCCTTCATCTGGCGAACCACTTCGAAGAAGTCGGCACCCGAACGGTCCATCTTGTTCACATAGCCGATACGGGGAACGTTGTACTTGTCAGCCTGGCGCCATACGGTTTCAGACTGCGGTTCAACGCCACCTACTGCACAGTAGGTTGCAACGGCACCGTCGAGCACACGCAGCGAACGCTCTACCTCAGCGGTAAAGTCCACGTGTCCCGGAGTATCAATCAAGTTGATTTTATACTTGTTACCTGCATAGTTCCAATAAGTGGTCGTAGCAGCGGAAGTAATCGTGATACCACGCTCCTGCTCCTGTTCCATCCAGTCCATCGTAGCAGCTCCGTCGTGTACTTCACCGATCTTGTGCGTCAAACCAGTATAATACAGAATACGTTCTGATGTCGTGGTTTTACCAGCATCGATGTGAGCCATGATACCGATGTTACGGGTCAAATGCAAATCATGTTTAG
>CATXSD010000175.1 GCA_958402075.1 Mediterranea massiliensis | reverse complement strand
CGCCTGCTGGACGCTCCCATCATGACCACCACCCTGCCTCATGAGGAGCACGACGACATTGAGTACGTCACCGACCCCGAACTGATTGACGAGAAATGGGGCGACCAAGTGGACCTCGTCATCGACGGAGGCATCGGAGGCATGGAAGGTTCTACAGTAGTGGATTGCACCCAGGGCGAAGCGGAGATTGTACGCCAGGGAGCCGGATGGCTGGAGGAAGGATAAAAAAATGAAGAATGAAGAATGGAAGCCCCGCTTCCAAATGAAGAATTATTCCGTACGCTTGGAAATTCTTCATTCTTAATTCTTCATTCTTCATTTAAAAAGTTTTACTTCAGCAGTGACTCGGGATCCAGATGGTCGGCCTCGATGTCCTTGAAGTAGCGGTACGTGCCCACCTTCAGTTCGTCGGTAGCGGCATCGTCGCAGATGATGATGCCCTTCTCGTGCATCTGCAGGGCGCTGATGGTCCACATCTGCATCACAGGACCCTCTACGGCATGATACAGGGCGCGTGCCTTGTTGTGTCCGTTGACAATGATCATCACTTCACGTGCGCTGAGCACCGTACCTACGCCTACGGTCAGAGCCGTTTTGGGCACCTTGTTCACGTCGTTGTCGAAGAAACGGGAGTTGGCGATGATGGTGTCCGTCGTCAGTGTCTTCTGGCGGGTACGCGACGACAGGGAAGAACCCGGCTCGTTGAAGGCAATGTGTCCGTCGGGGCCGATACCACCCATGAAGAGGTCGATGCCGCCGTACGACTTGATCTTCTCTTCGTAGCGGGCGCATTCAGCGTCGAGGTCGGCAGCGTTGCCGTTCAGAATGTTGGTATTCTCCGGTTTGATGTCGATGTGGCTGAAGAAGTTGTTCCACATGAAGGAGTAGTAGCTTTCGGGATGCTCCTTCGGCAGACCGACATATTCGTCCATGTTGAAGGTAACGACATTCTGGAAGGATACCAGTCCTTTCTTGTTCAGGTCAATCAGTTCCTTGTACATCCCCAGGGGAGAAGAACCGGTGGGGCATCCCAGTACAAAGGGTTTTTCTGCTGTAGGATTGGCAGCCTTGATTTTTGCAGCTACATAGTGAGCTGCCCACTTCGATACGGATTGATAATCCGGCTGAATGATTAGTCTCATGTCTGATCAATTTATAAGGTTAGTAATAATAGTAATGGTGAATGATGAATGGTCAATGGTAAATGTCCGTCCGGATGGTTACTAACCGCTAACCACTAACCGTTAACCGCTTATTTCCGGTCCTTCTTCAGGCGGTCGGCCATGGCACGGGCCAGGTGCTCGCACTGCTCGTAGGTGATGTCCTTCATGGCCTGCTTCATCTCCACAGGGTCGCCTACGATTTCCAGCTTGCTCTTCTCGGCAAACTCGGCCATACGCTTCACGGCAGCTCCGGCCCAGGTGAACGAGCCGAACCATCCCAGGTAGCGTCCCTTCACTTCGCGGAGCAGTATCTTGGAGAGAAGCGACTCCACTTCGGGATAAATCTGGTTGCAATACGTGGGGCTGCCCACGATAAGGCCGCGATATTTGAAGATATCCTTCAGGATGTACGACGGATTGCTTTTGCTCACATTGTGCATCACGATGTTCTTGATGCCCTGTGCCGACAGCTCGGCGGCAATGGTTTCGGCCATCTGTTCCGTATGGCCGTACATGCTGCCGTAGGCAATGACCACGCCTTCCTCGGCCTCGTAGCGGCTCAAGCGGTCGTAGACACCCACCACGCGGGCGATGTTCTCCGTCCACACCGGTCCGTGGGTCGAGCAGACAGCCGTAATGGGCAGGTGTCCCAACTTGGCCAGTGCCTTCTGCACGGGGTTTCCGTATTTGCCCACGATATTGGCGTAGTAGCGCACCATCTCTTCCCAATACTTGTCCAGGTTGATGCGCGTATCGAGGAATCCTCCGTCCAGCGTGCCGAAGCATCCGAAGCCGTCACCGGAGAAGAGGATGCCGTCGGTCTCGTCGAAGGTCATCATCGTTTCGGGCCAGTGTACCATCGGTGTCAGGTAGAAGCGCAGCTTGTGGTGGCCCAGGTCAAGGAAGTCGCCGTCCTTCACCTCGTAGCGTTCGCCCGTCACGCCATAGTAGCCTTCGATCATGCCGAAAGTCTGCTTGTTCCCCACAATCACGATGTCGGGATAGTGTTGCTTGATGAGGCGGATGGATCCCGAATGGTCGGGTTCCATGTGGTTGATGATGAGGTATTGGATGGGGCGGTCGCCAATGATGCAGCGTATCTTGCGCAGATACGCCTCGAAGAAGCAGGCGTCCACGGTGTCGACCAGCGCCACGATGTCGTCGTCTATCAGATACGAGTTGTAAGAAACGCCGTAGGGCAGCGGCCACATGCCTTCGAAGAGGTGCTTGTTGCGGTCGTTCACACCCACATAATGTACTTTTCCTTTAATCAATGTTTTTTGGTCCATACTGATTGTCTTATTTGGATTCATTCCATTCTTGATACGTGGTGCAAAAGTACGACTATTTTATGGATTATACAACTTTCCCTGCCAGGCATCCTGTTCTTTCATTCTTTTTTGCAGACGATGGTTGAATTCGTAGTTTTTCAGTCCCCAGTCGGGTGCGAGGAGCAGTTCTTTGGGCGACTGGGACACGAAGCGTTCCAGTACCAGGTCGGGGCGCAGACGCTGGATATAGTCCACCACCAGCGCGATGTACTCGTCCACGTCGTTGAACAGGTGAAAGTCTTCGGGCCGTTCTTCGTATTCGCGGGCCATGCGGGTGCCGCGTATCAGTTGCAGCTGGTGCAGCTTCAACGTGTCGAGAGGCAGACGCGAGATATCCGCCGCCTGCCCCAGCATGTCCTCGCGCGACTCGCCGGGCAACCCCAGGATGACATGCCCGCCTACGGGCAACCCGCGGGCAGCCGTACGCTGCACGGCATCCACCGCCGTCTGCCACGTGTGTCCGCGGTTGATGCGGTGCAGGGTGCGGTCCAGCGTGCTCTCGATGCCATACTCCACCAGCACGAACGTCCGCTGGGCCAATGTTTCCAGATAGTCCAGCAGGGTGTCGGGCATGCAGTCGGGGCGCGTACCGATGACCAGCCCCACCACGTCGTCCACCGCCAGCGCCTCCTCGTACTTGCGCTTCAGCATCTCCAGCTCGCCATACGTGTTGGTGTAGGCCTGGAAGTAGGCCAGATACTTCATTTCGGGATACTTGTGCGCAAAGAAGCGTTTCCCTTCCTCCAGTTGTACGGATACCGGTTTCTCCGTATGGCAGTATTCCGGGTTGAACGTCTGGTTGTTGCAATACGTGCATCCGCCGTAGCCTACCGTCCCGTCGCGGTTGGGGCACGTGAATCCTGCATTGATTGAAATCTTCTGCACCTTGCCGGTGAAAAACCGCTTCAGAAAAGTCGGGAAATCGTTATAGCGTATTTTTGTTTCCATCCATTCTTGTTATAGACAGAGACCAAAGGTAGGCAAAAACAGACAAAGAGCCAAACATCCGACCCGGAATATAATACCGGAAATGCCATCCGTTCAATCATCACCCCAGCCAAAAGTATATATTTCCGCCTCATTCTCGGCAAACACACCATAGACGGTACGCCTCTCCTCATCCACCACAAACGAGCTGACAAAACGGTCCAGGAACCATTGCGCCAATGGTTTTCCTTCCCACGAAAATACCTGAATGGAAGGAAGGCTCTTCCGGCTATAGATTTCTTCGGGCTTCATATCCAAATTCAATGTATAGATATGGTCCTGTGTTGCATAGACCGACAGCGTATGAATCCGCCGTTCATCAGATGCTACAGGAATCTGCGGGTCTCTGGGAGCAATGTCCAACAGGATGTCATGCAGAATATTTCCGGAGCGGTCGATGATGCGGAAACGACGGTCGGACACATAGAAAGAGGCGAAACACTCCCCTGAAGGACGGGCTGCGGCCAATCGTCCATACGCCTGATTACGGGCCAACACACTCCCGAAACGTTCTTCGGTTTCCGGATAATCGACTTTCAGCTCCTGACTTCCGTCCGGATGGATAAAAAGATATTCTTTGGAATCTTCGTGGTCGGCTTCACAGACGTACAGAGAATCGGCCAGCATCATCAAGCCGTTGTAATAGCTACGCTGCACAGGAAGCGGATGGACGGAAACGACTGGTTTTCCCGATTCAAAAGAGATGGACTTCAACTTGTCCATATCTGTCACAAAAGTTTTCCCCGCATGCTGGCCAGCAAATTGCCCTGCAGGCAACTGAAAATCGTCGGGCCCTTCACCCAATACACCAAAACTGTACAGATACCGGAAATCGTTACGGTCGAACACCTGAAAACAGGTATCCATCTTGTCATTGAAAACGACCAGACGGGGACCGTCCAGAAACACCCCCCTCGGATACAGCATGACAGGAGGGATGGAATGCACCTGGGCGACCAGCGTATCCGTTGTTTCAAAAGAAGTATACACATGGGTAGCGGTTTGACGGGAACAGGAACAAAGCCCGACGACACAAAAGAAAAGAATTAACTTTTTCATGATTCAACCATTTGTCAGATAACCCAAACTGGCATTCAACAAAATTATCTGCATGTAACACATGAACATAATCATGGAAGCCCCTTCAAGTTATGCAAGTTCTAATATTACAAAAATTATATCACTATCTATTGCATTCAGATCGGTCTCTCAAATCTCGTCCTTTATCCCGCATACAATTATCACAATTAATGAAATATTGATCCTCATGAAACCAATCAGCAGGAGTAAATGTTGTATAACAAATAAGAGTAATTCCACCTCCTTCAATACTTTCATCTGTCGCCAGCGCCTCCACATTCTCCAACATCACGTCCGACATCATTTCCTTTGTCTGAT
>CATXSD010000174.1 GCA_958402075.1 Mediterranea massiliensis | reverse complement strand
TATAGGCATAAGCCAAGGTAAGCCGGGCAGAAAGACAGGAACAAGGTAGGAAGGTGGCAGAATAAGAGTGAAAACAGTATATTTGTAAAACCCGAATAAAAACAGAATTATGCTAAGACATTACATCAAAGTGGCGCTTCGGCTCATCCGCCGGAGCCTGCTGTTCTCCTCCATCAACCTGATGGGGTTTGTGCTGGGCCTGACGGCGGCCTTCCTCATCTACCTGTGGGTGGTGGACGAACTGACGCACGACGACTGCTTCCGCGACGGCAGCCGCATCTATCGTGTGACGGAGCTTCACCGCGAAGCGGGCGGAGAGATTAAGGAGTCGCCCCGCCTGCCGCGCACACTGGCCATGGACTTCCGGCAGAAATTCCCGCAGGTGGAGGACGCGACGGCCATCAAGTACGGCGATCAGTACTCCTACGAGGCAGAGGGCGGAAAGAAGATGACGGTGACCGAAGTTTACGTGGACAGCACCTTCTTCCGTTTCTTCACCTTCCCCGTAGTAGAGGGTACTCCCCAGCGTATTAACGAAAATCCGAACAACGTGGTTATCTCCGCCGAACTGGCCCGCAAGTTCTTTGGTTCGGGCTCAGCCGTCGGGCAGAAGCTGACTTATTCGTTCGGCAATTCCATCAACGACGTCTATACGGTGGTGGCCGTGGTGGACATTCCCCGCAAGAGCCACATCCGCTTCGAGCTGGCCATGCCGATGGAGGCTTATGGCAGAGGAGGCGTAAACATCAATTGGGATACCTTCACGGAAAGTATGCACGTCTATATCAAGATGAAGGAAGGCTCTGCCATGCTCCGCAGCGAGGCACAGGCCATGAGCCGCCTGCTGGCCGACCGTGGCGAGAAGAACGTACGCCTCGGCTTCCAGCCCTTGCACGACATCTATCTGCATACCCGCTTTGCCGACCCCGACGTGAAGCAGCACGGCAACCTTTCCACCGTCTATCTGTTCATTGCCCTGGCGGTGCTTGTCATCTTCATGGGAGCATTCAACTTCACCACCCTGTCCACCGCCCGTGCTTCGCTGCGCTACAAGGAGGTGGGCGTGCGCAAGGTGACGGGAGCCAAGCGCCGCGTGCTCATCGGGCAGTTCCTGTCCGAAGGAATGGTGCAGGCATGCATCGCCTTGGTGTTGGCCATGGCATTGACGGAGCTGACGCTGCCCCTGTTCAACCGGGTGATGGAGACCGACCTTCGGCTGGAGGCCAGTTGGAGCGTAGTGCTCTACATGCTCTTCGGCATCGTGGGCGTGGGTTGCCTGGCGGGCAGCTATCCGGCCTTCTACCTGTCGTCCATCAATCCGTTGCTGGCCTTCAAGGGCGGGCGCAAGACGGGGCGCAAGGGCGGGCTGATACGCGGACTGGTGTGCGTACAGTTTGTCATCGCCCTGGTGCTGATGCTGCTCACGGGCATCGTCTTCAAGCAGCTGCACTACATGCAGAACAAGGACATGGGGTTGGACAAGGAGAACATCGTTTGCATTTATACCAGCCTGTGGTACGACGTAGGCGACTTCAAGCAGGAGCTGCTGCGCAATCCCGACATCAAGGGCGTCTCCATGTCGTCGCCCATCGAGAACTTCGGCGAAGGCACCAGTTACAAGGACGGCAACAAGGTGGAGTGGACCGATGTGGACGGCCGCACCGACTCCCTGCGCATGGTGCAGCTGTGGGCCGACGGCGACTTCGTGAAGACCTTCGGCATGCAGTTGGTGAAGGGTAAGCTGATGGACGCCGACTTCGACAACTACTGGGATAACGGCCTGACGAAAACCGCCGTCATCAACGAGACGGCCTGGCGTGCCATGAAGGTGGCCGACCCCATCGGGTTGGAAATCCGTCCGGAGTGGGGCGGTCCGATGCGTATCGTGGGCGTGGTGAAGGACTTCAACTTCCAGTCCATGCGCGAGCAGATCAAGCCCGCCTACATCTGGTACAGCCCCGAAGCTCTGAGCTATCTGTACATCAAGATAGCTCCCGAGCGGCGGCAGCAGACCCTGGCCTTCATCAAGGAGAAGTTCGAGGAGTTTGCCACACGCGACAACACCTTTATCAAGGATTTCAGCTATCAGTTCTTCTCCGACAAGCTGAACCAGAACTATGCCCGCGAGCACCAGCAGAGCCGCATGCTGCTCTTCTTCACCGTGCTGGCCATCCTCATCGCCGTGATGGGCGTGTTCGGCCTCGTGGCGCTCTCCACCGAGCAGCGCACCAAGGAGATAGGCATCCGCAAGGTGAACGGCGCGCATTCCGACCGCATCGTGCGCATGTTCTGCCGCGAGTACCTCGTCTGGGTGGGTATTGCCTTCGTGGTGGCCTGCCCCGTGGGTTACTGGCTGATGAGCAGTTGGCTTAGTGAGTTTGCCTACCAGACGCCCATCAGCTGGTGGCTCTTCCTGCTGGTCGGCCTGCTGACGGTGCTCATTACCCTGCTGACGGTTGTAGGGCAGACGTGGCGCAAGGCATCGCAGAATCCGGTAGAGTCGTTGAGATACGAGTAATATAACGGTTAGCGGTGAGGGGTGAGCGGTTAGTATGCCATCCGGATGACCACTAATCGCTAACCACTAACCACTAATCACTAACCACTAAAAAAACTTGAAAATGAATAACGTAATTAAGGCCGTGGGCCTGACCAAAATATTCCGCACCGAAAGCGTGCAGACAACCGCATTGAATGAAGTGAACCTGGAAATCTATCCGGGCGAGTTGGTAGCCATCATGGGCCCGTCGGGCTGTGGCAAGTCCACGTTGCTCAACATCATGGGCCTGCTGGACAATCCGACCTCGGGCGAACTGTGGTTCATGGGGCAGGAAGTGTCCCGGTGGAAGGAGAACGACCGCACCGACCTGCGCAACGGCAACCTGGGCTTCGTCTTCCAGAGCTTCAACCTGATAGACGAACTGACGGTGTTCGAGAACGTCGAACTGCCCCTGCTCTATGCCGGCGTACCCGTCCGCGAACGGGTGGAGCGTGTGAACCGTGCCCTCGACCGCATGCAGATGACCCATCGTTCGGAACACTACCCGCAGCAGCTCAGCGGCGGTCAGCAGCAGCGTGTGGCCATTGCCCGCGCCATTGTCACCAATCCGAAAATCATCCTGGCCGACGAGCCGACCGGTAACCTCGACTCGGCCAACGGCAACGAAGTGATGGCCCTGCTGAAGGAACTCAATGCCGACGGCGCTACGGTAGTCATGGTGACCCACTCCGAGGAGAACGCCCGCGAGGCACGCCGCATCATCCGTATGATGGACGGCGTCATCCTGACAGAATCGAGTCTGTAGCGAAAGGAATTTTAATGAACTTTGGCGAACGGCATAGGCCGTGTTACGGAAAGAAAGCCTATCTTCGCTCCCGATACATTTATAAAGCCAATAACAGTCATGAAGAAACAACTGATTTTAGGAATCGTGTCGGCTGGCCTGTGTCTGGCCGCCTGCCGTCCTGCCGCACAGAAGCAGGAGGGGAGTGTGCAGGAAGTATCTGCCGTTTCCGATTCTGTAGTTACATGTAGCGGGCGCCTGGTGATGGGGCACGAAGCCTGTTCGTTCACCCCCGACGGCGATACCTTGTCCTATTGGGTGGTCGACCGTTCGGGCGAGCTGGAGAAACGTTACGAGGAGGCCTTGCCTGCCAGTGCACAGCCCTATACACCTGTCTCCGCCGAGTTGAAGGTGAAGAAGACGGGACCTTCATCCGAGGGCTTTGCCGCCGAATATGATGGCGTGGTAGAGGTACAGGCGATTATTCGCGTGGGCGAGTAGGTTCGCCGTCTGCCTTTCGGGCCAGTTCGGCACGGATGCGGCTGAGCGACTGGGGGGTGATGTAGAGATAGGAGGCGATGTGCTTCAGCGGTACATGTTGCAGCAGCTCGGGCATGCGTTCGAGCAGTGACAGATAGCGCTCCTTGGCCTGTGTAGCCCCTTCGTTGATCAGTCTTTCTTCGAAAGCCAGAAACTCCCGTTCGAACATCTGCCGTCCCAGGTTGGCAGCTGCTGCCGACGAGTGGAAGAAGGCTTCCAGTTCCTGCTTGCCGATGCGGTAGAGCAGGCTGTCGCTCATGGCTTCGATCGTGGTGCCCGACGGACGTCCGCCCATGTAGCCACGGGTGGAGAAAAGGGATTCCCCCGTGGTGGCAAACCCGATGCTGACATCCACCCCGTTGCGCAGGTAGTGGCCGCGCCAGATGCCCTGGCCAATCAGATAGAACGAGGTGTTGAGTTCGCCATCGTGTACCAGTACTTCACCACGACGGTAGCTGACGGGTTCCATCAGTGCCAGCAGGGCGGCGGCATCCTTGTCGTTCAGGTTGTATTTCTTGCTGAATATATCAATGAATTTTTCCATATTCCTTTATTTTCAATTCTTACTTTCTCTTTCTGCCCCGGCAATAGATGGTCAGCACGAAGAGCAGCGTCAGCGTCTCGGCGGCAGGTACGGCCAGCCAGATGCCCGGCGTGCCCATCAGGATGGGCAGCAGCCAGAAACACAGCAAGACCAGAATGAAGCCGCGCAGCAGGGTGACGGCCATGGCGGGACGGGCACGCTCTACACTTTGGAAATAGCCGATGGACACGATGTTCACCCCGAAGCACACGAAGCCCGCGGCAAAGAGCGGAAGTCCCTGCACGGCGATGTCGTAGGCCGGATAGCGGGTGTCGACAAACATACCCACAATCTCTTCGGTGAAGAACTCCGTGACGAGGAACGCCGCCACGCCGCACGCCACAGCCGTCCACAACGCCAGGCGGAAGGCCGACCGTACCCGTTCGGGCTGTGCCGCTCCGTGGTTGTAGCTCAGGATGGGCTGTGCCGACTGGGCGATGGCGTTGTATATCATAAAGATGATGGGGAAGAAGTAGCAGGCGATGCTGAAGGCCGCTACGCCGTCTTCACCCAAATAGTGGATGAACACATAGTTGCCCACAAACATCATGGTTGCAATGGCCGCCTCGCAGAG
>CATXSD010000173.1 GCA_958402075.1 Mediterranea massiliensis | reverse complement strand
CAACTGGCGCAAGAACCGCCTGGAACTGGACATCGTGGCCACACAGGGCGGCGAACGGGTGGTGGTCGAGGTGAAGACCCGCACCAACACCGAGTACAAGGAGCCGCAGGAGGCCGTGGACTGGCGGAAGGTGCGCCACATCGTTGTGGCGGCCGATGCCTACATCAAGCATTTCGGCATCGACCTGCCCGTCCGTTTCGACATCGTCACGGCCGTCGGCGACCGACCGCCGTTCCAGATCGAACATCTGGAGAATGCTTTCTATCCGCCGCAATTCTGAGAATAATGAATTTTACGTACAAAACCAAGATGACAACAATTCCTGAACAACCCTCCTTTCCAATCATCAGACTGGAAGAAACCGACTCGACCAACCGCTACCTGAGCGACCTGTGCGACAACGCTCCATCCGCCCCCACCGAATATACCACCGTCACCGCCCGCTTCCAGACATCGGGCAAGGGACAGCGCGGCAACTCGTGGGAATCCGAAGCCGGGCAGAACCTCCTGTTCAGCACCGTGCTCTACCCCCGTTTCGTCGAGGCACGCCGCCAGTTCGTCCTGTCACAGATTGTCTCGCTGGCCGTCAAGGAAGAGCTGGACACCTACACGGAAGGTATCACCATCAAATGGCCCAACGACATCTACTGGCACGAGAAGAAGATTTGCGGCATGCTCATCGAAAATGTGCTGGAGGGCAACCGCATCGGCCGCTGCATCCCCGGCATCGGCATCAACCTGAACCAGACCGCCTTCCGCAGCCCCGCGCCCAATCCCGTTTCACTGAAGCAGATTACGGGTCGCGACTACGACGCACCGACCGTCCTCAATGGCTTCCTGCGCCGTCTGCACACCTACTACGAAGCTCTGCGCCGTGATGAGGACGGCCGCTTTGCCGCCTCCATTGCCCGCCGATACACCGACGCCCTCTTCCGCCGCGAGGGCCTGCACCCCTACGAAGACGCCAACGGACGCTTCCTGGCCCGCCTGGCCGATGTGGAACCGGACGGGCGCTTCGTTCTGCAAGATGAGGCGGGACGCTTGCGTAAATACCTCTTCAAGGAGGTGCAATACATCCTTTAAAAGCCTTCACCCCCTTTTCTACCTGTGCCCTGCGGCTTGAAACTACCGATTTCGTTCACACACCAACTATTGAAACGAGTGGTTTCACAATCGTTTCATCGGATGAAACTAACAGTTTCATTGAAAGAAACCACTGGTTTCATTCAATGAAACCGATGGTTTCAAAGCATGAAAGCATCTTGAAACTCGTAGGGGAGTGAACAGGTACGGGCAAGAAACAAAAAAAATTTCCCCCTGACCGCCTCGGCAAGTCAGGAGGAAATCCTTCCGTACAATCCCTTCGGCCCTCGGCCGGAGACTTTATTCTTCGGAGGTCAATCCTTCATATTGTTCAAGCACCACCTGCACATGATAGGCGTGCTCCAGTGCCGGATAACGTTCCCGATAGAGAGAAGTGCGGTCCGCAATCACACAACGGAAGTGAGGAGCCGAATTGAAATCACGCGTATCAGGCGAAACACCGCCATTGGACTCGCTCAGAAACAGTTCGTCCGAACGGTTGCCCGACGACAGCCGGACGGGCGTGAAGCGTTCGAAGAAAAACTTGCGTGCAAAACCGTCGTCCGTCCGCACATTGAGTTCCAAAGGATCTTCGAGTCCGATGGGCTCGGCCGATGCATCGAAGGCATAGCACGAAGAACCGATAACCAGCTGTCCCGCGTTCATCGCTTCGTTCTGATAGACCAACGTATAACCCTTGACGACGGCAGGCCCCGAAGAAGCATGCAGCATCTCCTGCTCCAGCGCACTCTTCTCTTCATCGGTCAGCCCTGCACCCTGCAACATCACGCGGTTGTCTATCACGCCATAAAGATAATAAGGATAACCCACCGTGACCGACAAAAGATAGTCCCACCCGTACCCGTCACGGATAAGGACTTCCGCCTTTCCAGCCTTCAGCGGACGAATAAAGAGCTTGCTCCCTTCGCAACGGGCTTGCAGCACATCGTCGTTGCTAACTTCCAAACGGAAATTCCCGTCACCACCCTGTATGAGGTACACACGATCGGCCGTTTCAAAAGCCCTCAGAGAGATACGAGGGTTTTCGTTATCGAAAACTTCATTCGGGTTTTCATACGCCAGTTGGATACGTGGAACGCTATCATCCTTCTCGGAACAGGCACCCAGCCCGAGTGACAGCAACGCCAGGCACAACAGGACAAAAGGAAACAGTTTTTTCATGTCGGGATGTTTTTTCTACAAAGGAAAGGATTTGTGGCGAAAGGATGAAATGTTTCCCGAAGTTTCTCGGGCATTTAACTTTCATTGCCAACTCAGCCGTCTATTGCATTCGCCTTTTGCAAAGGCAGGATGCGGCTCGGCAAAAACAAATTGAAAACGTGGTTTTCATTTGTTTCTGCGCTCACCTTTCACTACCTTTGCAACAAACAAAGCATTGCATCCCGATGACAGACGAAACCCATACGCTTCACATCAAGAACATGGTATGCCACCGCTGCATCCTGGCCGTCGACAACGCCCTGCGTGCACTGGGCCTGCACCCGCTGTCTGTGGAGCTGGGCATCGCCGTCACTGCCGAAGAACTGACACCCGATCTCCGCCTGCGGGTAAAGGAAGCGTTGGAGGCGTTGGAATTCGAACTGATAGACGACCGCCGGATGCAGACGGTGCAACAGATGAAGGCACTCATCGTCGGCCTCGTTCACCAGCCCACGGACGCGCCCCTCCAGACCAACCTGTCCGACTACCTGGCCCGCGCCCTCAGCAAGGACTACGGCACGCTGAGCAAGCTGTTCTCCGAAGCTACGGGTACCACCGTCGAAAAGTATGTCATCGCCCAGAAAATAGAGCGGGCCAAAGAACTGCTGACCTATGGAGAACTGACACTGAACGAGATAGCCGACCGCCTGGGCTACTCGAGCACCGCTTACCTGAGCGCGCAGTTCAAGAGCGTGACGGGCCTCACCCCCACGCAGTTCAGGCAACAGAAAGAGAAACGCCGCAGACCGCTGGACGAAATCTGAGATAAAGACACAATCTTATAACTTATTCCCCGAATTCCATAACAACCGACCGGAAAGTCCGCTGTACCTTTGCAGACGTAAACATCAAAACCAATCGTCAGCAATGGAAAACGAACATACCATCCAACAGAACTTCGACGTACAGGGCATGAGTTGTGCCGCCTGCTCCGCCCGTGTGGAAAAGACCTTGAGCCGGCAGCCGGGCGTGGTCCAGGCCGCTGTCAACCTGGCTACGGCAACGGCTACGGTGACCTACGACCCGTCGGCCTGCAACGCCGCAGCCCTGCAACAGGCCGTAGAGGCCGTGGGCTTCGGACTGACTCCCCAACAGGAAACACCCGCACCCTCGGAAGCGGAAGACAAGGAAGCGGAACAACTCCGCCAGTACCGCACACTGAAGCGGCGCACCGTGTGGGCCATCGCCCTCGCCCTGCCCGTGGCCGTCATCGGCATGGTGTTCATGGACCTGCCCTATGCCAACTACGTGATGTGGCTGCTCGCCACGCCCGTAGTCTTCGGCCTGGGCCGCAGCTTCTACACCAACGCCTGGCGTCTGCTGAAGCACCGCGCGGCCAACATGGACACGCTGGTGGCCGTCAGCACCGGCATCGCCTACTTGTTCAGTGTGTTCAACCTCTTCTTCCCCGACTTCTGGCGGTCGCGGGGCATCGAACCGCATGTCTATTTCGAAGCCTCGGCCGTCATCATCGCCTTCATCCTACTGGGCCGCCTGCTCGAGGCGCGTGCCAAAAGCCGGACAGCCGACGCCATCAAGAAACTGATGGGGCTGCAACCGCAGACGGTAACGCTGGTAAATGAAGAACTAAGAATGAAGAATGAGGAATCAGGCTGCGCTACACCTGACAGTCCGCAAGGGAATTCTTCATTCTCCATTCCTCATTCTTCATTAAAAGAATCTTTTCCACTGGAACAGGTCACCGTCGGCAATCTGCTTCTGGTGAAGCCCGGCGAACGCGTGCCCGTGGACGGCACGGTCGTGAGTGGTCAGTCGTACGTGGACGAAAGCATGCTGAGCGGCGAACCGCTGGCCGTGGGCAAGCGTGCGGGCGACCGTGTACTGGCAGGCACCATCAACCAGAAGGGCAGCTTCGTCTTCCGCGCCGAGCAGGTGGGACACGACACACTGCTGGCCCACATCATCCGTGCCGTGCAGGACGCACAGGGCAGCAAGGCCCCCGTGCAAAAGCTGGCAGACCGCATCGCGGGCATCTTCGTCCCCACCATCATGGCCATTGCCCTGCTGAGCTTCCTCGGCTGGGTACTGTTGGATCCGACCGACGGCTTCACCCACGGCCTGCTGGCACTGGTGACGGTACTCATCATCGCCTGCCCCTGCGCCCTGGGACTGGCCACGCCGACCGCCATCATGGTGGGCATCGGCAAGGGAGCCGAACGGGGCATCCTCATCAAGGACGCTGAGAGCCTGGAGCGCGCCCGCCGAGTGGACACCGTCGTGCTGGACAAGACAGGTACCGTGACCGAAGGCCGTCCGCAGGTGACCACCCTCCTGTGGAAACACGAAGACAACCGCCACGCAGCCGCCTTCCATGCACTGGAGAAACGTTCCGAACATCCGCTGGCCGAAGCCGTCACGCACTACCTGGAAAACTGTTTTCCCCAGTTGGAGAAAAACATTTCTTCAATCGGAGAATTTGAAAGCCTGACAGGCCGGGGCATCCGTGGCCGCGTCGGCAATACACTTTACTACATCGGCAACCGTCGCCTGCTGGACGAACAGCAGATTGCCGTCGACCCGCAACTGGCACAGGAGGCCGACCGCCTGGAAGCCGAAGCACAGACCGTCATCTGGCTGGCCAACGAACACGAAGCTCTGGCCGTAGCCGCCATCGCCGACCGCGTAAAACCCACCTCTGCCCAAGCCATCCGCCGCCTGCAACGTCAAGGCATCGACGTCCACCTGCTGACGGGCGATAACGAAGCCACCGCCCGCGCCATCGCCGCACAGACGGGCAT
>CATXSD010000172.1 GCA_958402075.1 Mediterranea massiliensis | reverse complement strand
CGTCTGTTCTACGATACCGTAAAGGGCGGTGACTACCGTGCCCGCGAAGCCAACGTTTACCGTCTGGCCGAGGTATCGAACAACATCATCGACCAGTGCGTGGCACAGGGCGTTCCCTTCGCTCGCGAATACGGCGGTACGCTGGCCAACCGTTCGTTCGGTGGCGCACAGGTATCACGTACCTTCTATGCCAAAGGTCAGACAGGCCAGCAGCTGCTGCTGGGTGCCTACTCCGCACTGAGCCGCCAGGTAAATGCCGGCACTGTGAAACTCTATACCCGCTATGAGATGGAAGACATCGTCATCATCGACGGTCGTGCCCGCGGTATCATCGCCAAGAACCTGGTAACAGGCAAGCTGGAGCGCTTTGCCGCCCATGCCGTAGTTATCGCTACCGGCGGTTACGGAAACACGTACTTCCTCTCGACCAACGCCATGGCCTGCAACTGCTCGGCCGCAATGGCCTGCTACCGCAAGGGTGCCTGGTTCGCCAACCCGGCTTACGTACAGATCCACCCGACCTGTATCCCCGTACACGGCGACAAGCAGTCCAAGCTGACGCTGATGTCCGAGTCTCTGCGTAACGATGGTCGTATCTGGGTTCCGAAGAAACTCGAAGACGCCAAGAAGCTGCAGGAAGGTACCCTGCAGGGCAAGGATATCCCCGAAGAAGACCGCGACTACTACCTGGAGCGCCGCTATCCGGCCTTCGGTAACCTGGTTCCGCGTGACGTGGCCAGCCGTGCCGCCAAGGAACGTTGCGACAAGGGCTACGGCGTGAACAACACCGGTCTGGCCGTGTTCCTCGACTTCTCCGAAGCCATCAACCGTCTGGGTAGAGATGTTGTAGCACAGCGCTATGGCAACCTGTTCGACATGTACGAAGAAATCACCGACGTCAATCCGTACGAGAACCCGATGATGATTTATCCGGCCATCCACTACACCATGGGCGGTATCTGGGTAGACTACGAACTGATGACCTCCATCAAGGGTCTGTTCGCTATCGGCGAATGTAACTTCTCCGACCACGGTGCCAACCGTCTGGGTGCTTCCGCCCTGATGCAGGGTCTGGCCGACGGTTACTTCGTATTGCCCTACACCATCCAGAACTATCTGGCCGACCAGATTACCGTTCCCCGCTTCTCGACCGACCTGCCCGAATTCGCGGCTGCCGAGAAGGCCGTTCAGGACAAGATTGACCACCTGATGAACATCAAGGGTAAGGAATCCGTTGACTCCATCCACAAGAAACTGGGTCACATCATGTGGGAATACGTCGGCATGGGCCGTACAGCCGAAGGCTTGAAGGAAGGTCTGGCCAAACTGAAAGAAATCCGCAAGGAGTTCGAGACCAACCTCTTCATCCCGGGCAGCAAGGAAGGCATGAACGTAGAGCTCGACAAGGCCATCCGTCTGAACGACTTCATCACCATGGGTGAACTCATCGCTTACGATGCACTGAACCGCAACGAATCGTGCGGCGGCCACTTCCGCGAAGAATATCAGACCGAGGAAGGAGAAGCCAAGCGTGATGACGAAAACTTCTTCTACGTGGCTTGCTGGGAATACCAGGGCAGCGACGACAAAGCCCCGGTATTGCTGAAAGAGCCGCTGGTTTACGAAGCCATCAAGGTACAGACTCGTAACTACAAGAGCTAATCGGGAATGTTGAACAATTAAAGAACTAACAAAAATGGATAAAAATATATCATTTACACTGAAGATATGGCGTCAGGCAGGCCCCAAGGCCAAAGGCGCTTTCGAAACCTATCAGATGAAAGACATTCCCGGCGATACTTCTTTCCTGGAAATGCTGGACATCCTGAACGAGCAACTGATTTCTGAAGGAAAGGAACCGGTTGTATTCGACCACGACTGCCGCGAAGGTATCTGCGGTATGTGCTCACTCTACATCAACGGACATCCGCACGGACCTGCACAGGGTGCAACGACTTGCCAGATCTACATGCGCCGCTTCAACGACGGCGATACCATCACCGTGGAACCCTGGCGTTCGGCCGGTTTCCCTGTCATCAAGGACTTGATGGTAGACCGTACGGCTTACGACAAGATCATGCAGGCCGGTGGTTACGTCAGCGTAAACACAGGCGCTCCGCAGGATGCCAATGCCATCCTCATCCCGAAGACTGTTGCCGACGAAGCTATGGACGCCGCCAGCTGCATCGGTTGCGGTGCCTGCGTAGCTGCTTGTAAGAACGGTTCCGCCATGTTGTTCGTATCGGCCAAGGTAAGCCAGCTCAACCTGCTGCCCCAAGGCAAGCCCGAAGCACTGCGCCGCGCCAAGGCCATGCTGGCCAAGATGGACGAACTGGGCTTCGGTAACTGTACCAACACCCGTGCCTGCGAGGCCGAATGTCCGAAGAATGTCTCCATCAGCAACATCGCCCGCCTGAACCGCGACTTCATCCGCGCCAAGCTGAAAGACTGATCAGACTCCTTTCTACATTTGATTAATATCAACACGAACTCCTCTGTCGGAAACTTCCGGCAGGGGAGTTCTTTTTTATCAGTTCCATCGGGCAAAACACTTCACACACTGCCACCATCATCCTCCTGCAACACCTTTACAGACAGTCTGCAGCAAATAAACACCCCATTTTCAGCAGACATTCTCCGACGAATCCCTATCATGAAAGAAGAAGATGAATAAAAACTGCCCATTTTGACAACTTGACATATATCAAGCGGCATTATCTATGAATCCTCATTTCGTGTACGCAAACAGCAAACAACAGGTTTATTGTGTGCGCAAACAATAAATAATAGTGAAAGTTGTTTAAAATAGAGTGTATGACCGACAATAAATTTGGCAGATAAGAAGAAACCCCTTACATTTGTGCAGTGATTTTTTTCATAGTATTAGATTTAAGGTTAACAAAGGTTGGGCTCAGCGGAGCCCATTTTTTTTGCCCGTATGTCTCGATTCTCCCTGCTGCTCATAAAAAAAGTATCATTCTGAAACAAATTCCAGTTTCTTTCCAACTTCCTTTTATTCCTTTGCACCGAAGAAAGGCTCAACCGACAGCCACGCTTGAGAAAGCAAAACATTACTAACCCCAAAACAACCGATTATGAAAAGAATTCTACCTTTATGCTACCTCCTGCTCACAGGCGCCTTCGCGCTGATGACATCCTGTACGGAAGACAATAACCCGCAATCCGACCCAACCACGGAAAACATACCCGAAGCCGTCATTCTGGAATTCAACGCCAAATATCCCAATGCCACCAATGTATCTTGGAGCACACAGGACACATACGCCGTGGCCCACTTTTACCTGGCAAGCACACGTGCCGGTGGACACGAACCCAACAACACGGCATGGTTCAACATGAAAGGGCACTGGAACATGACGGAAACCGAAATCAGCTACCAGCAGCTGCCCGATGCCGTAAAAGCAGCCTTCGAGGCAAGTCCGTATGCAAGCTGGCAGATAGACAACGAGATAGACAAACTCCAGCGGAACGACAACAACGAAACGCTGTATATCATTGAAGCAAGGCAGAGAGAAGGAAACGTGGAAACCGAAGTCGACCTGTACTACACGGAAGAGGGCATCCTCGTGAAAGAAATCATCGATGCGGAAACAGACAACGACTACCACGAATACCTGCCGCAACAGCCGGAAGGCGGTATACAGGCCTGGCTCGACCAGAACTTCCCCGAAGCATGCATCGTGGACTATGACCGCGAAAGCAACGGCACGGAGGTGGAAATCATTGCCGACGGACTGAAGCACGAAATTCTGTTCGACAACCAGCAACAATGGGTCTACACCAAGACCGAATACGGCCGCAGAAGTTTGGACAAGATTCCGGCCGACATCCTGAACCATCTGCGCACCTCTCCCTACTATACCAACGACAACGCCATCGACGACGTAACGAAATACACCACCCGCGACAATGGCGTCTACTATTGCTTCGAACTCGAAACAGGGTATGACAACGACAGAGAGGTCTATGTGAACGAAACCGGCATCATCGGCCGTCCCCAGAACGGAAACGGTGGAGGCAACGGCAGTGTACCCGTAGCGGACGACCTGCAAAGCTTCATCGACCAGAAATATCCCGGAGCTGTCATTCTGGAGAAAGATTACGACCACGGCTACCTGGAGATAACCCTCCTGCACGACGGCATGGAGAAGGAAGTCAAGTTCAACGGGCAAGACCAATGGGTCCGTACCGAATGGGAAGTGTATCAGTTGCCCGAAGCCGTAGAAAATGCACTTGCCACCCAAGGCTACACGCCGGACGACAGAGAATTCGACTACGTGGAAACGCCGGACAGCAGCTGGTATGAAGTGGAAGTGCGCAAAGGACGCGACGAACTGAAGCTGTACATCAGCCCCGCAGGCGAAATCCTGCGCACGGAATACGACGACTGATCCTTCCGTTTCGCCGGCTCCTCACGAAGTGCTTTGTGAGGGGCTGACGAAGCACTGCATGAGGGTGTCAGGAAGTGCTTCGTGACACCCTGACAAAGCACTGTGTCAGGGGCTCAGGAAGCACTGTGTCAGGACGCCATCTCCCGACATCGGCCGACGGCATGCTTCATGCTTATGCCAACAGATGGTAAACTCCTCCGACCAACGCCTTTACGACTCCCTTCATCTCCAGCTCGAAAAGGAGGGCGCTCATGCGGTTGACAGGAATGTTGGCCTCCACCACCAGCGTGTTGATATGCAGGTCGTCGCGGCTCAATATCTTGACGACCCGCGCTTCTTCCTCCGTCAGTTCGGGGAAGAGGCTACGCTGTACGGGGGTATTCTGGCGGCTCTCCGCAGTACGTCCCCAGTTCATGGCTTTCACAAAATCGGCCGCATCGTTGATGAGTGCCGCCCTGTTGTCGCGTATCAACTGGTTGCAGCCTGTAGAGTATTCGTCCGTCGCACGGCCGGGCACGGCAAAACAGTCGCGGTGATAGCCCTCGGCCAGTTCTGCGGTGATGAGCGAACCGCCTTTGGCTGCCGACTCCACCACAATGACGGCATCGCTCATGCCGGCCACAATGCGGTTGCGGCTCACGAAGTTGTGACGGTCGGGATTGGTCCCGGT
>CATXSD010000171.1 GCA_958402075.1 Mediterranea massiliensis | reverse complement strand
CGGTTGTCGGCACCCAGTTCGAAAGGTATCGTGTCGACCGGAGTTACTTCTGCCCGGGCCGGCAAACCCAACAGGCAGGCAAAGCATAAACTTAGCAATGTTGTTTTCTTCATATTATTCTTTCATTTGAAATTCTTCCATGAGTACAATCTTCTCCCTTTTATCTCCTCCTCGTCTTTCCTATTTGAACCGCGACGTATCCACCTCTTCCCGTTTTTTCTCCTTGTATCCTCCGAACTTCCAGGTGAAGGAAAGGCCGACGCTGCGGAAGCTGGAGTACTCGTTTGTCACCCACTGACGGGCGTAGCGTATCTGCGGGCAGGGCATCGAAGTCTGGAGGATGTCGCGACACCAAGCGGTGAGTACGGCATTACCGCCGAGGAAGGTATAGCGCAGCGTGGCCGAAAGGTCGCCGCAGGTGGGGATGTCATAAATACCCTGGATGGCCCTCCCCTGCAATCGTCCGTCAATGGTCAGCCGGATGTCGGGCTTGCGGCTCAGGGTGAAGGTGTTGTTCAGCACGGCGATGCCCAGCAGACGATGGCGGTCGAAGGGCAGGTCATAGAAGTCGCTATCCTTCTGACGCATCCATAGGCCGATGAGGGTGAGGCGCGAGTTGAGCCACCGCCCTGCCTTGAAGGGAACGGAGGCCTGGAGACCCGCCTGCTGTTCAAAGTCAAAGTTCAGGTACTTGTACAGCTCCAGCAGTTCGTCGGGCGACTGGTAGAGCGTCTGCACGGCACGGTCCTTGGTATGGTTGAACCAGGCACGGAAGACGTACTTCGATTTCAGGATATAGGTCAACGAAGTGGAATAGTCGATGGCCGGCTTCAGCAAGGGATTGCCGTGTATCTCGCTGTAGCCGCCGCCCAGGTAGGAGATGACGTCCTGCACGGCCCAGTAATCGGGATAGCTCTTGTCACTGCTGAAGTTGAGCTGGAGGATGTGCCCGTCGGCAGGCAGGTAGGTCAGGTTGAGGACGGGATAGACGTCCCACTCGTCCCACACGGGCGTCTTGTAACGCTCCACAGCCAACGAGAAATCCGTCATCAGCTTCTGCCCGAACGACTTGCTGAAGCCTGCATACAGGTTGAGCGTCTGTTCGCGGCGGCGCGACCGGACGTCGTCCGGCAACCTGGATTCTTCATTCTTCGTTTTCAATTCTTCATGCTCATACGTCTGGTACGAATGGTCCACGCTCGTGGTATAGATGGCACCGTAGTTCAGCCCCCAGCCGTTCTTCAGCTGATGTTCCTGCGCGAGGAAGAACTTCCAGGCGTTGATGCGCTGCCCGTCTTCGGTATAGAAGTCGAGGACATCATCACCCATGCGGCTGTGCAGCAGCTGGTCGCCCGGAGCGTTGTACCACGTGAACTCCGCGCCCGCTTTCAGTCCGATGGGCGTCCGATAGTCCAGGCGGCCGTTGTGCAGCCACGAAGTCTGGCCGCTCACGCTCTCGGCTGTCTGTGTACCCGTAGAGTTCTGTCGGGTGTGACTGGTGGCATAGGCACCGTTGTAGACGAAGCTCAGCGAATGGTTCTCGGCCAGCGTGTAGTCCGTGCCCAGGCGGAAGCTGTGGGTATGGCTGCGGGCGCGCATCTCCTCGTAGTTGTCGATGAGATGCGTCGAGCCGTCGGCCTGCTGCCAGTGGCGGGCTTCCTTGTCCGTGGTGTTGAAGCTCTCGCCGTGGCTGTGAGAGTAAAGAAAGTCGGCTGAGAATTTCCGACCGTTATATAATAAGGAAGCACGCTCCTCGAACGAAGCCTCGTGCTCCTGGTTGTATTTTCCATAGATTTCGCCCTGCACCACACCGGGGTCACCGATGCGGTGACGCAGGCGGACGTTGATCATCGCCCCGCGCACCTGATAGCGGGCGGGTGCGTTGTACATCACTTCGACGCGCTCGATGCGGTCGGCAGGCAGCGACTTCAGCAGGGCATAGAGCTGCGCACTGCTCATGTTGGTCACCTTGCCGTCCAAAACCACCGTCACACCCTGCATGCCCAGCGTCAGCGTGCCGTTCTGCTCCACCACACCCGGCAGTTCCTTCAGTGCTTCGTAGACGTTGTCCACGGGGCGGTCCTTGATCATCCGCGGCAAGTCGTATTCCAGTTTGCCCGCCGATGCCTTGACGACGGGGCGTTCGCCCACCACCATCACTTCGGGCAGATGGCGGTAGAGGCTGTCCATGCGGGCGTCGCCCGTCAGGATGCTGTCGGCGGACAGCGTCCGCAAGTTCTCATTTTCCAGATTCTCCTGAGCGGAGAGCGGCAGGGTCAGGAGAAGACAGACTGCCGATGCCAATAGGTTTTGTTTCATCATTCTTTTCTCCATTTTTGTACTGCATGATACATTACTCCGAAGTCCGGCTGCATGTGTCGCATACAAGGACTGGTGCATGCCAGTACCCAGCCCTTCTTTCTCACTACCTGAAGATACAATCATCCGGGATGATTCATCCAATCAACCGGGATGATTCCTACCATCAACGGGGATGATTGTACCTTTCTGCCGTTCTTTTCGGTAGCACAAAGGTAAGCAGATACAAAATAAGCCCGCGTTACCGCAGGCTTACGAAGTCTTATCGAGTGTTATCGGACGGGATTATTCTGTCTTTCCGTCCTCCGCAATCTCCTTCAGATGCTGCTCTATCTTCTGGAAGAACAATGAAAGATGGGAGCCGTCGACAAAGGCGTGGTTCACATAAATGGACAGAGGCATCATCAGACGGCCTTCGCGGGTGACGGCCTTGCCGGCGGTCATCAGCGGATAGTTGCAGGCATTACCTGCCTCAGCCAGCGTGTAGGTGATAGAGGTGAAGTACATGCCGGGCACGGCGCTCAGGTGCACCACGTCGTAGTCGCCCTGTGCCATCAATGTCTTCTCGGCGCCGTAAGGATCACCGTCGGGCGGAATGTTCGTCATGAGCCGATGAGCCTCGGCGTAGAAGGTGCCGAAGTCTTCGTGATAAGGTATGCGCAGGGTAAAGAACGTGCGGCCGGGCACGGCGATGGGCGTGATGATGTCCACCCGGTCGTGAAAGACCACCTGTCCCTGCTTGTCAACGCGGTAGCGCAGCTCGTCCACCTCGTTGGCGGCACGCACCACGGCGTAGAGGTAATGGAGAAAGAAGGAACGGCCCCGACGACGGGCAGCCTCGCGGACCTCGGTACAGTCGATTTCGGTGGCCACGGCATACCACGAACTGACAAAGCTCTGGAAGAAACGGTAGTTGTCGCGACGCACCCAAGTGTCTACATCAATGATATGTTTCATACGTTCAGCGGTTATGTTTTTGTGGCAAAAGTAATACATGCAGCCGAATAAACGAAACAAAGCGGCTGCAGACAGTATAAAAAGAAGTGTTATTTAGTCTTACCATATACGCAGGGATAAAAATTAACGCTGTATCTTTATCGCCATGAAACTGCCCTCGAAATACATCGCCCTGCTCGTCGTGCTCTCGCTGGCGGGCATCTTCGCCTATCAGGCCTACTGGCTGACGGGCCTCTATCGAACTATGCGCACCGACTTGGAGCGCAACATCACGGAGGCCATGCGCATCAGCGACTACAACGAGATGCTGGCGCGCATCGAACGCTTGCAGGAAAGGAACAGAGAGCATGGCGAAGTTTCCATCTCCACTGGATTTGATGAGCAGGGCAAACAGTTCGTGCGGAGCAGCACCATGCTGCATCAAGTATCTGACACTGTGATAGAGGGATTCACCGCCCGGAACGATACGCTACAGCGGATAGAGACGGATACCGTACGCCCCAGTGCCATGCTTCATGCAAAGGAGGGACTTGATATGCTGCTGCGTAACCAGCGTACCATGACCGGGATGGCCATCTATCTGCAACGCGGACTACACTCGGGGCTAGACATATTGACAAGTCCCGATTTCAGTGTATACGACAGCCTGCTCAACGCCCACCTCCGTGAGATGAACATTCCCATCCGCTACCGCCTGCAATACCTGTACTCTGGCTACGACGCCCAAGACCGCTGGCTCTATACCGACACCCTTGCCACAGGCGGCACACCCGGCTATGTGCCCGGTCCCGATGCCGTCAGCTACCAATATGCCTTCTCTTCCTCCGGCCACGATGTCTACCGGCTCACCACCGAACCGTTGGGCGGCCTCGTCCTGCGGCAGATGGCAGGCATTCTCATCACCTCGCTGGTCATCCTCCTCATCCTCGGCTTCTCCTTCTGGTACCTCATCCGCACCATCCTGCGGCAGAAGACGCTGGAGGAGATGAAGAGCGACTTCACCAACAACATCACCCACGAACTGAAGACACCCATCGCCGTGGCCTATGCCGCTACCGATGCCCTGCTCAACTTCCATCAGGCCGACGACCCCAGCAAGCGCGAACGCTACCTGCGCATCTGCCAGGAGCAGCTCGGCCGCCTCGGAGGACTGGTGGAGCAGATACTCTCCATGTCGATGGAGCGGCGCAAGACCTTCCGCCTCCACCTCGAAGAGGTGCGGCTGGCCGACCTCCTGCCCCCGCTCGTCGAGCTGCACAAGCTGAAGGCCGACAAGCCCGTCCACGTCGCCCTCGACATCGTCCCCGAAGACCTGACCGCCACTGCTGACCGCACACACCTGGCCAACATCGTGAGCAACCTGCTGGACAACGCCGTGAAGTATTCGCGCGACAGGGCCGACATCACCGTCCGCTGCCGCCGCACCGAAGCCGACGGACGTACGTGGACAGAAATCACTGTCGCCGACCACGGCATCGGCATCGCCCGCGACCGCCTGCCCCATGTGTTCGACAAGTTCTACCGCGTGCCCACCGGCAACCTGCACGAAGTGAAAGGCTACGGCCTCGGCCTCTTCTACGTCAAGACGATGGTGGAGAAGCATGGCGGCACGGTGGAGGTGAACAGCGAACCGGGAAAGGGAAGTGAGTTTATTGTAAGAATTTAATCGAATGGAAAAGATAAAAGTACTGTTAGTCGAGGATGAACAGACCCTCGCCATGATTATCAAAGATACCCTCGAAGGCCAGGGCTTCCTCATCCACACCGCCGCCGACGGTGAAGAGGGGCTGCGCCTGTTCTTCGACCTGCGCCCCGACGTGCTGGTGGCCGCCGTCATGATGCCCCGCA
>CATXSD010000170.1 GCA_958402075.1 Mediterranea massiliensis | reverse complement strand
AGTCGTAGCCGTGGGCCAGCATCACCTGCGACCCGTCCACGCCTTTCCACAGGCCGATGGTGAAGGGATGTTTGCTCTGGCCGTGGAAGGGCCGGTGGCGCCAGTCGAGCTTCTGCGACGAGAAGCCGATGAGGCCACAGTGGGCGGCAACGGTGGGCAGCGTCCAGCCGAAGCCGAAGCAGTCCGGCAGGAAGATGTCCGTGCTCTCCACGCCGAACTCCCGGCGGTAGAACGTCTGTCCGAGCAGGATGTTGCGGATGGCCGACTCGACCGACGGCACCAGCGCGTCCGTGGCGTCCCAGCTGCTGCCACTGATGTGCCAGCGTCCGTTGCGGACGAAGGTCTTGAGCTGTTCGTATTCGGCCGGATAGTATTCCTTCATCCAGGCGTATTTCACGCCGCCCTCGAAGTTGAAGATGTACTGGGGATAGCGGTTGAGCAGGAAGAGGTTCCGGCTCAGCGTGTTCCACACGTATTCGCGGATGGTGGTCTGGATGTCCCAGTTCCACTGGGTGTCGAGGTGTGCGTCGGCCACGGCATAGACTTTGGCGCGCGGCTCCGCAGCCTGCTGTCCGAGGACCGTTCCCGCGCCCAGCGTAAGGCCCAGGCCGAGGGTGCACCACCCCTTGACGGTTGTAAAGGTGTTCCGTTTCATGGCGATAAAGTTTGTGGTTGGAGTGATTTGTTCGTTGAGCAAAGTTAGGAATTTCTTTTTCCGTCGGCTCGTCCTTTTGTACCTTTTTCTATAAGAATACGACCTTTTGATGCAAATGATTGCTTTTTTTGCATCAAAAGGTCGTATTCTTTCAGCCAAAGGCGTGTATGTTTTCAGCGGGTCCGAAGCCGCGGGGGCGTCACGCCTTCTTCCGCCGTCCGTAGAAGAACATGCAGTAGAGGCCGATGAGGACGAAGGGCACGCTGAGCCACTGGCCCATGTTGAGCGTCATGCCGTTTTCGAAGTCCACCTGGTTCTCCTTGAGGAACTCGATGAAGAAGCGGAAGACGAAGATTTCCGTCAGGCAGAGGCCGAAGAAGAAGCCGCGGTGATAGGGCGGGGCGACTTGCGCGTCGGCCTTGGTACCTTTGCTGAAGTCGGTGCGCGGGGCGGCGGGAGCCTGTTTCTGCCCGCGGTGGTAAAGCCACATCATGCCGAGGAAGAAGATGAAGTAGGCCAGCGCCTCGTAGAACTGGGCCGGATGGCGGGGCACCATGTCCACCCGCTCGAAGACGAAGGCCCAGGGCACGTCGGTGGGCTTGCCGATGATCTCGGAGTTCATCAGGTTGGCCAGGCGGATGAAGCAGGCGGTGATGGGGGTGGCTACGGCTATCATGTCGAGCACGTCCATGTAGTGCATCTTCGTCTTGCGGCAGTAGAGCCACAGGGCAATGATGAGGCCCAGGGTACCGCCGTGGCTGGCCAGCCCCTCATAGCCGGTGAACTTCCATCCGCCGCCGGGCAGGAACTTCACGGGGAGAATCATCTCCCAGAAGTGGTGCAGGTAGTAGTCGGGCTGGTAGAAGAGGCAGTGCCCCAGCCGCGAGCCTATCAGGATGCCGAAGAAGCAGTAGAAGAACAGCGGTTCGAACTTGTCGTCGGCGATGCGGCGGTCGCGGTACTGCTTGCGCACGATGAAGTAGGCAAAGGCCAGCCCGACTACCCAGAGCAGGCCGTAGTAACGGATGGAGATGCCGAAGAGGTTGAACAGTTCGGGATCGGGGTTCCAGTGGATGTAGAGTAACGGTAGCATGACGTTTCTTTCTTGGTTTTATGGTTACAACTGCCAAAAGTAACATTTATTTTTGAGGCCGCCAATGATGGCCTTAAAGATTTCGGAACTTTTCCGCCACCATCCGGTAGGTGGGGATGTCGATACCCTGCGCTTCGGCGGCGGCAATCATGTCGAACAGCAGGCCCTGCACCTCGCTCTCGTGTCCGCGGGCCAGGTCCTTTTGCATGGAGGCGGTGCTGTGCGGGTCGAGTTTGTCCATCACCTTCAGGTTGTATTCCACCAGGTCTTCCTTGGGCGTTATGCCCAATTTGCGGCCCAGGGCGGCACTCTCGCGCGAGAGGCCGATAAAGGTGTCGCGCACGGGGCCGGGCTTCTGTACTTCGCCCATAGGCACGTCGTAGTAGGCGCCCGTCACGGCCATGGCCGAGATGAACGACCACTTGACGAAGGTGTCGCGGTTGATGTCGTCCGAGATTTCGGCCTTGATGCCGCTGTCCTGCAGGTCGCGCTGCACGGCTTCGAGTGTTTCACGGGGAACATCCGTCCCTTGGTGCGCACCATAGACCAGTCGGAAAATCCGTCCCATCTGCGTGATTTCGCCCCGTCCGCTGACGAAGCCCACGATGTAGATGCAGCCGTCGAGCACCGTGACGCCCGGCACCAGCCGCTGGATGCGGGGCCCCGTGCCATAGACGTTGAGGATGGGGATGACGATGGTTTCTGGTTTCGACGCGCGGCGGATGAGGTCGGTGATGGAGTCGACGGAGTAGCCCTTGACGCAGACGAAGATGACGTCTGCCTTGTCCTGATATTCCTCAGCCGTACAGGCGGGGATGTGCAGGGTGTGTTCACCCTTGAGGTCGGAGTGGAGACGGAGTCCGTGTTCGCGGATGGCGGCCAGGTGTTCGCCGCGGGCAATGCAGCTGACGTTCTTTCCCGCCAGCGCCAGGAAGGCGGCGATGCTTCCGCCTACGCCGCCGGTACCTGCAATGAGATAGTTCTTCATGCTGTATTTGTTTTTGAGGGTTGATAGTTAGTGGTTGATTCGTTCCAGCAGTTCCTGCGGGCTGAAGTGTAGCCTGGAGAAGGCAAACCATTTCTTGCCCAAGTCCTTCAGTGAGGCTCCGATGTGATAGACATCGGCGTCGATGATGAGGAAGCGGTCGTGCGACTGTCGGTATTCCTTGACAGTAACGGGTGGATATTCGGCGTTGTGGCGCTGGATGTCAAGTTGCAATGCCTGGTCAATGCGGGCGGTGAATATGGTGGCTTCCACTTCAGGATTCCGTTTGCTCAGCAGCATCAGGGTACTTTCGTCCACGTAATTGTCGATGAGGACAATCCGCTGGCGGGCCGCTTTGATAAGGTCGGAGGCAAAGGCATAGGCGTCGAATATCTGTCCTTCGAAGAAGATGCCTTCGACGGGCGGCAGCGAGGTGCGGACGAAGAATTCAATCCGTTCGTCGTGCCGGGCCACCGTCTTTTCCAATTGCTCGATACGGCGGTTGATGGAGTAGCCTTTGAGGAGGTAGTCTTTCAGGACTTGGTTGGCCCAGCGTCTGAATTCTATACCTCTTTGTGACTTGACTCTGTATCCTACGGATAGAATCATATCGAGGTTGTAATATTCTATCTGACGGATGACATCTCTTTCTCCTTCTTTTTGAACTGTCGCAAATTTTGCGACAGTTGCCAGATTGGCAAGTTCTTCCTTTAGTGCATTTCCTATATGCTTACCTATTGTCTTGATGTCTCGGTCGAATAAAGTTGCCAATTGTTGCCTGTTCAGCCACACCGTTTCATCTTCCAGCCGTACTTCCAGCTTGAGTGTCCCGTCGGGCTGATACAAGATGATTTCTCCTTCCTTTTCCATGTTCATATTTTCTTTCCTTTGGGGAATTAACGGCCTTTCCCTATTATATACTTTTCTTTTTCCATATAGTAGAGTCCTTCGCCGCGGTCGCCGTTGTCCAGGTCTTCCAGCTCTACCTTGAAGACGTGGTAGGGCAGGGCAGTGCTGCGCTTGGGGCGGTCTGTGGTGAGGAGGTAGGCATTCCCCCATTCGTTGGCCGAGAAGTATTCCTTGATTTCCTGTTTCATCAGGATGGGCACTTCCTCGCCGTCGATCCATACGGTGGCCTTCAGATGGTTGGGGGGAGGAGCGAGGCGGACGGCACGTGCGTCGTCGCGTGCGGCTCCCTGCTCGATGTTGCTCACGTCTTGGGCGTGCTGCGCCTGCGAGGCTTCCATCTGCTGGAAGCGGGTCAGGCTCATGGGGCGGACGAATATCTGGTAGCAGGGCATGGCTCCGGGGATGCGGAACACGCGCAGGCCGTAGACTTCCATGCGGTGGTAGCGGATGTCGAGCGTCGTGTCGCGGTCGGCGATGAAGTCCCATGCCCAGAATTCCAGCCGCTGGTCGGCTGCCGGCAGGGCCGAGCCTTGGGGTGTATGCGGATAGGTGTCCATGCGCAAGGCTCCCATGCTTTGGTACTTGCCGCGGGGAATGCGTATCGAGTAGCGTCCGTCGGCATCTGTCATGGCCTGGGCTGCGTCGTCGAACGAAGGTGTCTGCCAGAAGAGCGAACAACTGTCGATGGGCTGTCCTTCGTAGTTGGTGACGCGTCCGCAGACGGTTACGCTGTCGGCCGCCGTCTGTGCCTGCAGGGGGAGAACCAGAAGGGCGAGAAGGAGTGGGAGAATGGCTTTCATGGAGTTATAGTCGTTTTTGTATCAGGGGGGATAATTTGACGAGGCCGTCCGGGTGCTTGCCCCGTGGCCTCGTCCTTTATCTTGTCTTTGTCCTTACACGTTGAAGCGGAAGTGCATGATGTCGCCGTCCTGCACCACGTAGTCCTTGCCTTCGACGCTGAGCTTGCCGGCCTCGCGAACGGCGGCTTCGGAGCCGTACTTGATATAGTCGTCGTACTTGATGACCTCGGCGCGGATGAAGCCCTTCTCGAAGTCGGTGTGGATGACGCCGGCACATTGCGGAGCCTTCCAGCCCTTGTGGTAGGTCCAGGCCTTGACTTCCATCTCGCCGGCGGTGATGAACGTCTCGAGATTGAGCAGGCTGTAGATGGCCTTGATGAGGCGGTTGCAGCCGCTTTCCTTCAGGCCGAGGTCTTCGAGGAACATCTGCTTCTCCTCGTAGGTCTCCAGTTCGGCGATGTCGGCCTCGGTCTGGGCGGAGATGATCATCAGCTGGGCGTCCTCACCCTTGATGGCCTCGCGCACCTGCTCCACGTAGGCGTTGCCGGTGGCGGCGGAGGTGTCGTCCACGTTGCACACGTAGAGCACGGGCTTGGTGGTGAGCAGGAACATCTGCTTGGCGCAGGCTTCCTCTTCCTCGTTCTCGCAGGCCACGGTACGGGCGCTCTTGCCCTGCTCCAGGGCG
>CATXSD010000169.1 GCA_958402075.1 Mediterranea massiliensis | reverse complement strand
ATGGACGGGGCCTACGGAAGGGGCACAGGGGACATGAACAACCTCTACGGTGTCCTGTTCCGCCTGAAGCAGCCCGCCGATGTGGACGCAATGAACAGCCGCATCCAGAAGGCCGTGGAACAATATACCGACCCGCACCTGGGTGACGACGTGGTGACGGAGTACAGCGTCCTGCCCTTGTATAAGGTTTACCGCTCCTTTCCCGACAGCACGCGGCGGTTGGTCATCCTCGGCGTGCTGGGCTTCTCCATCTTCTTCGTCTCCATCCTGAACTACGTGCTACGCGCCGTGGCCGCCATGAGCCGGCGGGCCAAGCTGGTGGGCGTGCACAAGTGCAGCGGCGCCGATGGCTGGCACATCCTCTCGATGTTCCTCTGGGAGACGGGGCTGCTGGTAGTGGCCTCCATCCTTTGCGGCGGCGTGCTGTTGTGGCTGCTGCGCGAGCAGGTGGAGGAGCTGCTGGGCAGCCGCCTGACCGACCTCTTCACCTGGCAGACGCTCTACGTGCCGCTGGGCACGGTGCTGCTGCTCTTCCTCGTGGCGGGCGTGGTGCCGGGGCGCATCTATGCCCGCATCCCTGTGACGCAGGTGTTCCGCCGCTATACCGACGGCAAGCGTTCGTGGAAGCGGGGCCTGTTGTTCGTGCAGTTCATCGGCGTGTCCTTCATCGGCGGCCTGCTGCTGACCACCGTGTGGCAGTATCATGAACTGATGACGCGCAGCGTAGGTTTCCGCGCCGAAGGGCTGGCCGTGGGGATGGTAACGGGCAACATCCAGCGGGCGCAGGGCGTGGCCGACGCCATTCGTCGTGAACCCTACGTCGAGGCCGTGGCCGGAAGTGGCTCCCATCTGCTGGCCCACTTCAGCACCTATCGGCTGCTGGACAACCAGGGCAACTTCATCTGCCCCCTGCACTTCACGCAGATAGACAAGGATTTCCCTCAGGTGACGGGCCTCCAGCTGCTGGAAGGTCATTGGCCGCAGCATCGGGGCGAAGCCGTGGTGGGCCGCAAGACGGTGGAGACGTTGAAGTGGGGCGACACCGCCATCGGCCGCCAGCTGCCCATCGATCCCTCCTGGGCAGGACTGGAAGAGCCGGCCATCGTGACAGGTGTGGTGGAGAATGTGCGCAACATGGGCTTCTTCGCGAGCCAGACCTGCACCGCCTTCATCCTGAACGACCGTCTTCGCACCTTCAACGTCCGCCTGAAGGCCCCGCTGGACGAGAACCTGAAGCGTCTGAACGCCTTCGTCAAGTCCACCTATCCCGACCTGTCGCTGGAGTTCACCACCTATCAGGACATCCGCCGCGAGCAGAATGCCAGCGTCTCTACTTTCCGCAACACTGTGTGGGTTACCACCGCCTGCATCATCCTCATCGTGCTGATGGGGCTCATCGGCTACGTCAGCGACGAGACGCAGCGACGCTCCAAGGAAATAGCCATCCGCAAGGTGAACGGCGCCGAAGCGTCCGACATCCTGCGCCTGCTCTCGCTGGACATCCTCAAGATAGCCGTGCTGGCCGTCGCGGCAGGCATGGCCGTGGCGTGGTACGTCTCCGGCCAGTGGATGCAGCAATTTGCCGACAGCCGTCTGCTTTCGGCCGTGTGGTATGTCCTGCTGGCCCTTCTGCTGCTGGTGCTCGTGGTGGCGGTGGTGGTGCTGAAGGCATGGCGGATAGCCAACGAAAACCCTGTGCTGAGCATTAAGAGCGAGTAGCTTGTCGATGTTGACGGCCTTCCATGCGCCGATTGAATTTTGCCAATGAATCATTTGTATGACAGTATATGAGACAGTTTTATTATACCCTACAAGCTCTGACCCATCAGGCCGGCGCAAACCTGGTCAAGGTTGTTTCGCTGGCCTTGGGGCTGCTGGTGTCGGTGTTTCTCTTCGCAAGAATCGCCTTCGAACTGAGTTACGACAACTTCTACCACGAGGCCGACAGGCTCTATCAGGTGAAGACAGGCTGGCTGAAGGACGGCCTGCCGCAAGGGGAGGAGTCGGTCTACACCCTGATGCCCATCCCCGGCACGATAGCTGCCTTGCACCCCGACCGTGTGCAGGGAGGTACTGTCTGCTGCTCGCTCTTCGGTGACCGCTACCGCTTGGGCGAAAGGGAGGTACAGCTCGCCACCCTGATGGGCGACACACTGTTCTTCTCCGTCTTGGGGCTGGACGTGCTGGAGGGAAATCCGCAGGACCTGGCCAGCCCCGATGCGGTCTTCCTCTCCGAGGCGGGTGCGCGCCGCCTGTTCGGCGACGAGAGTCCTCTTGGCAAGACGGTGGGCTACAACATTCAGGGCAACCAAGTGACGCTGCTCGTCAAGGGCATCTTCCGCGACGTGCCGCCTAACACTTCCCTCGAGAAGTGTCCCGAGGCCGTGGTTTCCTTTGCCGCCATCGGCCGGTATACGCAGTGGGGGCAGGGATGGAACAGCGGGGGTAACTACAACGGCTACGTGCGCCTGCGCAGTCCGCAGGATGCCGCCTGGTTGAACGAACGCCTCTCGGCCGACATTGCCCGCCACCTGCCGCCCGACAGCGGGCTGGAGCTTTCCGTCCACCTCACTCCGCTGCGCGATGCGCACCTCAGCCTGCCCAAGGTGCGGCGGATGGTGGCCGTCATGGCTTTTCTGGGCATCGCGCTGCTGCTGGTCACGGCGTTCAACTACGTGCTTGTCTCCGTCGCCTCGCTGACGCGGCGGGCCAAGGCCATCGGTGTGCACAAGTGCAGCGGCGCGGGCAGTGGGAGTATCTTCCGCCTGTTTCTGCTGGAGACGGCGGTGGTCGTGCTGCTTTCCCTCTTGCTGGCCGCCTTGCTGACCTTCCTTTTCCGCGACGGGATGGAAGAGCTGGCAGGCGTGCCCCTCGGCGTACTGTTTGCTCCGTCCAACCTCTATGCACCGCTGCTGGCGCTGGGCGTGCTGTTTGTGGTGGGCGGATGCCTGCCCGCCCTGTTGTTTGCCCGCATCCCTGTGACGCAAGTGTTCCGCCGCTATGCTGCCGGCCGCCGCGGATGGAAGCGGACGCTGCTCGTCATCCAGTTCACGGGGGCGGCCTTCGTGCTGGGCATGATGCTGGTCGTGGCCGTGCAGTATGTCCATCTGACAAGGCGCGACCGCGGATGGAACCCCGAGCGCGTAGCCTTCGTACAGCGGGGCATGACGGACGGCGACCAACTGTGTGCCCAGCTGCGTAATCTGCCCTATGTGCAGGCCGTGGCTTCGTCGCAGTGCACCATGCTGGGCTTTGTTTCCAACCGCCCCGTCTGCGACGCGCAGGGCAACGAGCTGTTCTATCCGCGCAACGCCTGGTTTACGGCCGACTATCTGCCCTTCATCGGCCTCCGCCTGAAGGAGGGGCACAACCTGACGGGCGACCGCCAACTGCTGGTGAACGAGGCCTTCTGCCGCAAGATAGGATGGACGGACAGCCCCATCGGCCGGACGGTGAACGACTACGGCACGGTAGTGGGACTGCTGGACGACTTCGCCTTTCCGCTGGCTGCGGACGACGATACGCCTGTGCTGGTGGAGTGGTGTGAAGGGGTCGGTCTGGACGTCTCCGTGCGGCTGAAGGAGCCGTTCGATGACAACCTGCTCCGCCTGAACGCCGATATGGCCCGCATCTTTCCGCAGGCCGACTTGGCCTTCCGCTCCATGGAGCAGACGATGCGCAGTTATTCCGACTCCGTGCGCCTGTTCCGCAACGTCACGTTGCTGGCTTCCGTGGCCATCCTCTTTATCATCCTGCTGGGTCTGACGGGCTACGTGAACGATGAAATCCGCCTCCGCTCCAAGGAGATAGCCATCCGCAAGGTGAACGGGGCAGAGACAAGTGACATCCTGCGCCTCCTGCTGCGCGACGTGACGTGGCTGTCGGTTCCTTCGGTAGTTGTGGGTACAGCAGGCGCCTGGTGGGTCGGGCGGTTGTGGATGGAGCAGTTCCGTGACGCTGTGGGCGGTTTGGCAGCCGTCTATATAGGAGCCGCCCTGCTGCTTCTGCTCATCATCGCGGGTGTGGCTCTCAGCAAGGCCTGGCGCATCGCAAGGGAGAACCCAGTGCGGGGTCTCAGGAACGAGTAGGCAGCGGTTAGTGGTGAGCGGTTAGCGGTTAGTGGTGAGGGGCGGCATCAGGCGATGGTTCTTGATGTACCACAGCAAGATGAGCACAGCCGTGACGAAGGCGAAGAAATCGCTGACAGGCATGCTGGCCCATACACCGTCCAGCCCCATGAACCGTGGGAAGACAAGCAGGCAGGGCAAGAGGTAGATGAGCTGGCGCGTGAGCGACATGAAGATGCTGACCTTGGCCTTGCCGATGCTTTGGAAGAAATTGCCGATGACCATCTGAGCTCCGATGAGGGGGAAGATAGCCACACAGATGCGCAGGCCGTGAGCCGCCATGCCGATGAGTGCCTCGTCCGAAGTGAATACCGAAGCGACGGCATGGGGGAACAGCTCACAGATGACGAACCCGCTGGAGGTGATGCACACACCTGCAATGATGCTCAGGCGAAGGGTACGCTTCACGCGGTCCAGCTTGCGGGCACCGAAATTGTAGCCCACGATGGGCTGCATGCCCATCGTCAGTCCGATTACAATCATGACGTAGAGCATTAGCAGGCGGTTGATGATGCCATAGGCGCCGATGGCCATGTCGCCCCCGTGGTGACGCAGGCTGTTGTTGATGAGGATGACGATGGCGCAGGCCGTGACGTTCATCAGGAACGGAGACATGCCGATGGAGAAAATGCTGCCCACGATGCGCCGCTCCAGGCGGTAGAAGTTGCGATGCAGGCGGATGGGATTGGAACGACGGAGGAAGTGGTTCAGCACCCACAGCGTGCCGATGAACTGCGAGATGACTGTAGCCAGCGCCGCCCCCTGTATGCCCCAGCCGAACTGGAAAATGAAGAGGGGAGCGAGGATGATGTTGGACACCACGGTGGCAAGCGATGTCAGCATGGCCTTCTTCGGATGGCCCGTGGCACGCATGATGTGGTTCAGCCCGATCATGGTGTAGGTAATGGGCGTGCCCAGCAGAATGATTTGCATGAAGTCGCGGGCATAGGGCAGGGTATCGGTGCTGGCTCCGAAGAAGCGCAGAATGTCGTCGAGAAAAATGAATGCCAGTCCACCAAACACGACAGCGTTGATGAAACAG
>CATXSD010000168.1 GCA_958402075.1 Mediterranea massiliensis | reverse complement strand
AATTGAAATATATCCATTTACACATAATTGTTAATTTTTTCTTGGGACAGTAGTGGGTCTTGATGCAGGCCTGCACCTTGTGCAGCGTGTTGCGGTCGTACTCGGGGCAGGCCAGTGCGGCGTCGCCCGTCATTTCGGCGTAGCATTCGTCGATGCCGTCGCTCAGCAGGAAGCCGCGCGAGTTGAACACCATCGGCGTGCCGTCCTTCGCCGTGTAGGGGCGGGCCGAGAGGGGAAACTGTTCGAGGATGGTTACTAACTTTTCCATAATCGTTTTTTGTTTTAAGGGTTGGAGGCATCCAAAACGAAATGCCCCCGCAAGCCTTTCTGGTGGCTTACGGGGGCAAAGTTAGGGTATCGGAACATGAAAAACCCACTACGTAGTGGGTACGGCGTAGTGGGTACGGATGGGGAAAAGTATGTCCTTCTCTACATCGAATGCCATAAAAATGTTGCCCAGTATTCTATCTGCAATAACCGGGCTTCCAGTTTTCAAAGGGTGAGATTCTTTGATTGAACCCATATTGACTCATCTCCTGCCTTATTTTCTTCATTTCGTTCTGTGCCCTCTCCACTTCCCGACAGAATTGTTCCTCTGAAAGATGGGAGTATTTTTCGGGATATATTTTCATATCTCTGATAGCGTCTTCCAATTGGGTATAATTCTTTGATGCCAGTTGGTAGGTCCCGCTCTTCAGGTAGTTGTTTTTCATCCGAACATTTTTGGCTTTTTCCTTAATTGAGTTATCACCACTACCGGCACTGTTTCCGGCAGACCTGTCATTAACCTGCCCTGTATAGCTGTATGCGCTCGAATTATAACGGCTTGCACCCGACGAGCTGATGCTGGCGGCCACCTGGTTAATGCCACTGCCTATTGCCACCAAAACATCTCCCCAATTGACTCCCGACGCAGGCGCCTGTCCATTATGCTGCAATATATACAGATTATGACGCGCGTTTTCATACCCTTGATCGGCAGAGAGCGTGTACCAGTATGCCGCCAGATCCAGATCCCTGTTCACCCCCCTGCCGTTTGCATAGCAGACGCCCAGATTGTACTGGCCTGTAGCATGGCCCTGGTCGGCCGCCTTCTGATACCAGTATACGGCTTCCGACAAGTCTTGGTCTACGCCTTTCCCCTCGTCATAACAATATCCCAAACTGACTTGCGCGTCAGCATACCCTTGTTCGGCCGCCTTCTTATACCAGTACACCGATTTGGTCCTGTCTTTCTTGACCCCTCTGCCATACTCAAAATAACATTCCCCCAGGCTGTATTGTGCTGCCGCATATCCCTGATCAGCCGCCTTCTGATACCAGTTCACGGCCTTCTTCAGACTTTTTAAGACACCTTTGCTGTAATAGTAACATTTCCCCAAGTTATATTGCGCGTCAGCATACCCTTGTTCGGCCGCCTTCTGATACCAGGAAACTGCCTCTGACAGGTCTTTCTCAACGCCTTCGCCGTTATAAAAACAATTGCCTAAATTATTTTGTGCGATAGTATTTCCCTGTTCTGCCGACTTTGTATACCAATACACCGCTTTCGACAGGTCTGTTTCCACGCCTTGGCCATAATTGTAACAATACCCTAAATTGAGTTGTGCATCAGCATATCCCTGTTCGGCCGCTTTTGTGTACCAATACACCGCTTTCGGCCAGTCCTTTTCTACGCCTATGCCGTTCTTAAAACAAATACCCAGATTGCATTGCGCCATAGCATACCCCTGTTCGGCCGCCTTTGTGTACCAAAATATGGCTTTCGACAGGTCTTTTTCCACACCTTCGCCATGATTGTAACAATATCCTACACTGTTTTGTGCTGCCGCATGCCCCTGATCGGCCGCTTTTTTGTACCAGTAAACGGCTTTCGACCAGTCTTTTTCTACGCCTTCGCCGTTCTTAAAACAGATACCTAATTTATTTTGCGCATCGGCTTCTCCCTGTTCCGCTCTTTTTTGAAGGTCTGCGATGTCGGTTGTCTGCCCCATCACCAGATGGGCGAAAACCATAAGAAAGACAAATAAAAAATATTTTTTCATATCATTGAAATTTGTTGAAACGATCGGACTGTTTCCCTTGAATCCATTCTTATGCCGATGCATGTTGGCAGGTCGGCTAATTTGTTGCATGACAAAACGGGAGTCGCTTTCCTCCTGCCAAGAGGTTACGCCCGTTCACGCAAGCAGGCAATCAGGAATAAAATCTCATAGTTTATGGCAAAAATATAAAAAAAAGCAAAATAACCGATACGATTCGACATTTTTTCTCGATGGAATATCAAAATAAACAGACTCACCCCTCCATCACCCCCTTCACCCGCTCCATGAACGCCATCGTCTTGCGTTGTCCCATCCCCAGGTTGCAGGCCGAGCGGAGGGTTTCCGACTTCATGCCCCACAGGCCGCCGAAGGTCTGCCACAGGTTGTCCACACCCAGGCGGTCGGCCAGCAGGGAGGCCAGCACGCCCTTCTCGGGGTTCGAGAGCGAAAGGGGCTGCCAGCGCTCGTCCACGAGGCCGGCGGCTACGAGACGCCCCAGCAGGGCCCGGGCTTGAGGTGTGCCCAAGACCGCGGGCAGCGTGTCGGGCGCCTTTTCCCTCCCCTCTTCCATCTTGCCGGCCACCGCGGCCGGTTCCTTGTCCGGCGTATCCGCGCAGGGCGCGGCCCCGATGTGCTGCTCCACAGGACCGAAAACGGACCCTATCACCAGGTGGATGTATGTATTGTTTCCCTTTTTCTCTTCTTCGTTCATGGCTTTTCGAGTTGTGCCGACGGCCGTTCGGCGGGCAGTTCCATCCGCTGGCTCACGGGGCCGTAGGCCGTACCGTTCAGCGTGCCGATGTAGGCCGTCTGCTGGGTTTTCTGTTTCTCTATTTCCTCACCGCGGCGGGCAAAGTAAAGGTTCACCGCGTCGCCCTGCTCCCTGCGGCCCAGCCGGTAGAGCGCCAGCTGATAGGGACGGGCATGGTCGATGTCGGGCTGCTGGACGGCCAGGCGGTACAGCTCGTCGGCACCTCCGTCGTCCGATGCGGAGGACGAGGCTCCGAAGGCCGCATCATCGTTTTCGTCGTCGGGTGTCTGCGCCAGATAGTCCGTCACAGGCAGCACCACGGGCCGTCCGTAGTTGTCTACCCCGCGCTCCAAGAAGGCATCCAGCAGAGTCAGGAAGCGCCGGTCGTCGCCCAGCATGGCGCCGATGGCCCGGCAGACGGGCGCGTGCGGATTGGCATCGGCCTCGTCGGCACTCACGGCGGCATCACTCAGCAGGGAGAAGAGCACGGCCATCACCGCCACCGCCTCCATCTCGCGGCCGGCATACTTGCGGCACAGGTTGGTATACACCTGCTCCACCTCGACATCGCGCCACTGCTCTACGTGCTTCAGCCGGCGGATGGCACACTCGGCCTCGTGCCACACCTCCACGGCGTCGGTCCCTCCCTGCCGCGCCAGGCGGTTCAGCACGGGTGCCCACTGGCGGAAAAGCGCGTCGTCCAGGCAGCGCATCCGCAACTTGGTTTTCTCAGCCTCAGTCATCGATAAATTTCTTGGTGAACCGTTTCAGCGCATCCATTGCCCTGCCCCGCTCGTCGGCATCGGCAGCCCCCAGCTTGTCGAACGTATCCTCGCAGATGCCGGCCGTGCGGTAGTTGCCGCTCCCTATCTGTACGGGTTTCGCTCCCGCACCCACGGGATAGAGGCCGATGGTGTTGTTGCCGCCCACATCCTCGGTCAGGGTCGCGATGAAGGCCTGCTGGCGTTCGTCCTTCTCGTCCAGGTTCAGCCGTCCGCCATCGGGTGCACGGAAGTCCAGCGCCAGGCTGCTCCCGAAGGAGCCGCGGGCGTCGTCGATGTAGCGCTTCATCACTTTCGAAATCCGCTCCAGGTTCAGATGGGGCAGGCGCACCATCATCCGCCGGAATCCCAACGGATATTGCTTCACGTTGGCCACCACGTTCCAGAAGGCCTCGCGCGTGTGGAGCTGGTCCACACTGATGCTCAGGCCATAGGGTTGCAACAAGAGGCGCAGGGTGGTCTGCAGGATGCCCTGCACCTGGGTGATGTCCGCAAAGGCCGCACCCTTCTTCTCGATGACGATGCGCTGGATGCCGGGGCGGTTGTCTATCACCACCAGGCAGGCGGGAAACTCCTCGCGCAGCTCTTCGCCGAAATCGCGCGTCTCGGTCTTGCGCAGGTGGCGGTTCTGTATCTTCAGCACCGTCAGTCCGTCCTGCGGAGGTGCCATGTAGCAATGGCGGAACGCTTTGGTGCGCCGCGCGTTGACAAACGTTATTTTCCTCTCTCCTTCGTAGTCGGCCAGGATCAGTTCGTCCAATATATCCTGTTTGCGCCGGAAGGACTCTTCGGGGTCGGGAAGCGTGTCGAACAGCTCGCCCTGACGGGGCTGCAATATCTTCCCGAACTGATAATTATAATAGGCAAATGTCAGCATAGATTTTGCAGGTTATTTTCGGACAAATATACGATTTCCCTTATATTCCTCCAAACAATGGATGTGTAAAAAAAATAATGGAGTACAGATGTAATCTTTCCACAAGGAATGGAAAAGGAACCGGACACCCTTACATTACAAAACTTACAATAGTTTTTTTCGGAAAAACATCCCTCTTTTTCAAATCCTGTGAGGTTTCAAATAGTAAGTAAAAATATTTTATTATATATTTATATATATAATATATTATATATATAAATATATAATAAACTTCTAAATTCACTACCGCCAGACAAAGACGAAATCCGATTTTTTCTTTTGTAAGTTTTGTAATGTAAGGGTTTTCGGCCGTATGGAGGCAGGCAGTATTCAGGCAAAAACACAATCCAGACAATGACGTGCAGACACGCATAAAAATTCATAGCGCGCCGCGCCGAAAACCGAAAAGCACCGCTTTCCAAGTACGAAAACACCGTATTACACCCTGCAAATCAGCGCGTTAGTTTTATTAACACAACACCCCACCTTTGTTAACAGATTTTTGCATAAAACTGATACTCTGTTTTTGGACGCACGTGGGGAAGCGATTATCTTTGCCTACGTAATGAAGAACGAAGAATGAAAAATGAAGAATTTGCCTGCGGCCGGAGCAAGATCATTTTCCATTCTCAATTAATCAAGCACAAACTAAAACAACAAAACTATGTCAACAATCGGAACATTGAAGTACAGACGT
>CATXSD010000167.1 GCA_958402075.1 Mediterranea massiliensis | reverse complement strand
TGGCGGACGATTTCGCGCAGGGGCTGGCTCCGGAAGTTCAGGCATCCGTGGCGCCAGCTGATGTCATTGGCAGCATCGGCCAGGGATTCTTGCGACAGGCGGCCGCTGGTCTTGTCGTAGACGGCCCGTTCGTTGGGAGCCAGCACCAGCCGTTGCGACCGGCCGGGAAGGCTGACAGCTACGGAGCCTTCGAGCAGCGTGGTACGCACTTCGCGGTCGCGCGGGTAGGCTTCGACGTTGAAGTGCGTGCCCAGTACCTGCACCTGTACCTCGTCCGTTTCTACCACAAAGGGGTGCGACGGGTCTTTGGTCACCTCGAAGTAGGCGCCTCCCTGCAGGGTCACTTCACGCCGCGCCTCCCGCCGGAAGTCTTTCGGGTAAGTCAGCGTGGAGTGGCGGTTCAGGACGACTTCCGTGCGGTCGGGCAGGACGACGGTGCGCGTCTCCGCCTGTGCCGTCACCGTCATCATTTCCACGGGGCGGAGCTGTTCGTAGGCCTGCCATCCGGCCACGCAAAGCAGCACGACGGCTGCCGCTCCGGCCACCCGCATCCAGAGAGTGCGCTTCAGCGTGCGTCTCTTCAGGCGCGTCTGGAGCAGGGGCCAGGAACGGGCTGCGCTGAACCGTCCGCGGGGTGAGCGTGTTGAGGCTACCAGGCGGTCGAGCAGGGCTTCAAAAGGGTCTTTCTCTGTCATATAAGCGTTTTCTTATTTGATTGCGATTTTCAGTGTGACAGTCGTAGCTTTCACCTTTTTGTCCTTGGGTGTGCAGGTCAGTCTGATTTCGTCCGCTTTCTTTATTTTGGCGGGATAAATCCGTATGCGTACGTGGGCGGACTTATTCTTGGGAGCGATGGTCACTTCTTTGTCCAGCAATGTGTAGGCAGGTTGTCGCCCCGGCAGATTTCGGATGCTGATTGTAGCTTTGCGTTCGGTGTCGGTCTTTTCGGCCGCAACCACTTTCAATGTTATTTCCTGACTTTCCACTCCGCGTTCGAAGGTGTAATTTTCTAGAAACCTTTCAAATCCCAGATAGTCTTTGGGAAACTTGTCGTTGTGGCCGTCGCAGGCCGTCAGGCCTGTTAGGACCAGCAGGGCCAGCACGAAGCCGGTGGTGATAAAGATAGCTTTTTTCATGTCAGTACGTTTTTTATAGAGTTGTTTTACCTTAAAGACAGCGGAAAGTGGAAAACTCCCTATGCGGAAAACGACTTTTTTTCTGCGGGCGGCGCTTTTTGCATAAAATTCCAATTGTTGTCCTGCCCATAAAAACGGACGATGCAGGACATGTCCTAGCAGTAGAGGTCCGTTCCCTGTACAGGAAACGACTGTTTCCCACGGTTGGAAACGGTTGTTCCCCGTGTAGGAAACGGGCGTTTCCTACGGAGGGAACGAGCGTTTCCCTATAAGGGAACAGATTTCACGAACGGTGATTGACTTCGGAAGACAGGATTTACTTCAGCATATCCCGCAGGCGGGAGACGGCTTTCTGCAGTTGGGCGTCTACGGTCTTGACGCTGATGCCCAGCTCTTCGGCCACCTGGGCATAGCTCTGCTTCTCTTCGCGGATGCGGATGAAGACTTTGCGGCAGCGTTCGGGCAGGCGGTCCAGTGCCTTGACGTAGCGGGCAAAGAGCTCTTCGCTGATGAGGCACTCCTCGGGCGAAGGGTCGGAAGCGTCGTTTTCGGCCAGTTCGGCGGGGAGGGAATCGCTTCGGCGCGCTTCCTTTTCCAGGTAGTTGAGCGAGGCGTTGCGGGTGAGGACGAAGCAATAGTCCTCAATGTTCTGCACGGAGGCCAGCGTGTCGCGCTGCTTCCACAGGGCGAGGAACACGTCGAGCACCACTTCCTGCGCCCACTCCTCGTGCTTCAGGTAGTAGTAGGCGATGCGGAACAGGCGGTCGTAGGTCAGGTCAAAGAATCCCTTGAAAGCCCTTTCGGAGCTTTCTTCCTTCATCTGTCGCAAGTATTTTCGGACTTCCTGTTCGGTCATGGATGCTGCTTCTTTTCATGTAAATGCGGCTGCAAAGATAGACTTTGGAGGCGAAACGGACAATTTCCCCGTCTTTTTCAACCTTCTTTAACGCTGCTTTCCCTGATTTGCAGGGAGGTGGGCACCACGACCTGCCGCACCGTCTTGTCGCCTTTCAGGCGGTCTATCAGCAGGCGGCAGGCGGTTACCCCCATCTGGTAGGTCTGGTGGCACACGGCCGAGAGTTTGGGTTCCACGTAGTTGGCGTGCTGTTCGTCGGTATATCCGATGAGGGCCACGTCCTGCGGGATGCGCAGGCCGTGGCTCTTGATGACCTCCATGGCGGCGAAGGCCAGGGTGTCGTTCATGGCCAGGATGGCGTCGGGCGGCTGGGGCAGGGCGAGGAGCGATTCGGTGGCCGCCTTGCCTTCTTCATAGTCTATCTTGCGGCACACCACCAGCTCCTTTTCGATGGGGATGCGGTTGTCGCGCAGGGCTTCCAGGTAGCCGTGCTTGCGCCGCTTGACGATGTCCAGGTGGTTGGCCCCGCCGATGAAGGCCACGCGGCGGCTGCCCGTGTCCAGCAGGTGCCGGGTGGCGGCGCGGGCCGACTGCTCGCCGTCGGCCACGACGGAGGAGAAACGGTCGGTCAGGCAGATGCGGTCGAAGAGGATGAGGGGCATGTTGATGTCTGCCAGGGCGGCCCAGTGGCTGTAGTCCGTCGTCTCCTGCGAGAGGCAGGCGATGATGCCCTCCACGCGCATGTTCACCAGATTCTCGATGTTGCGCTTCTCGTGTTCGTAGGATTCGTGCGAGGTGGTGATGATGACGAAGTAACCGTTGGACACGGCCGTGTCCTCGATGCCGCTCAGGATGGAGGCGAAGAAGTGGGTCACGATGTCGGGCACGATGACGCCGATGATGCGCGGCGTGTTCTTCCGCAGGCTCATGGCGAAGGGATTGGGGCGGTAGTTCATCTCCTGCGCCAGCCGCTTGGCCCGTTCGCACAGGTCACGGCTGATGTCAGGGCTGTCCTTCAGCGCTCTCGACACGGTGGGGATGGATACGCCCAGCACCCGGGCCAGGTCTTTCAGGGAGGTATGTTTGGAGTGTTCCATGGTTTGTCCGTCATGCGATTCTGCTGCAAAGAAAACATTTTTCAGGCAAACATGCATGGATGGGCACGTAAAATTTGTTACGTAAACCTTTACGTGCTTTTTCCGCTTTCCGTTCGGACAGACCTTTCGCTTCTTCTTTTACCTTTGTTGGCGTAAACATTTTAAAACAGAAGGATTATGCAATACCATGAAATCGGGAAGACCGGGATGAAGGTCTCTTCCCTCAGTTTCGGAGCTTCCTCGCTGGGAGGCGTTTTCCATGATATTAAGGAGAAAGAAGGTATCGAAGCCGTGTTCACCGCTATTGAGCTGGGCATGAATTTCATCGACGTATCTCCCTACTATGGCCATTACAAGGCCGAAACCGTGCTGGGCAAGGCGCTGAAGGACATTCCGCGCGACAAGTATTACCTCTCCACCAAGGTGGGCCGTTACGGCAAGGACGGGGTCAACACGTGGGACTACTCCGCCAAGCGTGCCGTTGAAAGCGTTTACGAGAGTATGGAGCGGCTGAACATCGACTACATCGACCTCATCAATGTGCACGACATCGAGTTTGCCGACCTCCATCAGGTGGTGGACGAAACCTTGCCCGCTTTGGTCGAGTTGCGCAGGAAAGGCGTGGTGGGCCATGTGGGCATCACCGACCTGCAACTGGAGAACCTGAAGTGGGTCGTCGACCATTCGCCCGCCGGTACGGTGGAGTCTGTGCTCAACTTCTGTCACTACTGCCTGTGCGACGACAAGCTGGTGGATTTCTTGGATTATTTTGAATCCCGAGGCATCGGGGTCATCAGTGCTTCTCCCTTGTCTATGGGGCTGCTCACCGAGCGCGGTGTTCCCGCCTGGCATCCGGCTCCCCGTCCGTTGGTCGAGGCCTGCCGCAAGGCCATGGAGCATTGCAAGGCCCGCAACTATCCCATCGAGAAGCTGGCCATGCAGTATGCCGTGAGCAATCCGCGCATTGCCACGACCTTGTTCAGTACGGCCAATCCGCAGAACGTCCGCAAGAACGTGGCCTTTATCGAGGAACCGATGGACGAAACCTTGCTGCGTGAAGTCCGTGAAATCATCGGTGACCAGTTCCGCGTGAGCTGGGCTAATTCATAAGGGAGAGGAGGAGCGATGATGAACTATACCCTTATTGATGCCCATTCCCACCTGTGGCTGAAGCAGGACACGGTGGTCGACGGCCTGCCCATTCGTACGTTGGAAAACGGCCGTTCGCTCTTCATGGGCGAAGTGCGGCAGATGCTCCCGCCGTTTATGGTGGACGGCGTGAACAGTGCCGAGGTATTCCTGTCGAACATGGACTATGCACAGGTGGCAGCGGCTGTCGTCACGCAGGAGTTCATCGACGGCTTTCAGAACGATTATCTGGCCGATGTGGCTTCGCGCTATCCCGACCGCTTCTTCGTGTGCGGCATGTGCGAGTTCCGCAAGCCCGGCTACTTGGAGCAGGCACGCCAACTGATGGCCCGTGGCTTCCGCGGCATCAAGATTCCTGCCCAGCGCCTGTTGCTGAAGGAAGGGCGCGTGATGCTGAACAGTGAAGAGATGATGCAGATGTTCAAGCTGATGGAGCAGAATGGCGTGTTGCTTTCCATCGACCTGGCCGACGGCGATACGCAGGTGGCCGAGATGGAGGAAGTCATTCAGGAATGTCCGCGGCTGAAGGTGGCCATCGGCCATTTCGGCATGGTGACCCGTCCCGGCTGGACCGAGCAGGTGAAGCTGGCCCGCCATCCGAACGTACGCATCGAGTCGGGCGGCATCACGTGGCTCTTCAACGACGAGTTCTATCCGTTCCGCGGGGCGGTGTGGGCCATCCGCGAAGCGGCCGACCGGGTAGGTATGGACAAGCTGATGTGGGGTTCGGACTATCCGCGCACCATCACGGCCATCACCTACCGCATGTCTTATGACTTCGTGCTCAAGTCGTCCGAACTGACGGAAGAAGAGAAGGCCCTTTTCCTGGGGGAGAATGCCCGCCGCTTCTATGGCTTCGGCACGTTGCCCGAGTTACCCTATATCAAGAATATGTCAGCCTAAAAAACAGAATGGAGCAAAAGATGAAAGCAGTTCCGATAGCAGCCCCTTCGGACCTGACGGCGGTCGA
>CATXSD010000166.1 GCA_958402075.1 Mediterranea massiliensis | reverse complement strand
GCCCGTCACGGCCACGACGGCCCCTTTCTGCTGGAGCAGCTGCACGAGGCGCTGCTTGTCCGTGGGACGGGCGCGCGACATGATCTTCAGGTCCAGTACCCGGTCGAGGGCCTCCTCGTCGGTCAGGGCGGCAAAGTCGGCACCGGTGATGCGGTTGCGTTCGGTGTCTTCGGGCTTCCACAGGCCTATCTGGCGGGCAATCTCGGTAGCGGTACCCGGCGTGTCGCCCGTCACAATCTTCACGGCAATGCCGGCCGACTGGCACTTCTGCACGGCGGCAGGCACATCGGGGCGGATGGGGTCGCTGATGGCTACCACGCCCACAAACGACAGGTCGCCGTCGGCCACCAGCGAAGCGCAGTCGCGCGTATCGTCGTCGGCCACCACCTTATAGGCAAAGCCCAGGGTACGCATGGCCATGTTCTGATAGCCCAGCAGCTGGGCGTCGACCGTGGAGCGGTAGGCGGCGGCATCGGTGCGCTTGCCGTCCAGCACCACGTCCTTGCACTTGCCCAGCACAATCTCGGGAGCACCCTTCACATAGAGCACTTTCCTGTTCAGCAACGGAGACTGCACCAGCGTAGCCATGTACTTACGTTCGGTCGAGAAGGTCAGCTGGTCCACCACCTGTGCCGCCTCACGCAGCTTCAGGTAGTCCTGTCCCTGCTTGTTGAGCCACAGGAGCAGGGCCACTTCGGTGGGATTGCCCACCCCCTTCACCTTGCCGTCGGCCGTGGCTTCCTCCAGGAAGGCGGTGGAGTTGGCACTGATGCCTTCCTTCACCACGCGGCTCAACTCGTCGTCGGCCAGCTCGCCCCGGTTCTTCAGTCCGTAGAAGCTGGGCTCGTACACCTGCATCTGGTTCTGTGTCAGCGTACCCGTCTTGTCGGTGCAGATGACGGTAATGGCACCCATCGTCTCGCAGGCATGCATCTTGCGCACCAGGTTGTTGGTGGAGAGCATGCGGCGCATGTTCAGCGCCAGGCTCAGGGTGACGCTCATGGGCAGGCCCTCGGGCACAGCCACCACAATCAGCGTGACGGCCATCATGAAATACTTCAGCGTGGCCTGCAGGGCGGGCAGCCAGTCGGCAAAGGTATGGAAGGAAGAAAAGTCGTAGAAGAGGATGACATCTTTCACAAAGAAGATGACGAAAGCCAGTCCGGCAGCGGTAAAGCCGATCTTGCCGATCAGGTTGGCCAGCTTGGTGAGCTGTATATTAAGAGGTGTGGGCTCGGTGGTCTGCTCCGTACTCTGACGGGCCACCTTACCAATCTCAGTCGCGTCGCCCACGGCCTCGACACGCATCATGCCGTGGCCGTCGACCACGGTCGTGCCGCGCAACACACGGTTGGAGGCATACGTGGCCTCTTCGTCGAAATCGGCCTCGACGGTCGTTTTGGAAACCACCGGTTCGCCGGTCAGATTGGACTCGTTTACCTGCAACGAAACAGCCTCAAGCAACGTGCCGTCGGCCGGCATCTCCTCGCCCGTCTCCAGAATAACGACATCGCCCACCACCACATCCTTGCGGGGCACTTCCTGTACATGCCCGTTGCGGATTACCTTGACCAGCGTCTCTTCGTTGACGGCATTCAGCAGGTCGAACTTCTTGTTGGCATCGTATTCAAAGAAGAAGCCGATACCCGTAGCCAGCAGGATGGCGGCGATGATGCCGATGGTTTCGGCGTATTCGTTCTCGACAATCGAAATAATCAGTGAAAACAGGGCGGCCACCAGCAGTACCTTGACCACGGGGTCCTGGAATTTCTCCAAATAGAGCTTGAAAAGGGAGGGACGTTTGGGAGGAGTCAACAGGTTCGCTCCATGCTCGGCACGACTTCGGCGTACCTCTTCGTCGGTCAGCCCGACATGATTGGCATTTTCTTTCATTGCGCTCATGCAGATTGTTCATGTTTTAATTAACTGAGCACAAAAATACAACAATAATTCAGACAGTTAAGCAGTATTAAATCTTTTTAGGAAAGAGAAGGGGCAGGTACGAATGAACAATTCAGGCTTCATCCGTGTTTATTTTACAGAGAGAAACAGAAAACAATCATCCACCCTTAAAAACGAAAAAAGTATGGACAAATACATCTGCACCGTATGTGAATACATCTACGACCCCGAGTTGGGCGACCCCGAAAACGGCATCCAGCCCGGCACAGCCTTCGAAGACCTGCCCGACGACTGGGTATGCCCCCTCTGTGGCGTAGGCAAAGAGGACTTTGAGGTGACTCACTGATCCCAAGAGACAAGGGGAAGGCTTCGTGATTACGAAGCCTTCTTTTCTTTGATGTCGCAGCTGGCTTCCACCACATTCACCACGTAGTCGCCCAGTTTCTCGCATTCGGCGATGATGTCCATGTAGTAGACGCCCATCTGATAGCTGTATTCCTTGTTGTTCACATCGATGATGTTCTGGTTCTTCAGCTGGTTGCGGTAGTTGTTGATTTCGTTCTCCAGGTTATAGGACTTGTTCACGTCTTCCGGATGATGATCCGTGCGTTCCACGACCGAAATCATCTGCGAGAGTGCCTCGTCCGTCAGCTTCATCATGCAATGGATGTGGTCGTACTGTTTCTCGGTAAAGTCCTCGTTGGCCTGCCGCTTGCGGTTCATTGTACGCGCCAGGTTGTAACAGCTGTCACCGATACTCTCTATCTCGGTCACTTCGCGGAGCATGCCGCGTATCTGCAGCTTACTTTCCGAGCTCAGACGACCTTCGGACACCTTGTTCAGGTAGTTGGCAATCTCCAGCTCCATGCTGTCGCTGATATTCTCGTACTTCTCCACCCGGCTGAACACGCGGTTGAAGTCATCGTCCTTCTCCGTATGGAGCAGGTCGCGCACCATGCCGAACATGCGGTGCGTACGCTCGGCAAAGAGATGGATTTCCTTGCTGGCCTGCAGGATGGAAAGCTCGGCCGTAGAGAGCATACCGCCCGAGATGAAGCGCAGACGGTATTCCTCGTCCTGCTCCTTGAGCGGGATGATGGCACAGACGGTGCGCTCGATGAAGGGCACGAACCAAATCAAAATCAAGACGTTGCAGATGTTGAAAGCCGTGTGGAAGGCAGAAAGCTTGAACGAGACGGCCACAGCCGGATCGGTAGAGCCCATCACGTTCTCGACAAACCAGGACACAGCCTCCGTGAAGGGTACAAACAGGCAGAGCACCCAGATGACACCGAAGACATTGAAGGCCAGGTGGGCCAACGCCGCCCGTCGGGCCTGCGTGTTTCCCGTCAGTGCCGCCAGGTTGGCCGTAATCGTGGTACCGATGTTCTCGCCCAGTACCAGAGCGGCACCCAGTTCAAAGCTGATCCAGCCGTTGGCACACATAATCAGCGTGATGGCCATTGTGGCAGCCGAAGCCTGCACAATCATGGTGAGGATGGTACCGATAAAGACAAAAAGCAGGATAGACAGGAAGCCCATGTCCGTATAGTCCTGTACGAAGGCCAGCATGTCGGGATTCTGGCTCAGGTCGGGAGCGTTGTTTTTCAAGTAGGAGAGTCCCATGAACAGGAAGGAGAAGCCGAAAATGAACTCGCCGAGAGACTTGCGGTTACTTTTCTGGGAGAAGAGAAGAGGAATGCCGAAGGCCAGCAGCGGAAGGGCGAAGGCGGCAATGTCGACCTTGAAGCCCAAAGCGGAAATAATCCACGCCGTGACCGTCGTACCGATATTGGCACCCATAATGACGCCGATGGATTGGGAGAGGGTCAGCAGCCCCGCGTTCACGAAACTCACCACCATGACAGTCGTTGCGGAAGAGGACTGCACCAGGGCGGTAATCAGTACACCGGTCAACACGCCCGTCACCCGATTGGTAGTCATCGCTGTCAGAATTCTCCTGAGCCGGTCGCCGGCAAACTTCTGAAGGCCTTCACTCATCACCTTCATTCCATAAAGGAAAAGAGCCAAGGAGCCGAGTAGCTTTAAAAAATCATAAAAAGAATACTCCATCTTTAATTATTTAAGGGGTTTCTTTGCTCCATCTGTTATTCCGACTATCTTTAATGCCGTCTAAACCCAAAAAAGAAAGCTCATGAAACACATGTTACAAATCTGTTGCAAAAATAATAATATTTATAAAGATTTCCCTATCGGAAGCTCACTTTTGGATATTTATTCCGGTCTTAACCTTAATTTTCCTTATCAGGTGGTCAGTGCCAAAGTCAACAACCGTTCCGAAGGCCTCAGCTTCCTGGTGTACAACAACAAGGATGTCGAGTTTCTCGACGTGCGCGACCCGTCGGGCATGCGTACCTATGTCCGCTCGCTCTGCTTCATTCTCTACAAGGCTGTCAGCGAGCTGTTTCCACAAGGCAAGCTCTACGTGGAGCACCCCGTATCCAAGGGTTACTTCTGCAACCTGCGCATCGGCCGCCCCATCGAACTGGAAGACGTGCAGGCCATCAAGAAGCGCATGCAGGAAATCATCGACGAGAACATTCCCTTCCACCGCACCGAGTGCCATACGACCGAAGCCGTCCGCGTGTTCAGCGAACGGGGCATGGACGACAAGGTGAAGCTGCTGGAGACATCGGGCTCGCTCTATACCTATTATTATACACTGGGCGACACGGTGGACTACTACTATGGCAACCTGCTGCCCAGCACCGGCTTCATCAAGCTGTTTGACATCGTGAAATACTACGACGGCCTGCTGCTGCGCATCCCCAACAAGGAGAACCCCAACGTGCTGGAGGACGTGGTCAAGCAGGAAAAGATGCTCGACGTCTTCAAGGAGCACCTGCGCTGGAACCACATCATGGGCCTGAGCAACGTGGGCGACTTCAACCAGGCCTGTCTGGACGGACATGCCACCGACCTCATCAACGTGGCCGAAGCCCTGCAGGAAAAGAAAATCGCACAGATTGCCGACGACATCTTCCAGCGGACACAAAACGGCACCCGCGCACAGTTGGTACTCATCTCGGGACCGTCGTCCTCGGGCAAGACCACCTTCAGCAAACGCCTCAGCGTACAGCTGATGACCAACGGGCTGCACCCCTATCCCATCTCGCTGGACAACTACTTCGTGGACCGCGAACAGACCCCGCGCGACGAGAAGGGCAACTACGACTACGAATCGCTCTACGCCCTCGACCTCAAGCTGTTCAACGAACAGCTCCAGGCCCTGCTGCACGGCGAGGAGGTGGAATTGCCCCGCTTCAACTTCACCACCGGCAGGAAAG
>CATXSD010000165.1 GCA_958402075.1 Mediterranea massiliensis | reverse complement strand
ACCTCGGCCACCAGCATGACGGTGAAGAGGAACAGGAAGATGAAGAAGGTGGTCTGTACCGACCCCACCTCGAGCTTCGAGATGGCCGCGCCTACAGGCAGCATGTCCTGGATGGTCCACGGCTGGCGGCCGCACTCGGCTACCACCCAACCTGCCTGACTGGCCAGATATCCCAGCGGCACACTGAGCATGGCCACCATCTGCAGCCAGCGCAGACGGCTCAGGTCTTTCTTGAAGGCCACGAACAGCACCACGATGAAGAACAGGATGAAGTATCCGCCCAGCAGCACCATCACGCGGAACATGTAGAAGGTAAGCGGCACGCTGGGTACCAGCTCCTGCGCATCCTTGATGTAGCCGTAGCCGAAGTAGGGCATGTTCTCCTTCAGCTCGACGGCAGCGACCTCGGCCGCCGTACTGTCGCCCTCGGCACGCGCTTCCCGATAGGTGGCAAAGGCCTCGATGGCCTTGCGTCCGCGCTCCATCTTTTCTGCGGCCGAAAGGGCCTTCGTGCCGTCCTTCAACTCATATCCGCCCTCCAGCAGGTCGTTGATGCCAGGCACGAAAGCATCGGCCTTGCGCTCGGCCAGCAACGAAAGCATCTTGGGAATCTCCATGCGGAAGAGGAAAGGATCCACGCCGTCGTCGGGCGTCTGCTTGTCAGGGTTCAGTATGCCGAAAGCCACCAGGCCGGCTCCCTCCTGCCCCTCGTAATAACCTTCCATGGCGGCCAGCTTCATCGGCTGGTGCTGGGCCACCTGGTAGCCCGACCCGTCGCCCGTCCAGGCGGCCATCAGTGCCGCAAACAGGCCGACGGACGCGCCCACCTTGATGCTGCTCAGGGCAAAGCGGCGCTCGCGCTTCCTCCACAGATACCAGCAGCTGACGCCCACCACAAACAGCGCTCCCAGCACCCAGCTGGAGAGGACGGTATGGAAAAACTTGTTGACGGCCATCGGCGAAGTGGCTACGGCCCAGAAGTCTACCATCTCGTTGCGGGCCGTGTCGGGGTTGAATTCCATCCCCACGGGATACTGCATCCAGGCGTTGGCCACCAATATCCACCACGCCGAGATGGTGGCGCCCAGGCCCGTCAGCCAGGTGGAAGCCAGGTGGAAGCCGCGGCTCACCTTCTGCCACCCGAAGAACATCACGGCAATGAACGTCGCCTCCATGAAGAAGGCCACGATGCCCTCGATGGCCAGCGGCGCTCCGAAGATGTCGCCCACAAACCAGCTGTAGTTGCTCCAGTTGGTACCAAACTCAAACTCCAGGATAATGCCCGTCGCTACGCCGATGGCGAAGTTGATGCCGAACAGCTTCATCCAAAAGCGGGCGGTACGTTTCCAGAAGGGATCGCCCGTCCGATAATAGAAAGTCTCCATGAGGCCCATGACCACGGCCAGTCCCAAGGTCAGCGGCACGAAAATCCAATGGTAGATGGCCGTCAGGGCAAACTGCGCCCTCGACCAGTCAATCAGAGAAGAATCGATGTGTTCAATCATAAATAAAAGGAATTTAATAAGGAAATAAAATGGTTCGATTGCCAACAGAAGTCTCTTGCTACGGCATCCGCTCAATCAGCTCGCGGCTCACGTATCCGTCCTTCTCTCCGCCGTCGGCCGCCTGCTTCAGGAAGTCGGGAAAAAAGAACAGCCTAAGGATGAAGAACATAACGAAAAGCTTGATGAGGATAATCAGCCACAATGTACGTCCGAGCGTCATGCTTCGGAAGCCGTCGCGATAGAATTGCCAGATGTTCAGTATAAGATGTTTCATATCATGCAAGGTCACAGAAATACAAAGATAGACCAATCTTTGATACTTGCAACCATTTCCTGCATAAAAAATCAATATTCTCCGCAAAATTCTTTGCCCCATTGGTCGGCAAAATCCCTCGGACGAGCGTTGTCCCTCGGGCCTACGTCCATCTTTTTTCCACATTTGTCCGAAGGCAGTTACTTTTGCGACAGGAAAAAAGAGAGATAGATTATATAGAGTAACAGAAAACATCAAATTCTCAAACGATATGACAAACGTAAGAACATTCACCCTGACGGCCCTCTGCCTGGCAGGCATCGCCTGCGCCGAAGCACAGACCGTCGAGACGGCGCAGGCCGTGCCGACCGACAGCATCGCCGACACCTCTCTGCCCCAGCAATGGGACTTGCAGACGTGCATCGACTATGCCCTGCAGCACAACATCACCATCCGCCGCAACCGCATCAGCGCACAAAGCGCACAGGAAGACGTGAAGACTGCCAAGGCCGACCTCTTCCCCTCGCTCAACGCCAGTGTCAGCCAGCGTATCGTGAACCGTCCTAATTCCACCAACGGTACCATCATCAGCGGCGATAACATTACCTCGAGCCAGAGCAAGACGTCCTACAACGGCACCTATGGCATCGACGCCAACTGGACCCTCTACAACGGCGGCAAGCGGCTCAACACCATCAAGCAGCAGCAGCTCAACAACCGCATCGCCGACCTGGCCGTAGCCGAAAGCGAAAACTCCATCGAAGAAAGCATCATGCAGGTTTACGTCCAGATACTCTATGCCGCCGAAGCGGTCAAGATCAACGAAGCCACCCTCGAAGTGAGCCAGGCCCAGTACGAACGGGGCAAGCAGCTCTTCGAGGCAGGAAGCATCGCCCAAAGCGACCTGGCACAGCTCGAAGCGCAGGTAAGCAGCGACAACTACCAGCTCGTCACCTCGCAGGCCACCCTGCAGGACTACAAACTCCAGCTGAAGCAGCTCCTCGAGCTGGACGGCAGCGACGAAATGGTGCTCGACATGACCATGCCCGACGACACGCAGGTGCTCTCGCCCCTGCCCACCAAGGCCGACGTCTACCGCACCGCCCTGCTGATGCGGCCCGAGATTGAGTCGGGCAAGCTCGACGTCGAGGCCTCCGACCTCAACATCAAGATAGCCCGCGCCGGCTACCTGCCCACCATCAGCCTCAGTGCAGGCATCGGAAGTACCAATGCCAACGGCAACGACTTCACCTTCACCGAGCAGATCAAGCAGAACTGGAACAACTCGCTGGGCCTCACCCTGAGCATCCCTCTCTATGACAAGCGCCAGACCAAGTCGTCCATCAACAAGGCCAAGCTCCAGAACCAGACCAGCGAGCTGGACCTGCTCGACAAGCAGAAGACGCTCTACAAGACCATCGAGAACCTCTGGCTCGACGCCAACAGCGCCCAGCAGCAATACGTGGCCGCCAGCAAGAAGCTGGAAAGCACGCAGACCAGCTACAACCTCGTCAGCGAGCAGTTCAACCTCGGCATGAAGAACACCGTCGAACTGCTTACCGAAAAGAACAATCTGCTCAACGCCCAGCAGGAAATGCTCCAGGCCAAGTACATGGCCCTGCTCAACGCCGGCCTGCTCCAGTTCTACCAGGGCGAGAAGTTTGAACTCTGAGAAGAATAACCCACAAGAAAACAATCAAAAATACATTTATATTATGAACAAGAAGAAAATCATCACCCTCACGGCAGGTGTCATCATCGTGGCCGGAGCAGCCTTCTGGCTGTTCGGAGGCAGCACCCGCAAACAGCAGGTCAGCTACGAGATGGTCAAGGTAGGTCCTGCGGACATCTCGAACTTCGTCACCGCCACCGGTACCATCGAGCCAGTAACCGAAGTCGAAGTCGGTACACAGGTCAGCGGTATCATCGACAAGATTTATGTGGACTACAATACCGTCGTCAAGGAAGGACAGCTCATCGCCGAGATGGATAAAGTGACACTCGAAAGCGAACTGGCCTCCTCGCAGGCCACCTACGACGGTGCCAAAGCCGAATACGAGTATCAGAAGAAGAACTACGAACGCAACAAGGGACTGAAGGCCAAGAACCTCATCAGCGACACCGACTACGAGCAATCCGAATATAACTACCTGAAGGCCAAGAGCACCTTCGACAGCAGCAAGGCAGCCCTGGCCAAAGCCGAGCGCAACCTGTCGTACGCCACCATCACCTCGCCCATCGACGGCGTGGTCATCAGCAAGGATGTAGAAGAAGGACAGACCGTAGCTTCAGGCTTCGAGACCCCGACCCTCTTCACCATTGCCGCCGACCTGACGCAGATGCAGGTAGTGGCCGACGTCGATGAAGCCGATATAGGCGGCGTCGAACTGGGCCAGCGTGTAGAGTTTACCGTCGATGCCTATCCCAGCGACACGTTCGAAGGTGAAGTTACCCAAATCCGCCTGGGCGAAGCCTCCTCGTCGTCGAGCAGCACCAGCACCAGCTCCAGCACCGTAGTCACCTACGAAGTGGTCATCTCCGCCCCCAACCCCGACCTGAAGCTGAAACCGCGCCTGACGGCCAACATCACCATCTATACGCTCGACAAGCGTGGCGTCAACAGCGTACCTGCCTCTGCCCTGCGCTTCACTCCCGCCCTGCCCATCGTGGGCTCCGATGCCGTCATCAACGACTGCGAGGGCGAGCATAAGCTCTGGACCAAGCAAGGCAATGTCTTCACCGCCCATGCAGTCAGCGTAGGCATCAGCAACGGAAGCTATACTGAAATCACCGGCGGCATCGAACCTGGCACCGAAGTCATCAGCGACGCCAAAATCAGCAGCAATGCCCCCCAGGCCAAAGAAGCCGGCGGCGAGCGCAGCCCCTTCATGCCAGGCCCTCCGGGAAGCGACAAGAAGAAAAACAGCAGTAGCAGCAATAGTAATAGCAAAAAATAACAGCGGACAGTCATGAACAAAGTTGTCATCGAACTTCAGAACATCAAACGCAACTTCCAGGTGGGCGACGAGACCGTGCATGCCCTGCGCGGCGTCTCGTTCACCATCCGCGAAGGCGAGTTTGTCACCATCATGGGAACGTCGGGGTCGGGCAAGTCCACCCTGCTCAACACGCTGGGCTGCCTCGACACCCCCACCAGTGGTGAATACCTGCTGGACGGCATCTCCGTGCGCACCATGTCCAAGCCACAGCGTGCCATCCTGCGCAACCGCAAGATTGGCTTCGTGTTCCAGAACTACAATCTGCTGCCGAAGACAACGGCTGTAGAGAACGTCGAACTGCCGGTCATGTACAACCCCTCCGTATCGGCCGCCGAACGCCGCCGCAGGGCCATTGAAGCCCTGGTAGCCGTCGGCCTGGGCGACCGTCTGGAACACAAGTCCAACCAGATGTCCGGCGGACAGATGCAGCGTGTGGCCATCGCCCGCGCACTGGTCAAC
>CATXSD010000164.1 GCA_958402075.1 Mediterranea massiliensis | reverse complement strand
CGACTCCTCCACCGTCTATGTCAACACGGCCAGCACCGGCACCAACATGCAGCTCTCCACCAGCAGCCCCCTCTTCACCGGCCTCGAGCTGCCCCACCAGTACTCCCTGGCCAAGCTGAACCTGAAGGCCGCCACCGCCGACCTCCAGAAGGCCAAGGACGACATCTCCATCAACATCGCCTCGGCCTACCTGCAGGTGCTCTTCAACCAGGAGCTGCACGACGTAGCCTTGGGGCAGGTGGAGCTGAGCCTCCAGCAATGCCAGCGCATCGAAGGCCTGGCGGGCGTGGGCAAGGCCTCGAGCGCCGAAGTGGCCGATGCCAGGGCACGCGTGGCGCAAGACCGCATGACGGCCGTGCAGACGGAGAACGACTACCGCCTGTCCCTGCTCACCCTGAGCCAGCTCATCGAGCTCGACTCGCCCGAAGGCTTCATGCTCGAGTCGCCCTCCACGGCCATCACTCCCTCGCCCGTCACTCCGCCCGACGACATCTACCAGACGGCCCTCACCAGCAAGGCCTCCATCCAGGCCGCGCAATACCGCCTGGAGGGGAGCAAGCATAGTGTGCGCATCGCCCAGAGCGGCTTCTACCCGCAACTGAACCTCAACGGAAGCCTGGGCACGAGCTACTACTCCACCATCAACCGCACCTTCCGCCAGCAGATGGGCGACAACTTCAGCAAGTACCTGGGCCTCAGCCTCAGCGTGCCCCTCTTCAACCGCCTGGCCACGCGCAACCGCGTGCGCACCGCCCGCCTCCAGCAGGAAAACTACGCCCTCCAGCTGGAGAACGCCAAGAAGACACTCTACAAGGAAATCCAGCAGGCCTGGTACAACGCCACCGCCGCCGAGAGCAAGTACGCCAGCAGCCATGCCGCCACCCTGGCCAGCGAGGAGTCCTTCCGCCTGATGACGCAGAAGTACGAGAACGGCAAGGCCAACGCCGTAGAGTTCAACGAAGCCAAGCAGAACCTGATGAAGGCCCAGAGCGACGAGCTGCAGGCCAAGTACGAATACCTGTTCCGCACGAAGATTTTGGACTTCTACAAGGGAGTGCCCATCGAATAAAGAGAATATTTGGTATCTTTGCACCTGCTAACGCATAGGTTTACAGATGAAAAAGCAGTGCATTCTCCGCATGGCGGCAGGCCTCGCCGGCCTGCTGCTCCTACTGGCGGCGGGAGGCTACCTCTTCCGCAACGCCCTGCTGAACCACGTGGCCGGACAACGGCTCGACGCCGCCGGCCAACGCTACGGACTCGACATCCGCTACCGCCACCTGACGCTCGAGGGCTTCAACACGGTGGCGCTCGAAGGGCTCAGTGTCGTCCCCCACGGACGCGACACGCTCCTCACCCTCGGCTCGCTCCAGGTGAAGCTCAGCTTGTGGAAGCTCCTGCAGGGCGACGTGCGGGTGCGACACCTCCAGCTGGACAGCCTGGCCGTGCGCTTCGTCAAGCGCGGCGCCGAGGCCAATTACGACTTCCTCTTCCTCCCCTCGCCAGCCAGCGGCGCTTCCGCCCCGTCCGCAGGCGAAGCGGACTATACCCTCCGCACCAACGAGCTGCTCGACCTTGCCTTCGGCCTCCTGCCGGGCAACGGCACGCTGACCCGCCTGGACATCACCGAACGGAAGGACGACAATTACGTCAGCCTCCGCATCCCCCGCTTCGACATCCGCGACCACCGCTTCCAGACGGACATCGTGGCCGATGAAGACCACCACACGCAGCACTGGCAGGCCGAGGGCGAAATCAATCCCTCCGGCCGACGGCTGAGCGCCACCCTGCACGCGCCCCACATCACCCTGCCCTACCTCAAGCGGCGGCTGGGCGCGGAGGTCAGCTTCGACAGCCTGACGTGCAGCTTCGAGCAGCAACGCCTCGGACGGGAACTGACGCGCCTCATCGGGCAGACAGAGGTCAACGGGCTGAAGGTCTACCACCACCGCCTCTCGTCCGAGCAGGTGAACCTCGACCACGGGCGGATGGAGTTCCACCTGAACATCGCCCCCGCCTCCATCGAGCTGGACAGCACCAGCCTCGTGCGCTTCAACCGACTGGACTTCCACCCCTACCTGAAGGTGGGACGACACGACGGCTACTGGCATCTGACGGCTGCTACAGACAAGCCCTGGTTTCCCGCCCAAGACCTCTTCGCCTCGCTGCCCCGCGGTCTGTTCGACAATCTGGAGGGCATCCGCGTCGGAGGGCAGCTGTCCTACCACTTCCTGCTCGACGTGGACTTTGCCCGCCTGGACAGCCTGAAGCTGGAGTCGGAATTGAAGGGAAAGAATGTACGCATCGAGAGTTACGGCCACACCAACCTGAGCAAGATGGCCGCAGAATTTGAATACACCGCCTACGAAGACGGCCGGCCCGTACGCACCTTTGCCGTAGGGCCTTCGTGGAACCACTTCACCCCGCTGGGCCAGATTCCCCTCGTCCTCCAGACGGCCGTCCTCCAAAGCGAGGACGGAGGCTTCTTCTACCACCAGGGCTTCCTGCCCGACGCCATGCGCGAAGCGCTGGTACAGGACCTCAAGGTGCGCCGCTTTGCCCGCGGCGGAAGCACCATCTCCATGCAGCTGGTGAAGAACGTCTTCCTGAACCGCAACAAGAACATTGCCCGCAAGCTGGAGGAAGCGCTCATCGTGTGGCTCATCGAGCGCCAGCGGCTCACGTCAAAGGAACGCATGTACGAAGTCTACCTGAACATCGCCGAATGGGGGCCGCTCGTCTATGGCATCCACGAGGCGGCCGACTTCTACTTCGCCAAGCGCCCGTCCGAACTGACGCTGGAGGAGTCCATCTACCTGGCCTCCATCATCCCCAAGCCGAAGCACTTCAAGAACTCCTTCACCCCCGACGGGCGGCTGAAGGAGAGCCAGGAGGGATATTTCCGCCTCATCGCCCGACGGCTGGTCGTGAAGGGTGTCATCAGCGAAGCCCAGGCCGAAGGGGTGGACATCGCCAAGGTAGTGCTCCGCGGCCCTGCCAAGGATGCCTTCGCCCCCACCACAGAGGCGGAGCCATCATCCCCCACGGGCCTGTAGCTCACTGAACCAGCGTGATGCCCTTGTCGTCCAGCACCACGAGGCGCTTCTTGTACAGGTCGCCCACTGCCTTCTTGAACACCTTCTTGCTCACGCCGAAGAGGGCGTAGATTTCGTCGGCCGGACTCTTGTCGTTGAGCGGCGTATGCCCCCCGTTGCTGCGGATGTGCTCCAGCAGGACGGAGGCAAAGTCCTCCACGCCTGCCTGCCCCGTCTTCTGCAGGGCGAGGTCTATCTTGCCGTCCTCGCGCACCTGCCTTACGTAGGCCTTCAGCTTCATGCCCGCGTGCAGGGGCTGGAAGATTTCGCTCTCGTAGAGCAGGCCGCTATACTTGTTTTCTATAATGGCCTTGAAGCCCAGGTCGGTCTTCTGCCACACCAGCACCTCCACCTCCTGGCCGGGGCGGTAGTCGGCCTTCTCCTTCGACAGGTAGCGGTCTACCTTGGCCGAAGCTACGATGCGGAAGCTCTCTTCGTCCAGATGCACGTGTACGATGTACTTCTTGCCCACCTGCATCTTCATCTTCTGCTCGCGGAAGGGGACGAACAGGTCCTTCATCAGCCCCCAGTTGAGGAAGGCGCCATACTGGTTGACCCACGACACCTCCAGGCAGGCAAACTCGCCCACCTGCGCCAGCGGCTTCTGCGTGGTGGCCACCAGCCGCTCCTCCTGGTCGAGGTAGATGAACACTTCCAGCTCGTCGCCCGGCTTGCATCCTTGCGGCACGTAGCGCTTGGGGAGCAGGATTTCCCCCTCCACACCTCCGTCCAGGTAAAGGCCGAAATCGACCTCCTTCACCACCCGCAACGTATTGTATTTACCTAATTTTATCTCCATAAAACATCTTTTTAGGCAAAGGTACGGATAACAGACCACATTTCAAGCAAAAGATAACTTTTTATATGAACAAGTCTGAGAGAAAAACACTATCTTTGCAGGGCAAATCGGAAATAGAATTTGTTTATTCACCTTTAAATAACAAAATTATGGAATTTCTTACAAATGAAAAATTGACAATCGTCGGCGCAGCCGGTATGATTGGTTCGAACATGGCCCAGACAGCCATCATGATGCACCTCACTCCGAACATCTGCTTGTACGATCCGTACGCTCCCGGTTTGGAAGGTGTTGCCGAAGAAATGTTCCACTGTGGTTTCGAAGGAGTGAACCTCACTTTCACTTCCGACATCAAGGAAGCCCTGACCGGTGCCAAATATGTAGTATCTTCAGGTGGTGCTGCCCGCAAGGCCGGCATGACTCGTGAAGACTTGCTGAAAGGCAATGCTGCCATTGCCGAAGAGTTCGGAAAGAACGTAAAGGCTTACTGCCCCGACGTAAAGCACGTAGTCGTAATCTTCAACCCGGCTGACATCACCGGCTTGATCACACTGCTCTACTCTGGCTTGAAACCTTCTCAGGTTACTACACTGGCCGCTCTGGACAGCACCCGTCTGCGCAGCGAACTGGCCAAGCACTTCCACATGTCTCCCGACAAGATCGAGAACTGCCGTACGTATGGTGGCCACGGCGAGCAGATGGCCGTTTACGCCTCTACTGCCAAGGTTGACGGCAAGCCGTTGCTCGACATCATCGGCACACCCGAGCTGACCAAGGAACAGTGGGCCGAAATCCAGACCAAGGTTACCAAAGGCGGTGCCAACATCATCGCTCTGCGCGGCCGCTCTTCTTTCCAGAGCCCGGCATACGTTTCCATCGAAATGATTGCTGCCGCTATGGGTGGCAAACCGTTCCGTTGGCCTGCAGGTACATACGTATACAGCCACGGCTTCGACCACATCATGATGGCTATGGAAACTGAAATCACCAAGGACGGCGTACACTACAAAGAACTGAAGGGTACTCCCGAAGAAGAAGCCAAGCTGCAGGAAAGCTACAAACACCTCTGCACGCTGCGCGACGAGGTGATCGAAATGGGTGTTCTGCCCGCCATCAAAGACTGGCACAGCATCAACCCGAACATCGACTGATCGGAAAACAGATAAAGTCTTGAGGTGTCTCCCCCCGCGGAGACACCTTTTTTTATATATTTTCTGCAAAAAGATTTGTGGTATCAAAAAAAAGGCTTACCTTTGCACCCGCAATCGAAAGAAAGCTGAATGGTGTCATAGCTCAGTTGGTAGAGCAAAGGACTGAAAATCCTTGTGTCCCCG
>CATXSD010000163.1 GCA_958402075.1 Mediterranea massiliensis | reverse complement strand
GGATTGTAGGGATAGACCACCTGCGCCAGCGGCCGGAGCAGGGAACCGCCGGAGTGCAGGGTGGCTTCCCACTGGTAGAGGCTGTCGGCAGCGGTGGTGGTCAGGCGGGTACTGAAGGTGACATCCGGCAGGGTGGCGGCTACGATGGAGTCGAACCGCTGAAGGTCGAACGGATGGGACAGCTCCAGACGCATCAGGTCGGCCAGGTACATCATGTTGAGGCGGTCGTACTGCCTCTTGTCGCCTTGCAGGACGACCGAATCGGTGCAGAGCACCGCACTGTCGGTCAGCAGGCGGGAGACATTCCTCCCCGCCGCCCCTGTCTGTGCCGGGGTGAAATCCGCCAGCGTGTCCTGCATCTCCGTGCCCAGACGCTGCACCAGGTAGATGCGCGTGCTCTCCTCCCCCGTCAGCGAGTCGGTACGGTCGTTCCAGTTGACATTGGTGTTGTACCACTGCACTTCCTTCTGCCAGCCCAGGGGGCGGGGCTCCTGCCAGCGCAGGGTGTTGTAGTTCATCACGGCTTCGGACACCTGCCGCAACACCTCGCGACCGTAGGCATCATTGGTATACTGGTAGTGGTTCCACAACCAGTAGCCCTGCCCCGCCCCGATGAGGAGCATGGAGGTCAGGGAGAGCAGCCAGATAATCTTGATGCGTCGTTCCATTGTTCACTCGTTTTTTCCGCAGGCAAAGATAAGCCTTTCGCCCGCATACAAGGTTCGCGCGAGGCCGATATTTCCGCCGCCGTAATATTTCCGTAATAACTTCCTGTGCCCGCTTCCGCCCCTTCCGTCTATCTTCGCGGCAGAAAAACGAACCGAATGTTTCACCCTCTAAACCATTACAGACATGAAAACCAGACACATTCTTCTCTTCGCCCTGAGCCTCGCCGCCACGGCTGCCCAGGCACAGATGAGCATCAAGATTTCTACCGGGCAAACCTTCCGCAAGGACACCATCGACCACAAGGTGCTGACCGTACAATACGAAATGGATGCCCTGACCGACCTCAGCAAGCCCGACGCACGGATGCAGGAAACCCTGCGGCTGGACATCGGGCGGCAGGCGTCGCGCTTCTACAGCTACACGGCCTTCGTGGCCGACTCTGTATTGTCCGCCGACTTGGCCAACGGCGCTTCCTCCGAACTGATAGCCCAGCACGCCAACCAGTATCACAGCCAGTGGAGCGAACAGACTTTCAAGAACTATCCCGCCGGACGGGTGACGACGCTGGACGAGCTGGCGGGCGACATCAGCCGCCTGCGTTGCGAGGAACCCGCGGAGAAGCCCCGATGGACGCTGACGCAGGACACACTGACCCTGCTGGGCTACCGTTGTACCCGCGCCACGACCCAGTTCAAGGGGCGGCAATGGTCGGCCTGGTACACGCCGGACATCCCCGTGAGCGAAGGCCCGTGGAAGCTCTACGGCCTGCCGGGCCTAATTCTGAAGGCCGAAGACGACGAAGGCCACTACCGCTTCACGGCCGACGGCCTGGAGCAGAGCCGCGGCACGGAGCCCATCCTCTTCGGCGGCAAGGACTACCAGCCTGTCGACCGCAAGCAGTACGCCAAGATGCACAAGCGCTTCGCCGCCGACCCCGTGGGCTTCATCACCGGCATCATGCCCAACGCGAAGATTACCGTCCAGGACAAGCACGGCAACAAGACCAAGAACCCCAAGGACACGCCCTACAACCCCATCGAACGGTAAAGGCGGCCTCCTGCCGCCCCACGTACGGGGAAGCATCCGTTCAAAGGCTTTGAACTTCCAGTTTAAAGGCAGTAAACTGACGGTTTAAAAGCAGTAAACTATCAGTTTAAAAGCGATAAACTGACAGTTTAAAAGCTTTAAACCGATTATAAACTCCGCTTGGACGGATGCTCTCCCCGTAGAAGACTCCTATCCATGTATTTTCCTATTCTTACCACTTTCTGCTTATGCCGACCCGATATTTCCTTCTTCTTCTCTGCCTGGGGGGCTTTCTTCTGCCCTCACTTCACGCACAAGACGTGCTCCAAGGCCGCGTGACCGACGCCGAGACCTCCCGCCCGCTCGAAGCGGTGATGGTGAGCGTGCTGCGCGACAGCATGACCATCGACTATACCCTGACCGATGCCGACGGGCGCTACTCCTTGCCCTGGCGCCACAAGGGTACCCTGCAAGTGAGCGCCTCGATGCTGGGCTACGGACGGCAGACGCGCGACGTTGGCAAAGGCGGCCGGCTGGACTTCGCCCTGCGTACCGAGAGCATCGTGCTCCGCGAGGTGGAGATACGCCCCGGGCGCATCAGCAGCCGGCGCGACACCGTGCGCTACAACCTGGCCGACTTCATCACGGAGAAGGACACCCGCATCCGCGACGTACTGAAGCGCCTGCCGGGCATCGACGTGGAGGAGAACGGCACCGTGACCTACAAGGGCAAGGCCATCGACCACTTCCTCGTGGAGGGGATGGACGTGACGGGCGGACGCTACAACCAGGTGAACAACAACCTGGACGCACGGGCGGTGAAGTCGGCCGAGCTGATGGAGAACTACCAGTCCGTCCGCGCCCTGAAGGGGAAGATAGACTCCGAACAGGTGGCCCTGAACCTGCGGCTGGACGAGAAGGCACGCGACCAGTGGTTCCCCTACCTCCAAGCGGGCGGCGGACTGACCGAAGACGCCGACGGACACCCCGCCCCCCTGTGGGAAGGCACCCTGAGCGCGCTGCAACTGGGACGCGGACGGCAGAGCATCTTCGCCCTGAAGACCAACAACACGGGGCGCGACCTGAGCGACGAACAGGCCCTCCTGACCACAAACATACCCGAAGCCGCCTCACTCCCCTCCCTGCTCGACCTGCCGGCCTTCAGCGCTCCGCTGGACACCCGCCGCACGTTGTTCAATGAAACCTGGACGACCAACGCCAACCGCATGTACCGCCGCGACGACGAACGCACCCTGCGCGTACAGGCCGACTATACCCACGACTTCGTCCACCAAGAGCGGGGCAACAGGCAGACCTACTACCAGACAAATGATACCGTCAACCTTTCGGAAGAGGCCGACTACCGCCTGCGCACCGATGCCCTGCACGCGGCCCTGGCCTACGAGGACAACAGCCCGACGCACTACCTGACCGAACGCCTGGACCTGGACGCCGCCCGCAACCGCAGCCACGCCTCCCAGCTGGGACAAGGCATCGAAACCTCTACCCTGCAGGCACGCAACTACCTGAACTACCTGAAAAGCCAAGGCGAGCGAACGTGGGAGCTGACTTCGGACGTACAGCTGTCTGTGCTCCCCTCCGTCCTGACCTTGGCCACGGAGCGCGACGACTACACCCAGCGGAGCCTCCACACCCGCCACACGGCCAGCTATCTGCGCAAGCGCAACGGCTTCAGCCGCCGCCTGGAGGCAGGCCTCACGGCCGAGTGGGCCCGCTACCGGCTGGAGTCGCCCGCCGCCGTCCGCCCCTACGACGCCTCGCACCTCGGGGCCGACCTGACGCCCCAGCTCCAATGGGAACGAGGACGGCTGTTCGCCTCGGTGCAGGTACCTGTCGAGTGGGCACACTACCTCGGGACACGGCGGTCGTACCTGCTCCACCACCCCACGCTCTACCTGCGCTACCGGCACAACTATCACTGGAAATTCTCTCTTTATGGCGGCCTCGACCGGCAGGCGGGGCAGGCACTCGACCTCTGCCCCTACCTGCGCCGCACCGACTACCGCACGCTGACCTCCACCGCCGGCCTGATGCCCCTCAGCACCACCGCCACGGGGCAGCTCTATGCCGAATATAGAAACACGGTAAACGAATTCTTCGCCACGCTGACCCTGACCTACAGCCACGGCCGGCATGCCACGCTGGACGAACAATACCTCTCGGAAGACACCCTGGCCCTGACGCGACGCGCCCTGAAGAACCGGACGGACACCTGGATGCTGAAGGCCTCGCTCTCCAAAGGCGTCTTCGACTGGCGGCTCAAGGCCTCGCTCGACCTGCAACTGACCCGCCACTACGACCACCAGCTGACGCGCACCGCCGCGTCGCCCGCCCTGCTGCAGGACTATCGCTACGACCTCCTCACGGCCGAGCCCAAGCTCAACTGGTCGCCCCTGCCGTGGCTGGAGGCCGACTACCACGCCACCCTGTCGTGCAGCGCCACCCGCATCGGGAGCGGCACGCACCTCCCCCCTCTGCTGAACGTGACCCAACGCCTGCGCCTCGTCCTGACCATCGGGCAGGTGGACGTACAACTGAGCGGCGAGCACTACCGCAACGCTCTGAGCGACGGCACGCATCTGAACGTCCTCCTGGCCGATGCCTCGCTCACGTGGAAGCACGACCGCTGGCAGGTGGATGCCAGCCTCAACAACCTGTTCAACAAGCACACCTATGCCTATACCACGTACACAGCCACACAGAGCCGCACCGACTGGCTACGCATCCGGCCCCGCGAACTCTCCGTCAAAGTGGGATATCAGTTTTGAAAAGAAGAAATCTATACGAAGGCATACACCAGCATCCCCACGACCGTAGCACCCCCCACGGCCACCGGCACCCACAGCTGGCGCGGATGCTCGGGACGCCTGTACCTGCAGATCTTCTGAAAGAGGCCGTAGCAGAGGCTGGCCCCCACGAAGCCCAGCACGGCACCCGCCAGCAGGTCGCCCGGATAGTGGACGCCCAGGTAGGCGCGCGAGTAGCACGTCACCAACGCCCACACCAGGATGAAGGCCGAGAGCAGCCGGCTACGGAAGAGGTAGACCAGGAAGAAGGCCAGGCCGAAGGTGTTGGCCGCATGGCACGAAGGGAAGCCGTAGCTCCCGCCCCGATAGCCGTTGACGATGTGAACCATGGCCGAGAGCGGGTTCTCCAGATTGGACGGGCGCAGGCGGGCCACTTCGGGGCGAATGAGCGAAGCCCCCACCTGGTCGGCAAAGACGATGGTGAGCGCGATGGCCACCGCACACCCCACGGCCACCTGCCAGCGCAGGTTGCGCCCGATGACGTAGAGCAGCGAGGCATACAGGGGTATCCATATCCACTTGCCGCTGAAGGCGTACATGAACGTGTCTGCCCAAAGGGCATGCCATCCGTTGATGGCCAGGAGGCAGGCATTGTCGGCCTCGATGAGGGATGATAGGAATTCGGTCACAATCGTATGTTTTTTTTAGTGTGTATCAAGCATTCAGAGAGACTGACCCGTCACAGGCGCGCCAGGTCGTCGTAGAGCTTCTGCAGGTAG
>CATXSD010000162.1 GCA_958402075.1 Mediterranea massiliensis | reverse complement strand
AGGCAATCCCGGCATGGCGACAGGGGGAAGCGGCGATGTACTGACGGGCGTGTTGCTGGCTTTGCTGGCACAGGGCTATGATGCAGGGACGGCTGCCCGGCTGGGTGTCTATGTACACGGCCTGGCCGGCGACATTGCTGCCCGCAAGCAGGGGCGTACGGGAATGACGGCGGGCGACATTGCTACCTGCCTGCCCCTGGCGTGGAAGCTGCTGGAAGAAAAGGATGAGTGAACTTAAGGCATCGAATGGATACAGACACGGATGGAACGGATTGGTGCTGCTTCACCGTTGAGACGCGATCCGCGTCATCCGTGCCTGGTGAATATTGCATTGCAAACGTTATTTCCGTGAAGTGATGTGGAAGCAGGCCTGCTTGATTTCATACTTCACATAGCAGCGGTCGGCCTGTTTCAAGTCGCGCAATACTTCGGCAAGCACCAGCTTCAGTGTGTCGGCACCGACATCCTGCATGGGGCGTCCGTCCTCGTCCTCCACTTTTTGGAAGCGCTTCCAGCTGACGTCGAACGTGGTACCGTAGGCATGGGTGGAGTTGCTGGAGGCATTGGAGTTGCGGCGGCGCAGGCGTTTCACGTCTTTCTCCGTGCGCAGGACGGAAGTGACGATGATGCGGTTCGGGTTGAGGCCCTTGGAGGCAAGCGAGTCGAGGAAATTCTGTCCGATGGTATCCAGCAGGGCAGCGGCGCCTGGTATCAGGTAGGGGATGGAGTGAGTGAGCGAGTCGACGGCGTAGCGGTCGTTGGACTCGATGAAGGTCAGCTGGTCGGTCATCTCTTCCGCATCTTCGCGCGAGGCAATGGGGGTAATGCCGATGGCTTGGGCCACGTTGAGCTGTTTTTGGTTCAGGTCGCCGAAGGTCCGGCTGAAGTTGGTCACGCCGTGGATGTTGCGCGGCTCGTTCATCTTCATCGACATGTCTTTTTTCTTGCATCCCGCAAAGGCGGAAACGAGGCCTGCCGTCAGCAGCAGGCAGGGGAGGAGGCGCGAGGTCCGTTGGGTCAGTTTCATTTTCATTACTTGTTTTAAGTCGTTTTACTTTGTGGTTTTTGGGAAACCGCGTGCAAAGATATAAAATTATCCGTACCTTTGCGTCCTAAAAAGATATCCGATGCAACGATATTTCATTGATTTAGCTTACGACGGTACGGCCTATCACGGCTGGCAGGTGCAACCCAACGGGGTGAGTGTGCAAGAGTGTCTGGAGAAGGCCTTGTCCACATTGCTGCGCCGTGAGGTCGGCGTGGTGGGAGCCGGACGGACGGATGCGGGTGTGCATGCGTCGCTTATGGTGGCCCATTTTGATGCCGATGGTCTGCTGGACGAGACTTTCATGACGGACAAGCTGAACCGCCTGTTGCCGCCCGATATCTCGGTCTACCGCCTGCGGGCCGTGAAGCCCGACGCACATGCGCGTTTTGATGCCACGTCGCGCATGTACAAGTATTACGTCACGACGGCCAAGCGCCCCTTCAACCGTCAGTATCGTTGCCGCCTCTTCCAGCGGCCAGACTTTGACCGTATGAACGAGGCCGCCCGGACTTTGTTCGACTATACCGACTTTACCAGCTTCAGCAAGCTGCACACAGATGTGAAGACCAACAACTGCCGCATCATGGAGGCTGCCTGGACACAGGTGGACGAGGTGACGTGGGTGTTTACTATCCGTGCCGACCGCTTCCTGCGCAACATGGTGCGGGCAGTGGTAGGTACGCTGCTCGAGGTGGGGCGTGGCAAGATGGACGTGGACGGGTTTCGCCGCGTCATCGAGCAGAAGGACCGTTGCAGGGCGGGGACCTCCGTGCCGGGCAATGCCCTTTTTCTGGTGGACGTCACCTATCCCGATTCCCTGTTTGATATTTGATATTTTATATTTGATATTTCTCTCCCATGTGGTTATTGCTTGCTTTTCTCTCGGCCGCGTTGCTGGGATTTTATGATGCCTTCAAGAAAGAGTCGTTGCGCGACAATGCCGTGCTGCCTGTCCTCTTTCTGAACACAATTTTTTCCAGTCTGGTGTTTCTGCCTTTCATCCTCTTGTCCTTCTGGGCTCCCGACGTACTCCATGGGACGATGTTCGACATGCCGGTGGCGGGATGGGAGGAACACAAATACATTCTGCTTAAGTCGTTCATCGTGCTTTCATCATGGATTTTCGGTTATTTCGGCATGAAGCACCTGCCGCTCACCATCGTGGGGCCGATTAATGCCACCCGCCCGGTCATGGTGCTGGTGGGAGCCTTGCTCTTCTTCGGCGAACGGTTGAACCTGTATCAATGGGCCGGCGTGTTGCTGGCCGTGCTATCCTTCTTCATGCTGAGCCGTTCGGGCAAGAAGGAAGGCATCGACTTCCAGCACAACAAGTGGATTCTGTTCATCGTACTGGCGGCAGTGACAGGGGCCGTCAGTGGCCTGTACGACAAGTATCTGATGACGCGCCTCCATCCCATGCTGGTTCAGTCGTGGTACAATGTCTATCAGGTGTTCATCATGTGTCCCATCATTCTGCTGTTGTGGTCCCCCCAGCGCAAGACCAGCACTCCTTTCCATTGGAAGTGGACCATTGTCGGCATTTCCCTGTTTCTTTGTGCGGCCGATTTCGCCTACTTCTACGCCCTCAGCTACGAAGACTCCATGATTTCCATCGTTTCGATGGTGCGCCGTGGCAGTGTGGTGGTTTCCTTCCTCTTCGGTGCCCTGTTCTTCCACGAAAAGAACCTCAAGAGCAAGGCGGTCGACCTCATCCTGGTGCTCATCGGCATGTTCTTCCTTTATCTGGGCAGCCGTTGACGGGGCGATAAAGGAGAATTAACGTCGGTCGGTCTTGTATCTTTCGGCGTTAATTCTCATATTTGTAACCGGATTTAAACTCATTCATGTTATGGCAGAAGATTTGTATATCAGTGGCGGCACGAAGGAAGAACGCTACGAGGCCCTGCTTCCGCAGCTTCAGGGACTTCTGTCGGGTGAAACCGATGAAGTGGCCAATCTGGCCAATGTGGCGGCTGCCTTGAAGGAAACGTTCGGTTTCTTTTGGGTAGGTTTCTATCGGGTGTCTGGCGAGGAACTGGTGCTGGGCCCCTTCCAAGGACCTGTGGCTTGTACGCGCATCCGCAAGGGTCGGGGCGTCTGTGGGACGGCCTGGCAGGAAGCCCGTACGCAGGTGGTGCCCGATGTCGATGCTTTCCCCGGCCATATAGCCTGCAGCTCGCTTTCGCGTTCGGAAATCGTCGTGCCGTTGATCAATGGTGCGGGCGAGGTATGGGGGGTGCTCGATATAGACAGTAGTGAACTCAATACGTTCGACGAGGTGGATGCCCGTTTCTTGCAGGAGGTGTGCCGTCTGCTCCGTCGCGATGCTGACAAATAAAGACTGATGGAAATGAAAAAACTGTATACCTTTATATATACGGCCCTTTTGGGGGTAGCTCCCTTGTTCGGGCAGACGGCCAAGGACTGTTTCAAGGCTATGCCCGATAGCTTGACCCCCTTGTTGACAGCTGTCAATAAGGCTGATTTCATCGATTTTCTGGAAAGCAAGATGCGGGCGGAAGTGACCAACCGCCTGGGGCAGAAGTCCGAAATGACTGATCTGGCTCCCGACTATATCCGCATGCAGATGACCAGCCGCAGCTTCTGGCAGATGAAGTTGCTGGATGTGAACGACTCTACGCGCGTTGTATGCACGGTCTCTACCGTCAACGGCCCTGTACCCGACAGCGACATCTGTTTCTATACCACGGGTTGGCAGGAGCTTCCTGCCTCTTCCTACCTCCGGCAGCCTGTGCTGGAGGACTTCCTTTCTGTCCCCGATTCGGTGGCCGACAATGGCGTACGGCAGGCCTTGAGCCAGGTGGACATGACGCTGGTCATGGCCGATCTCTCTGCCAAGGACGACACGCTGACGTTCACCTTCACGACACCCCGCTATATAGACAAAGAGGCGAATGAGGTGTTGAAACCTTTCATTCGCCCCGTGCTGAAATATGTGTGGAGGGAAGGGCGTTTTGTGCCCGTCACTTCCCTTTGATGCGGTCGAAGCCTTCACCGTAGACACCGATGACGGCGCTTTGTGACACGAATGCGTGCGGGTCAATCTCTTTGATCAGGTGGAAGATGATGCCCGACTCGCGTTTCTTGGCCAGGATAAACAACATCTTGATTTCCTTGCCTGTATAGAAACCCGAGGCATTGATGACCGTCACGCCGCGATGCGGATAGACGTTGATGTGCTTGCCGATCTCTTCGTATTTGTCGCTGATGATGAAGAACTGTACCGACTGGCGTGCGCTGTTCACCACCTGGTCGAGGACGAAGCTGCAGATGTACAAGGTGACGTATCCGTATACAACTTTTTCCCAATCTTTCAGAACGAAATAACTGGACGAAATGATGATGAGGTCGCAGATCAGCATGACCTTGCCCAGCGTGATGTCCCGATACTTGTTGATGATGGCTGCAATGATATCTGTGCCACCCGTGCTACCGTTCGACGAGAAGGCGATGCCGATGCCGCTTCCACAGAACGAGGCGCCAATGACGCAGGCCATGAACGGCTGGTCGTGAAGCAGCGTGATGCCTTGGGTTACCCGTTGGATGACTGACAGGAAGAAGGTCAGGGTAAATACAGCAAAGATGGTCTTGATGCTGAACTTCCATCCCAAAATGCGGATAGCCAGGAGAAGCAGGATGAAGTTGATGGAGAAATAGACGTACTGTACAGGAAGCCCGATGGCAAAATAAACAATGGATGCAATGCCGGGGACTCCTCCCGTGGTGATGTCGTTGGGCAGCAGGAATACGGTCCATCCGATGCCGTACATAATCATGCCCAAGGCTATCATGAGGTAATCTTTGGCTTCATGGATAGCCGCCTGTTTGGATGGAAGTTTAAGTTTTGCGTTCATTTTCTTCTTCAATTTAGTATAAGGTCTTAGAAAACGGGCGCAAAATTAATTCTTCTTTTGTTCAGAAACAAGAAAAGCCGGATTTTTTCATTCAACTGTAATTGTAATTGTAATAGGTGGTTGCGGCTTGTTGGAAAAGCAATTTTGTTTGTAACTTCTTCCTTGTTGTCGAGTGTGCACATTCTCTTTCTTCCTTATATGTGTCCTCCTTTTTTCTTGTGCACATCCTCTCTGTAGTTCTTGCACGTTGTTTTCCCCTTGCCAAGGCATTGCTTTCCGGACGGGAAGTCGCCGTTTTCCTTTCTGTAACTGTAATTGTAACGCGCGCGCATTGCGCCCGCGTGAAATATTATAATGTGT
>CATXSD010000161.1 GCA_958402075.1 Mediterranea massiliensis | reverse complement strand
CAGGGTCTCACCTATCAAGGTTTTATAGACCCGCCACTTATTGCCGGAACGAACCTCTGCAAAAAACAATGCACACGCGGCACCAGCCAGCAGACAAACATAAAAAGAAAGTCTTCGGTTTTTCATCTATACTCACGCTATTCTCATTGCAAAAATAAGAAAAAAACTGATTTCAACCATTTCTTCCTCTACACTTCCAGCCTGCACGGACGAATCAGAAGAAAGACAAGCCCAATCCGTACAAGCAGGAGCGACCTTTTTCCTCCCCTTTCCCCGAGTGAGGGAAAGGTTTTTCCCGTTTTGGGAAAAGGCGCATAGAAAAACCCGCTACCGGAGGTATGAACCATCCGGTAACGGGCATCTAATTATTCTTACAGCAATCCTGCGGAAACGGTTCCGGCTGTGCCGCGGAGACTATTTCTGCCAGGCTTTTGCCGCCTGAAGTTTCTCCTCAATGGGGTCCTTGTACTGGGCCTGGAGTTTCTTCAGCTCGGCGTGCAGCTCGCCGGTCACTTCCTCGTAGCCCGGCTGGCCGTAGAGGTTGTGCATCTCGGTGGGGTCTTCCTGGAGGTCGTAGAGTTCCCACTCGTCGATGTCGTTGTAGAAGTGGATGAGCTTGTAGCGCTCGGTACGCACACCGTAGTGGCGCTTCACCATGTGCTCGGCGGGATACTCGTAGAAGTGGTAGTAGAGCGACTTGCGCCAGTCGGCCGGCTTCTCGCCGCGAAGCAGGGGCAGCAGGGAGACGCCCTGGATGTCGTCGGGGATGGGCGCTCCGGCCAGGTCGAGGAAGGTGGGCGCGTAGTCGATGTTCTGAACCAGTTGCGGAATGTCGCCACGGGTCTGGAAGTCCTTGGGCAGACGCATCACAAGCGGCGTGCGCATGGACTCCTCGTACATGAAACGCTTGTCGAACCAGCCGTGCTCGCCCATGTAGAAGCCCTGGTCGGAGGTGTAGACCACGAGGGTGTTGTCCAGCAGGCCCTTCTCCTTCAGGTAGTCGAGCACACGGCCCACGTTGTCGTCGAGCGACTTCACCACCTTGGCATAGTCGCGCATGTAGCGCTGGTACTTCCATTCGGCCAGCTCGCGTCCCTGCGGGTTCTTCTTGTAGAACTCCTCGATGATGGGTGCGTAGAAGGCATCGTACTGGGCACGTTCTTCGGGTGTCAGACGGCCAATGAAGGCTTCATAAGTTCCCTTGAGCGGCGACTTGAGGTCCTTGCGGTACATCTTCGTGTCGTACATGATGTCCATATCCTTCCAGATGCTCATCTCCTGCGCAGCGGCGGCCGGACGGCCCTCGTAGTCGTCATAGAAGTTGTCGGGCATGGGGAAAGTCTTGTCCTCGTAGAGGGAGAGATACTTCAGCTCGGGCAGCCAGTTGCGGTGGATGGCCTTGTGGTGGATGAAGAGGCAGAAAGGTTTGTCCTTGTCGCGCTGGTTCTCCATCCAGTCGATGCTCTTGTCGGTGATGAGGTTGGTCAGATAGCCTTTCTCCGTGACGGTATCGTTCTGCATGGTGATGAAACGCGGGTTGTAGTAATCACCCTGGCCGGGCAGGATTTCCCAATAGTCGAAGCCGGTGGGCAGGCTTTCGAGGTGCCACTTGCCGACGATGGCCGTCTGGTAACCCGCCTGCTGGAGCAGCTTGGGCATGGTCTGCTGGGAGCCGTCGAACACGCAGGTAGTGTTGTCCGTGAAGCCGTTGGCGTGGCTGTGCTTGCCCGTAAGCATGCAGGCACGGCTGGGACCGCTCAGCGAGTTGGCCACGAAGCTGTTGGTGAAGCGCACGCCGTCGGCGGCAATGCGGTCGAGGTTGGGCGTCTCGATGTAGCGACGGTCATAGCAACTCATCATCTGCGCCGTGTGGTCGTCGGTCATGATGTAGACGATGTTGTAGGGCTTGGCCTCGGCCTTCTTCTGCGCGGAGCAGGACGAAAGGAGGGGCAACACGGCTGCCGTACCCGAAAGCGAGTACAGCAGCGAGGTGGAGAGGTGGAAATTCTTCATATAAATAAGGTATTATCGGTTATAAACTTTCAGATTGGTAATCTTGCTCTTGAACGAGCCGGCCTTCTTGAGCGGGAAGACAAGCGTACGGACATAGTTCATGGAGTCCTTGCCACCGTTGAAGTAGCGTTTCTGAATGTCCATCGTCTCGACGAGCTTGCCATCAATAAGGAGCGAGGTAGAACGGTTGTCCCCCTTCACCTGCACGTTCAGCTTCTCGCCCGGATAGGGACGGAACTGGAAGGTGTTCAGATAGCCGTCGCGCGCAAAGCCGAAACGGCCGCTGACGGGATCGGCCAGGTAGAAGACAGCGTTGTCCGAACGGAAGAGCTCGGTGCCGGGAGTCTCGTCGGCAGCCTCGAGGTCGAAGCTGACGGTATAGCCGTAGCCTATCTCCTCATGGGCAAGGCTGGAACCCGGACGTACTTCGGCCACTTCATAAACCAAGCCGTCGGTGCGGCCGATGCGCCCCATCTGGTTGACGCCGGGAGCTTCACTCAAGCCCTGACGTAGGCAGTCGAAGTCAGCGTATGGCAGACCGACTTGCGCATCCCAAGTCTTAGTGGCAAGCGTCTGCAAAGCGGGGAAGAGGCGGTCGTGGATGTCCTTGATGGAGATGCCGTTGCCCACATGGTCGTTCCACACGGCAAACATACCGCCCAGGATGGCCGGATCTTTCTCCTCGAAAACAGCCTTGCCCACATGGGCGGGCGTCCAGTTATTATAAAGATATTCGATGTTCAGGTAGTCGTAGTAGTAACCGGCGGCAGGCACGATGTAAACCAAGCCGTCGGGGATGCTGATGAGCTTGTAGCCCTGGCGCACCATTTCCTTGGGATCGGCATAGCCGTTATACCAGGCGCTCATGATGACGTTCTCCGACTTGACGGGCGTCTCGCCGGCAGCATGGGTCAGTGCGCCCCATACGCAGGCCTGCTTGCCGTAGCTCTCCACCAGACGGATGTAACGGTCGGTAAATGCACGGAACTTCTCCACTACGTCCTTCTTCTTGTTGGAGTATTCGTCGGTGCCGATGTGGACACGCGGGCCGCGGAATACGGGCTTGTCGCCTTCCAGGTATTCCTTGAAGAGGCCGTCCATGAACTTGTAAGTCTCGGGATTGAACAGGTCAAGATGGTCCATGCCATACTCCTGGCTGCCTATCTCAGGTTTATAGTGGGTGAAGGCCAGCGTATGGGCAGGAGCATCGATTTCAGGGATAATCTCGACGAATTGCGAAGCGGCCTCCTCCTGGAAATCAATGAACTCGCGCTTGGTATAGTAACCGTCGCGGGCGGTAAGGCCGGGATAGGTGTCGCACTCCAGACGGAAAGCGGCGTAGGTACGTCCCCAGTCGTGGCCGAAGAACTGCTTGAAGCCGTTGTCGTTGAGGTGCACCTGCAGGGTGTTCATCTTATAGTAGGCCATCATCTTCACCAGATCGCGCATATAGGACATGGGGATGAACTTGCGCCCGCAGTCCATCATGAAGCCGCGCAAGGCGTAGTCGGGCCAGTCGCGCAACTGGCCCTTCGGCAACCGGTGATCTTCACTCTGCTCGCTGATCTGGAGCAAGGTGCGCGTAGCCCAGTAGGCACCGACAGCCTCGGGAGCAGAAACGGTGACGTAGCGGTCCACCCGAATGGCATAGCCCTCGCGTCCCAGCTTCTTGTCTTTCTTCAGCGTAAAATAGATGTCGCCCTCGGAAGGCTTGCCCTGAACGACAGCAGGAACGGCATCGAACATCCGGCCGTAGTCGGCGGCAAAGGCTTCGGCCACGGAGCGCAAAGCATCCTGCGCATAAACGATACACATCCCTGCCCGGGGTACAAACACACCTTCCTTCCCCTGCCATTCTTTCAGCTCAGGGATGACAAAGGGTTTCTCGTTCTGGGCATACAGGCCCGTCTGTACAAATAATGAAATCACAACAAGGCACAAGGCCTTCAAAGCAAAATGGATTTTAATCATATGAAAGTAGTTAAAGTCAACAATAACAATCGCCAAAGATAGTCATTTTCTGCCAAACGCCACCCATTTTCCACAAAGAAATACGGCCGACGCCCATCCGTTCCGCAAGGAGGGAAGGGCATCGGCCGTATCCGATTGCATCGCAAACGCCCTGAGAGGACGCATCACTCGCGACGTCCCATGAAAATCATGATGTAGTAAATCAACGTAGCCAACGAACCCAAGGCAGCCACCACATAGGTGTAGGCGGCAGAACGGAGGGCGTCTTCGGCCTTGTCGTGGTTGTAGGAGTTGGTGATGCCACTCGCACTGAGCCATACCAACGCACGCTTGCTGGCATTGATTTCCACCGGCAGGGTGACGAAGCTGAACAGTGTGGTCAGCGCAAAGAGGATGATACCGGCCAGCAGGAAGTTCGAATTGACGTTCAGCAGCAAGATACCGGCCAGCAGTACCCATGTCATGATGCTCGACGCGAACGAAACGACCGGTACCAGACGGCTGCGCAGGGTGAGCGGCGCATAGGCACGGGCGTGCTGCAAGGCGTGTCCACACTCGTGGGCGGCTACGGCAGCGGCCATGATGCTGTTGCTGGAGTAGACGCTCTCGCTCAAGTTGACGGTCTTGTTGGCGGGATTGTAGTGGTCAGTCAGATGACCCGGTGTATGCGTCACCTGCACGTCATAGATACCGTTGTCGGCCAGCATCTTGCGGGCCACGTCGGCACCGGTCATGCCATTTCCGGTGGGTATCTTCGAATATTTCTTGAACTTGTTCTGCAGATTCATCTGCACCAGCCAGCTCACGACGGCCACACCGATAAATATAATCCATTGCATTCCTATCATTCCTGTTCCCATAATCTATTTCTTTCTGTTTTCAAATTTGACAATATTCGTTTTGTAAAGATATACAAATAGTTTGCCAAAGATAAGGGATGACAGGCAAGTAACCGCATGAATTAACACACATTATAGATTTTCCACCCTATGTCCAGCCGGATTGAACAATCACACAAAAGCGACTACCGCCTGATGAGCAAAAGAGAAATGTACATCAAGAAAAGGTATATCAATCTATTTATCAATAACTTAGAAAACAATAAAGTACATCGTTTCTCCATGACTTCCAGTCTAAAAGGCCGTATCTTTGTCGCCTCATCCACTAAAGCCAATTCAATGACAAAAATCATGACACGTACGCATCTGCTCGTCTTCCTCCTACTGGCAACGGCTGCCCTACGGGCCGCCCAACCACCCGTATCCACCTCCCAAGACACGCTGGCCACCCCCACCGTACGGCCTCGCGAAGCCTTCACAC
>CATXSD010000160.1 GCA_958402075.1 Mediterranea massiliensis | reverse complement strand
GGTGCGCCGCATCCGCCAGACCGACCGCCACACACCCGTCCTCTTCCTCACGGCCCGCTCGGCGGTGAACGACGTAGTGGAAGGCTTCGAGCTGGGCGCCAACGACTACCTGAAGAAACCATTCGGCATGCAGGAACTCATCGTGCGCATCAAGGCACTCATGGGCCGTGCCTGTACCTACACCCCGCCTGCCGAAAGCGAACAAATCCTTTACGAAATAGGCCGTTACCAGCTCGACACGCGCCGCCAACTGCTGCTGCACGAAGGCACGGAGCAGGAGCTTTCGCATCGCGAAGCCGGAATTCTGCGACTCCTCTGCCAGAACCGCAACTGCGTGGTGAACATGCGCGATATCCTGCTCGACCTCTGGGGTGACGACTCCTTCTTCAACCAGCGCAGCCTGCACGTTTTCATCACCAAGCTCCGCCACAAGCTGGCCAAGGACGATCACATCCGCATCATCAATGTGCGAGGTGTCGGCTACAAACTGATTACCGAATAACAGCCAACGACCTCATGTAATCTTGAAAAACCGATAAATTGTCTTAAGACGGAGTGAAGGGTGTCAAGAAAAAGCGTATCTTTGATGCTGACAACAATGTATAGAGACATGAAACGATTCTTGATTCTTTTTTCACTCCTTGCCATATACTGCGGCATCTCTTTTGCACAGACCGAAACGGCTGCCGATACCCTGCGCCAGACGGCGGGCGACATTCCTCCGACAGGAGAACAGTTGCTTCCCGACGGCGTGAAAAGCTACGACGGCTTCCTGATAGACATGAACAGTCTGGTAAAAATGCCAACGCCGGACATGGGAAAGTCCTACAGGATCGTTGTTCCCGACGCCAGCAAGGATTACAACTGGATATTCCGCCTGAACCCCGACGTCACCTATTCCTCGGGACTGAGCAACATGTTCTCCCTGTCGGGTTCGCCCTACTTCAGCAGCAACCCGTTCGGCATCATGGGCTTCGGCTTCGGCAACACGACGGACAACCTGCAGATGGGCAGCTTCCGCCTGAAGAACGGCTGGCGGCTGAACACCTACGGCGAATATGACAAGGACGGCTGGCGGGTACCCAATCCATCGGCCCTGCCCTGGCAGAAAAACAACTTCAAGGGTGCCTTCGAACTGAAGTCACAGGACGGCTCGTTCGGCATCCGCATCGAGGTGCAGAAGGGACGTGAAAATCCGTTTTTCTATTAAAATCCCGAACATCATGCAACAGAAGATACTGATTGTAGGAGCCAACGGATTTACAGGCCGGCGCATCCTCGACACATTGGCGGGCAAGACGGAATACCAGGTGACCGGCTGCTCGCTGCACGCAGACATCCACCCGCATGCAGACTGCAACTACCGCTTTTTGCAAACCGATATCCGCGACGATGCGGCTGTCCTTCACCTGTTCGAAGAAGTTCGGCCCAACGTTGTCATCAACACCTCCGCCCTCTCCTCGCCCGACTATTGCGAAAACCACCGCGAAGAAACAGACGCAACCAACATCCATGCTGCCGCCCGTCTGGCCAGGAATTGCGAACGCCTCGGCAGCCGACTCATCCACCTGTCTACGGACTTCGTGTTCAGCGGAGACAGTGAACGCCTCTACACCGAAGAAGACACGCCTGCCCCCGTAAACTATTACGGCCGGAGCAAATGGGAAAGCGAACGCCAGGTAGCACGTCTGTGCAGCAACTATGCCGTAGCACGCATCGTGGTGGTCTACGGCCAGCCCCTGCCCGGCCAGCACGGCAACATCGTGCGCCTCGTAGCCGACCGCCTACGCAGCGGACAGTCTATCCGCATGGTGAACGACCAATGGCGCACCCCAACCTTCGTGGACGATGTGGCACAAGGCATCGAACTGCTCATCGACCGCCCCTCCAACGGACTCTTCCACATCTGCGGCCCGGAATGCCTGACTATTGCCGACATAGCCTACCGCGTAGCCGACGTGCTGAAACTGGACACCTCACTGATACAGCCCGTCAGCACCGCCGAGATGCAGGAAGCCACACCCCGCCCCCGTTTCAGCGGCTTGAGTATTGATAAGGCCCGCCAACAGCTGGGATACCGTCCGCATTCGCTGGACGAAGGTATTCGGGCGATGTTTGGCTGAAAACACTAATTTTGCTTTTATAGGTCACTCTGTTTACTTATCTTTTCAGAACATAGGCCGCACCTCGGAAGAAAAAACTGAAAACTACGTTTTCGTTTTGTTCTTCACTCGGTTTGCACTATCTTTGCCATTCGAAAATTAACAGGAGACTGACCCTCGTGAAAAAGAAGTTCATAAAAAAAACGTCACTGCGCTTCCGCCGCTGGAGCCACAAGAGCTATGCAGCCTTTGCCAGCATCGGGCGAAATGTCACCATCGGACGCTTGTCCAAAGGCGTAGCAGACAGCTCGCTGCGCAAACAGACGTACACGACGGACACACTCCTTCCATCCTTATCATCCATTATGACCATCGAACAACTGAAACTGCGGGTACTGGCAGGCACAGCCCTGTCGCCCGAAGAAGCAGCCTGGCTGGCAGGTACAGCCGACCGCGAGGCGCTCTACCGCGCCGCCCACGAGATTACCGAGGCATGCGCCCCGCGTGAATTCGATATGTGCTCCATCGTCAATGCCAAGTCGGGCCGATGCCCTGAAAACTGCAAATGGTGCGCACAATCCTCCCACTACCACACACAGGCCGACATCTACGACCTGCTGCCCGCCGAAGAATGCCTGCGGCACGCCCGTGCCAACGAAGAGCAGGATGTCAACCGATTCTCCCTGGTGACCAGCGGACGAAAACCTTCCAAGAAACAGATTGAACAACTTTGCGACACGGTGCGCTACCTGCGCCGCCACTCGTCCATCCAGCTCTGTGCCTCGCTCGGCCTGGCCGATGAAGACGAACTGCGACAACTGCACGAAGCCGGCGTGACGCGCTACCACTGCAACCTCGAAACAGCTCCCAGCTACTTCCCCACCCTCTGCTCCACACACACACAGGAGGAGAAGATACACACGCTGGAAGCAGCCCGTCGAGTGGGCATGGACGTGTGCAGCGGCGGCATCATCGGCATGGGCGAAACGATGGAACAGCGCATCGAGCTGGCCTTCACGCTCCGCAAGCTGGGTGTGCAATCCATCCCCATGAACCTGCTCAGCCCCATCAAAGGCACACCGCTGGAACATCAGGCACCGCTGAGCGAGGATGAGATACTGACCACCATCGCCCTCTTCCGCTTCATCAACCCCACAGCCTACCTACGCTTTGCGGGCGGACGTTCGCAGCTAAGCCGCGAGGCCGTAAAGAAAGCCTTATATATAGGTATCAACTCGGCCATCGTGGGCGACCTGCTCACCACCCTCGGTTCGAAGGTGGCCGAAGACAAGCAACTGGTACGCGAGGCAGGCTACCGCCTGTGCGATTCACAGTTCGACCGCGAACACCTGTGGCATCCCTATACCTCGACCACCAATCCGCTGCCCGTCTACAAAGTGAAGAGCGCGCAGGGAGCCACCATCACGCTGGAAAGCGGCGAAACGCTGGTCGAAGGCATGTCTTCGTGGTGGTGCCAGGTACACGGATACAACAATCCGATACTGAACCAGGCCGTGGAAGAACAGCTGAAACGGATGTCGCACGTCATGTTCGGCGGACTGACGCACGACCCTGCCATCGAACTGGGCCGTCTGCTGCTGCCGCTGGTGCCGCCCTCCATGCAGAAAATCTTCTATGCCGACTCTGGCTCCGTAGCCGTGGAGGTAGCGCTGAAGATGGCCGTGCAATATTGGGTAGGCAAGGGACAGGAGAAGAAAAACAACTTCGTCACCATCCGCTCGGGCTACCACGGCGACACGTGGAATGCCATGTCAGTCTGCGACCCCGTCACGGGCATGCACTCACTCTTCGGCAGCGCCCTGCCCGTGCGCTACTTCGTGCCGCAACCCCGCTCGCGTTTTGACGGCGAATGGAACCCCGACGACATCCTGCCGCTGAAAGAAACCGTCGAACAGCATGCCGACGAACTGGCCGCCCTCATCCTTGAACCCATCGTGCAAGGCGCGGGTGGCATGTGGTTCTACCATCCGCAATACCTGCGCGAAGCAGCCCGCCTGTGCCGCGAACACGGCCTGCTGCTCATTTTCGACGAGATAGCCACGGGCTTCGGACGGACAGGACGCCTCTTTGCCTGGGAACACGCGGGTGTGGAGCCGGACATCATGTGCATCGGCAAGGCACTGACAGGCGGATACATGACCCTATCCGCCGTACTGGCCACGAATGAGGTGGCCGATACCATCTCGAACCACGCCCCCGGCTGCTTCATGCACGGCCCCACATTCATGGGCAATCCGCTGGCCTGCGCCTGCGCCTGCGCCTCCATCCGCCTGCTCACTTCGGCCGAATACGACTGGCAGGGACGGGTGCGCCGCATCGAAGCACAGCTGCGCCGCGAGCTGGAGCCTGCCCGACAGCTTCCACAGGTGGCCGACGTGCGCGTGCTGGGCGCCATCGGCGTCATCGAGACCAAGCAACCGGTAGACATGGCCTGGATGCAGCGCCGCTTCGTGGAAGAGGGTATCTGGGTACGTCCCTTCGGACAGTTGGTTTACCTGATGCCACCCTTCGTCATCGAGCCGGAACAACTGAGCCGGTTGACGGGAGGATTGCTGAAGATAGTAAGAGAGATGTAAAAGAGAATTCAGGAGTGAAGGAGTGAAGAAGTCAAGCCAACAGTCTTGAATATTGAGAAAGGGTATCTATCGGCTTAACTCCTTAACCCCTGACTCCTTAATCCCAAAAAGATACAGCATGAACTTTACCCAAGAACTGCAACAAGAACTCGACGCCCTGCGCGCCAAAGGCAACCTGCGCCACCTGCCCCGTCTGGAGCACGACGGACGCTACGTCACCACCCCCGACGGACGGCGGATGCTGAACCTCTCGTCCAACGACTACCTGGGCCTGGCGGCCGATACCGACCTGCGCCACGAGTTTCTGGAAACCCTGACGCCCGAAACCTTCCTGCCCACCTCGTCGTCGTCGCGCCTGCTCACAGGCAACTTCCGCATCTACGACGAACTGGAGGATGAACTGGCCCGCCTGTTCGGCACCGAAGCCGCGCTGGTGTTCAACTGCGGCTATCATGCCAACACAGGCATCCTGCCTGCCGTGGCCGATGTGCAGACACTCATCCTGGCCGACAAGCTGGTACATGCCAGCCTCATCGACGGCATCCGACTGGCCGCGCCCGCCCGCTGCATCCGATACCGCCACAACGACCTGGCGCAGCTGGAACGGCTCGTCGGTGAACACAGCGACCAGTACCACCGCCTCATCATCGTCACCGAAAGCGTGTTCAGTATGGACGGCGACCGCACCGACCTGCGCCGCCTCGTGGCCCTGAAACGCCGCTACGACAACGTGCTGCTCTACGTGGACGAAGCCCATGCCTTCGGCGTCTTCGGCCCAAAGGGACTTGGCTGCGCCGAAGAAGAGGGCTGCACAACCGACATCGACTTCCTCGTGGGCACCTTCGGCAAGGCCTGCGCCTCGGCCGGGGCCTACGTGGCATGCAGCCGGACGGTGCGCGAGTACCCCGTCAACCGCATGCGCCCGCTCATCTTTACCACCGCCCTCCCACCCGTCAGCGT
>CATXSD010000159.1 GCA_958402075.1 Mediterranea massiliensis | reverse complement strand
GTAGTCGTTGATGGTAGCCACCAGCTCGTCCATATACTGGTACCTGCCTGCCCTCACCTCGGGCTGGAGGGCCAGGTCCTGACGCGCCAGCTTGCCGGCCTCGTTGGCCAGGCGGTCGATGTAGGGCTGCATGCCGTTGACAAGGGCCAGGCAGGCCTTCTTCTCCACGTTGCTCCGCTTGCGGGCGGCGATGTGCTGCTCGCTGACGTAGCGTTCCTTCTCCAGCCGACGGCGTTCGTCGCCCAGCGCAATGGTAGCCCTGCCGTTCTCGAGCGCCCATTGGATGTAGGGGGTAATGAGCCGGCGCAGGGCTTCCTCGTCGCGCTTCAGGTGCAGATGGGGGAAGACAATCTGCCCGTTCTCCACCAGGAAGTCCCTCGTGCCGAAGAGGCGCTCCACGTCGTCGGCCACGGCCGCGGCGATGGCTTCGGCCACTTCTTCCTGCGTCTGCGCTTCGGCAGGGATGGAGGCGGTGGTCTTCTGGCAAAGGTCGAGCACCAGACGCAGGCGGCGGAGGTGGGCCACGTTGCGCTTCTTCGAGCGACGGTTGAACAGCCAGAAGAACACCAGCACGGCCACGATGCCCACCACCACGGCCAGCGACCATCGGTTCAGCAAGTGCATACCCCGCTCCAAGGCTTCGTAGCGGCTCTCCAGCTCCTTGTCCTGACGGGTGTCTTCGAGGATGTCCAGGTAAATGTTGCGGTTGTAGTCGGAGCGTTCCTTCATGCCCAGGCCTGCATACGACACGCTGAGCTGGTCGCGGATGCGCGATATCCATTCGGGGGGAGTCTTCAGCTGGCCGGCCATCCATTGGGCTTCCACGGCGGGGGCATTGCGATGGTCGTACATCTTCAGCAGGTCGAGGGTGTCCTCGCACTGGTAGTAATGGCGGTGATGGGCATTCACCGCGTCCAAAGCCACCCGAAGCGTGTCGAGCGCCTCTCCATAGCGTCCGTGCTCGTTCAGGTAGCGGCTGATTTCGACGTAGGTACCCACCGTCTGATACACATCCTTATATTGGGCGAACTTCTGCAAGGCCTCCTGTCCCAAGCGCAGGGGGAGCAACGTGTCGGCCGCCTCGCCCAGCAGGTCGAGGGCATGCCTGCGATGTTCACGGAAGCAGTCGTAATCTTCGGCCGACGCCATCAGCCCGGCCAGGCCTTGCAGGCAGCTGCCTTCGAAATAGGGAAAATCTTTCCGCAAGGCCACCCGCCACGTGGTGAAGAGCTCGTCGAAGTCGCGCAGCTTCTGCGCCTCGTCCCCTTGTCCCTCCACCAGCGAAGCCGCTCCGCGGACGTAGTGGGCATGCAGCCACTGGGCGGTGTCGGCCATCGCCTCGTCGGACACCCGACGGATGTTCTCCAACGCCTCGGGCCGTTGCTGCAGGTAATAGTAGTAGACGGCCGACACGATGTAGAACTCCGAACGGGCATAGCTGAGCCGCCTGCGCTCGTGCCCCTCGGCAAAGAGGGCATCGTCCTCGGCAATGCGGTTCATGCGCCTCAGGGCGCTGTTGCGGTAGTCGTAGAATTCCTTGTTGAGGGCCGTCCGCTGGTAGACGCTCATCAGGCCGACGTCGGCCACGAGGAGCTCCAGCTCGTTCTTGGTCAGCTCGTAGACGGAGCGGTACAGCTTTTCGGCCTGCTCGAAATCCATCTCCATGAAGGCGCAGAAGGCCAGGTTGTTGCAAGCCTCGGCCTTGCCCGACCGATAGAAGCGCACGGCCTCGAAGGCACGGCGGGCCGCCACCCGCGACGAGTCGAGGTCGCGATAGCGCCAGGCATAGGCCGCCCCGTTGAGCGAGTCGACCCGCTCCACTTCGCCCTGCGGCGCCCAGCCGGTACACGCAGCCAGTGCCAGCCATGCGCACAGCAGGCACGCCCAGCGGCAGTGCATCCGTCTTTTCCTGTCCATCGTTTCCTTCCTGTTCTGCATGAAAACAAAGCTACGAATAAAACGGTAAAAAACAGACGTCCGCCCGCAAGAAAAAACGTTTATTATCATTCGGAGGGAAAGGCGACCGTTTTCCGAGGAGAAAGGGAGGGCTTTTCCAGCTTTCCTTCCGCCCCGTCCCATTTTTATACAATAAGTCTTGGGGAAATCAGCAAGAAATGCCTACCTTTGCAGAAGTTTAATAAATAGGTAACATCTATTACAATAACAATGAGCGAAAATGCACCCTTTTTGGTATTCTCAGGAACAAATTCGAGATACCTTGCAGAGAAAATCTGCGCAAGCCTGAATTGCCCGCTGGGAAAAATGAACATCACCCACTTTGCCGACGGTGAGTTCGCCGTGTCTTACGAAGAATCCATCCGCGGAGCAAATGTCTTCCTGGTTCAATCCACTTTCCCCAACTCTGACAACCTGATGGAGCTGCTGCTGATGATTGACGCCGCCAAGCGCGCATCGGCCAAGACCATCAATGCCGTTGTGCCCTACTTCGGCTGGGCCCGTCAGGACAGAAAAGACAAACCGCGTGTATCCATCGGTGCCAAGCTGGTGGCCGACCTGCTCTCTGTAGCCGGCATCGACCGCCTGATCACCATGGACCTGCACGCCGACCAGATCCAAGGTTTCTTCAACATTCCTGTAGACCACCTCTATGCATCGGCCGTATTCCTGCCCTACATCCAGTCGCTCAAGTTGGAAGACCTGGTCATCGCCACGCCCGACGTAGGCGGTTCCAAGCGTGCCAGCACGTTCTCCAAGTATCTGGGTGTGCCCCTGGTACTCTGCAACAAGTCGCGCGAGAAAGCCAACGAAGTGGCTTCGATGCAGATCATCGGCGACGTGAAAGGCAAGAACGTGGTACTCGTTGACGATATCGTAGACACAGCCGGCACCATCACCAAGGCCGCCGACATCATGCTGGCCGCAGGTGCCAAGTCGGTACGTGCCATCGCCAGCCATTGCGTCATGTCCGACCCCGCCTCTTTCCGCGTGCAAGAGTCTGGCCTGACTGAAATGGTGTTCACCGACAGTATCCCCTATTCCAAGAAGTGTGCCAAGGTAAAACAGCTGAGCATTGCCGACATGTTTGCCGAGACCATCAAGCGTGTAGTGAACAACGAATCCATCAGCTCGCAATATCTGATTTAAGCCGAAGAGGCTGAACGACAAAAAAGAAAGGGAGTGCATCCGACGATGCACTCCCTTCTTTATTTCCAATCTGCGCTTCCGATTTTCATATTCTGATGGAAAGCCGTCCCCAGCCTCAGTTGCTGGAAACGATGCGCCCCATCTTGTAGGTCACCTTGCGGATGACCTTGCCGAACTTGTCCTTCTCGACAAACGGGCCGTCCTTCTTGCCCTGCTTGAAGAAGCCTTCGTAGGTATTGCCGTCCTTGTCGGTCTGTATGCCGCTGCCTTCCTCCAGCCCGTCCACAAAGCCGCCCGTATAGCGGGTGCCGTTGGCCTGAATCAGCGTGCCTCGGCCGTCGAACTTGTTGTGCTTCCACTCGCCTTCGTACGAGTCGCCCGTGCTCCACTTGTACACGCCCTTTCCGCTCCGTTCATTGTCCAGCCACTCGCCTTCGTAGACGGCTCCGTTGGCCCAGGTAAAGGTGCCTTTGCCCTCCTGCTTGCCGTTCTTGAATCCGCCCACATACTTGTCGCCGTTGACGTGGTAGTAGATGCCCTCGCCCGTACGCTCGCCCTGCACGTAGGAGCCTTCGTAGCGGTCGCCCGTATGGAAGAAGTAGATGCCCTTGCCGTGCTGCATGTCTTCGCGCCAGCCGCCCACGTACTTGTCGCCGTTGGCATACTCAAAGGTACCCTGGCCGTTGCGGAAGTCGTCCTTCCACTCGCCGTCGTACTTGCTGCCGTCGTTCCACACCAGCGTGCCCTGGCCGTTCTTCTTGTCGTGCTTCCACGAACCGGTATATTTCGAACCGTTCTTCCAGGTATAGGTGCCCTGGCCTTCGCGCATGTCGTTCACCCAGTTGCCCTGGTAGGTGTCGCCGTTGTAGTAGTACATCGTACCCTCGCCATACTGGTAGTCCTGATACCACATGCCGTCGTAGCGGTTGTTGTTCACAAAGTAATAGACGCCGCGTCCGTGCTGCTGGTCCTGAAACCACTGGCCTTCGTAGCGTTCGCCGTCGTAGAGGGTGTAGACGCCATAGCCCTGGCGCTTGCCCTTCACGTACTCGCCTTCGTAGGTGTCGCCGCTCTTGAAGACGGTCTTTCCCTTGCCGTTGGGCTTGCGGCCCTTGATTTCGCCCGTATAGACGGAACCGTCCTTGAATGTATAGGTGCCAATGTGCACTTCCGATGAGAATATCCCCTTCACTTTGTCCAGAAATCCCTGGCTCTGCTCTTGAGCCGCAACGGATTCGCCTCCGAGGCAAGCCATCGCAAGCGCTATATAATAGATGTATCTTGTTTTCATTCGTCTGATAGATGTTTTTCTTCTTTTTCACTTGGGTGGACAAATGTACGATTTATCTGCCAAACGAGGGAGGACACCGCCACTTTTTAGGACATTTTTTTACCCGACACCACTTCTTTTAAATTCTCTTTGCACAAATATTTCTGTGCCAGGAGGAGGAGTTCGTCGGGCGTAACACTCTCCATGGCTTCCTGTACCTGGTCGAAATACGTGTCGGGCAAGCGGGAGGTGTGAAGGAAAATCCAGGCGTCGGACAGGGAGAAGGCCGACTCGTAGCTGCGACAGATGTCGCCCGCCATGTAGTTCTTCACCATCTGCAGTTCGTCGTGCGGAACGGGCTCCTGCCGCAGGCGGTCCATTTCGCGGTAGACCTCGGCGATGAGGGGCTCCACATATTCGTTGGCCGTCTCGGCGGAGATGACGAAAAGGCTGCTGTCGGGATAGGAAGCGAGGCCGGCGGAGATGCCGTAGGTGTAGCCTTTGTCCTCGCGGATGTTGGACATGAGGCGGCTGCCGAAGTAACCTCCCAACAGGGTGACCAGCACACGAAGCTTCAGAAAGTCAGGATGCTGACGGCTGACGGTGACCATCCCCAGACGCACGGCGCTCTGCAGGGCGTCGGGGCGCCCGATGAAAAGCCGCCTGCCTGGGGCGGTGCGGGGCACGAACGAGGGATGGGAAACGCATCCGGCAGGGCTTCCGAAAGGCTCCTTGCCGAAGCAGGCTTCCAGCCGGCGCAGGCAGTCGTCGGTCACCTTGCCCGAAACGTAGACGGAGCAACCTGCCGCATGGTAGTGGCGGCGGTAGAAGTCGTGCAGCAGTTCGGGAGTGATGCGGCTGTAGTCGGCCTCCATGGCCAGGCGGCCGCAGGGATGGGCGTCGCCGTAGAGGGTGCTGACCAGCCCCCGATGGGCCAGGAAGTCCACCTTCTGGAGGTTCACCTTGAACTGCTGGACGTTGTTGGCTACCACCGTCGCCAGCTCGGCTTGCGGATAGAGGGGTTCCTTCACGAGGCTCTCGAGCACGTCGAGCGTCTGGGGCAGGTACTTGTTGAGCGAATAGAGGGTGACGAAGGCATGCTCGGCACCGCTCGAGAGGTCGAGCCAGGCGCCGTAGTAATCCAGCCGTTCGGCTATCTGGGCGGCGGTATAGCGGCGGGTGCCTTCGCGCAGCATGCGGTTGGCGAAGAGGGCCTGCAGGGGATAGCGCTGGTGCCAGCGGCCTCCCTCCATGAGGACGTCGATGCGCACCACCTCGTTGTCGCCCGCACGAAGCACGCTGAGG
>CATXSD010000158.1 GCA_958402075.1 Mediterranea massiliensis | reverse complement strand
TGAATCCACTGGTGTTTGAGACCAGCGCGTCTACCGATTCCGCCATCTGGGCATGCCATTGATTTCTCAATTGCGGTGCAAAGATACGAGTTTTTTCGTTACCGCCAATACTTTGATGAAAAAAATCAAGAAAAAACAGAAAACATCCTGCAAACCTTCGTTGTTTATAAAATATAGTGTACTTTAGCGGAAACTTTAAAAGCAACAACAATCATGGCAATAAACAAAGACAACTTCTGCGTCATCATGGGTGGAGGAATCGGCAGCCGCTTCTGGCCGTTCAGCCGCAAGACACTGCCCAAGCAGTTCCTCGACTTCTTCGGAACAGGCCGTTCGCTGCTCCAGCAGACGTTCGACCGATTCAAAAAAATCATACCTACCGAGAACATCATCGTTGTCACCAACGCCCTCTACGCCGACCTTGTGCAGCAGCAGCTGCCCGAACTGAAAGCCGAACAGATTCTGCTGGAACCGGCCCGCCGGAACACGGCTCCCTGCATCGCCTGGGCCTCCTACCACATACGCGCCATCAACCCCAACGCCAACATCGTGGTGGCTCCCTCGGACCACCTCATCCTGAAGGAAGAGGAGTTCCTGACCGCCATCGAGAAGGGACTGGACTTCGTGGCCGGAGCCAACAAGCTGCTGACCCTCGGCATCAAGCCCAACCGTCCCGAAACCGGATACGGCTACATACAGATTGCCGAACCGGCCGGAGATAACTTCTACAAGGTGAAGACCTTCACCGAGAAACCCGAACTGGAACTGGCCAAGGTGTTTGTGGAAAGCGGTGAGTTCTACTGGAACTCGGGCCTGTTCATGTGGAACGTCAACAGCATCATCAAGGCCGGTGAAGAGCTGCTGCCCGAACTGGCCGCCAAGCTGGATCCGGGAAAGGATGTCTACGGCACGCCGGACGAGAAACGCTTCATCGACGAGAACTTCCCCGCCTGCCCCAACGTGTCCATCGACTTCGGCATCATGGAGAAGGCCGACAACGTCTACGTGTCGCTGGGCGACTTCGGATGGTCGGACCTCGGAACCTGGGGCTCGCTCTACGACCTCTCGGACAAGGACGAGGAGAGAAACGTGACGCTGAAGTGCGACTCGCTGTTCTACAACAGCCACGACAACATCGTCGCCCTGCCCGCCAACAAGCTGGCCGTGGTCGAAGGCCTGGAAGGCTACCTCATCGCCGAGTCGGACAACGTCCTGCTGATCTGCAAGAAAGACGAGGAGCACGCCATCCGCAAGTACGTGAACGACGCCCAGATCAAGATGGGCGAAGACTATATCTAAGGAAAAAAGAACAAACCGATACCTACAGGAAAGGGGCGGCCCTCATGCGGACCGCCCCTTTTTTCGGTTATCGTCGAAGGAGGTTAGGAGTCTCAGAACGCTGCACGGATGGCCTCGGCCACAGCCTTGAACTCTTCATCCGTCAATGTCAGCTTGGGGTTGGAGAAGAGCATGTCCTTCTCGCTCTGCATGGGGATGAGGTGGATGTGTGCGTGGGGCACTTCCAGTCCCAGTACGGCCATGCCCACCTTCTTGCAGGGAAACGCCTTGCCGATGGCCAGCGCCACCTTCTTGGCGAAGACATGCAAGGCGGCCAGCTCCTCGTCGGGCAGGTCGAAGATGTAGTCCACCTCCCGCTTGGGGATGACCAGCGTGTGTCCCTTTACCAGCGGATTGATATCCAAAAATGCGAAGAAGCGGTCGTCCTCGGCCACTTTGTAGCTGGGTATCTCGCCCGCTACAATTCTACTGAATATACTTGCCATAACAATACTTATTTATAAAAAACAAGGCAAGCCATCTGCATGGCCTGCCTTCCGTTTAAAATGATATGTTCACTACTTCGAGTTCGATCATGCCCTGCGGCACCTTGATCTGGGCAACCTCGCCCACCTTCTTGCCGAGCAGTCCCTGTGCGATGGGGGTGTTCACCGAAATCTTGCCTTCCTTCAGGTTGGCTTCGCTCTCGGACACGATGGTGTAGGTCATCTTCATGCCGTTCTTCACGTTCTTCAGTTCCACCTTGTTCAGAATCTGCACGGAGTCGGTCTTCAACTTGGACTCGTCGATGATCTTGGCGTCGGCAATGACAGCCTTCAGCTTGCTGATCTTCATTTCGAGCAGTCCCTGCGCCTCCTTGGCGGCATCGTACTCGGCATTTTCGGACAGGTCGCCCTTGTCGCGTGCTTCGGCAATGGCTGCCACCACCTTCGGACGTTCTACCGTCTCCAACTGTTTCAAATCGGCCAACAGCTTGTTGTAGCCTTCTTCTGACATATAAGCCATACTTTTTTTCCTCCTTTTATTATTCTAAATTGATAGTTTGGTTTTATTAGGTATCATATAAACAAAAAAGAATTCCAACATGTTTGCCATGCTGGAACCCTCTTTTCCTATTTTCTTTGCAAAGATAGTGCTTTAAACAATATGCGTCAAGTCGTAAACGCTGTTTTGTAACATATTTAATGGAGTTCTCTCCATTTTATAACACATTACAACAGCTTCTGTACAGCCGCATCCAGGTCCTTGATGGTCTCGCCGCGGGCGCTGAGCTCGTTGTTGCGGTTGATGAGGAACAGCGTGGGCAGGTTCTGCACGTTGTAGGAAGTGGCGATGGACGAGTAGATGCCGTTGGCGTCGCGCACGCAGATCCAGGGCAGGTTGTCGGCCGTGGTCTTCCAGTAGTGTTCGTCGGCATCGAGCGACACCTGGTAGATTTCCAGTCCGCGGGAAGCGTACTTGTCATAGAGGTCGCGCAGCATGTAGTTGTGGCTGGCCGACACGGCGCTCTGGTAGACGGTGAAGTCCAGAATCACCACCTTGCCCTTGAGGTCGGTCAGCTTGTGGACGTTGCCCTTCATGTCGCGCAGGTTGATGTCAATCACACCGGTCTCGGTCACCTGCACCTCGTCGGGCAGTTCCACCGTCTGCTGCTGGGGCGTGCGCGTGTTCTTCATACCCTTGATGACGATGTTGTAGAGGTTCTTCGAGCGGTCGGCGTGCGGATAAAAGTTGTTCAGGCTCGTGGCTACGGCGGCGAAGCACTTGATGTCGTCACGGCTGTTCAGCGGGTCGAATATCAGGTAGTTGTTCACCTTCTGGAACAGGGCAAAGTAGGCGGCTGCCGTGTTGGGGGCCGCAAAGATATAGCCTATCTTCACCTCGTCCTTGTAGCGTTTCATCAGCGACGTCAGGCTGTCCTGAAAGACGTCCACGCCCAGCGTATGGTTCTGCATGGCCCGGTACAGTCCGTCCACCTTGTTCTGCAGGTCCAGCTGCTTGAGCGACAGTTCCTTGATCTTCTCGCTGTTGGCCGAGCCCTCTACGGTGTAGCCCGTGGCGAAGTCGGGATAGGCGGCGTGGATGCGGATGGTCTCGGTCGAGTCGACGGAGAAGTTGATGATCTTGTCGTCTATGCGCAGGCGGTAGAACTCGGGCGACTCGGGACGGGCTCCCTTGAAGCTGAAGGAACCGGCCGAACCCAGCTTCACCGAATCGAGGGGAACAATCCCTTCGAGGGCCGAAGCCTCCAGATAGAGCATTTTGCCGTCGGCGTCCTTCACGTCGCCTTCCACTTTGAATTTCGGTTCAGAATCACATGCACCCAGGGCAGCGGCCACGAGTGCCATCACGAATAATTTCTTCATATAGTCAGTGCGTTTGTTTTTCAGAATGAACGTGCAAATATACTTGTTTTCGCCGTTAGTCAAAGCATTTTCGGCCCATCTTCCGCTCCAAAACCTTAAAAAAAAGTAGAAATGCAAACTTTTATACTCATTTCCACCGCGTTAAGTGAATTATTTCACTATCTTTGCGCGAATTTTGAAAGAAAATAGATATAAAAGTTTTTTTATGATTAACCCAATTGTTAAGACGATCGAGCTTCCTGATGGCAGAACCATCACGCTCGAAACGGGAAAGCTGGCAAAACAGGCAGACGGTTCTGTAATGCTCCGCATGGGAAACACCATGCTGCTGGCTACTGTTTGTGCCGCAAAAGACGCAGTTCCCGGAACAGATTTCATGCCGCTTCAGGTAGAGTACAAAGAAAAATTCTCCGCATTCGGACGTTTCCCCGGCGGCTTCACCAAGCGTGAAGGACGCGCGTCGGACTACGAAATCCTGACCTGCCGCCTGGTAGACCGTGCTCTCCGCCCCCTTTTCCCCGACAATTTCCACGCCGAAGTATATGTGAACATTATACTTTTCTCGGCCGACGGCGTAGACATGCCCGACGCACTGGCCGGACTGGCCGCTTCGGCCGCACTGGCCGTATCGGACATCCCCTTCAACGGCCCCATCTCTGAGGTACGCGTAGCGCGCATCAACGGAGAGTTCGTCATCAACCCCACCTTCGAACAGCTCGAACAGGCCGACATGGACCTCATGGTAGGCGCCACTTACGAGAACATCATGATGGTGGAAGGCGAGATGAAGGAAGTGTCCGAACAGGACCTGCTGGCTGCCCTGAAGGCTGCCCACGAGGCCATCAAGCCCATGTGCAAGGCACAGATCGAACTGGCCGAAGAGGTAGGTTCCACCGTAAAGCGCGAATACTGCCACGAGGTGAACGACGAAGACCTGCGCAAGGCCGTACACGATGCCTGCTACGCCAAGGCCTACGCCATCGCCAGCGAAGGCAACCGCGACAAGCACGCCCGTGAAGACGCCTTCAACGCCATCTGCGAAGAGTTCAAGGCTCAGTTCACCGAAGAGGAGCTCGAAGAAAAAGGCCCGATGATCGACCGCTACTACCACGACGTGGAGAAAGAGGCCATGCGCCGCTGCATCCTCGACGAAGGCAAGCGTCTGGACGGCCGCAAGACCACGGAAATCCGCCCCATCTGGTGCGAAGTGAGTCCCCTGCCCGGCCCTCACGGTTCGGCCATCTTCACCCGCGGCGAGACGCAGGCGCTGGCTACCACTACCCTGGGCACCAAGCTCGACGAAAAGATTATCGACGACGTACTGGTTCACGGCAAGGAACGCTTCCTGCTGCACTACAACTTCCCCCCGTTCTCTACGGGCGAGGCCAAGGCACAGCGCGGCGTAGGCCGTCGTGAAATCGGCCACGGCCACCTGGCATGGCGTGCGCTGAAGGGACAGATCCCCGCCGACTATCCGTACGTGGTACGCGTCGTTTCCGATATCCTCGAATCCAACGGTTCTTCCTCCATGGCTACCGTATGCGCCGGCACGCTGTCCCTGATGGACGCCGGTGTGAAGATCAAGAACCCCGTATCGGGTATCGCCATGGGCCTCATTAAGAACCCGGGCGAAGAGAAATATGCCGTCCTCTCCGACATCCTCGGCGATGAAGACCACCTGGGCGACATGGACTTCAAGGTAACCGGTACGAAGAACGGCATCACCGCCACCCAGATGGATATCAAGGTGGACGGCCTGTCCTACGACATCCTCGAGAAAGCCCTGCTGCAGGCCAAGGAAGGCCGCGAATACATCCTGGGCAAACTGACCGAGTGCATCGCCGAGCCGCGTCCCGACCTGAAGCCGCACGCTCCGCGCATCGAGACCATGACCATCCCCAAGGAGTTCATCGGTGCTGTCATCGGCCCGGGCGGAAAGATCAGCCAGGGCATGCAGGAAGAGACGGGCGCTACCATCACCATCGAGGAAGAGGACAACGTGGGCAAGATCGAGATTGCCGGT
>CATXSD010000157.1 GCA_958402075.1 Mediterranea massiliensis | reverse complement strand
AGAGCATCTGACTGTTAATCAGAGGGTCCTTGGTTCAAGTCCAAGACGAAGAGCAGAAGTCCGCGAATGCGGACTTTTTTGTTTTTGTACGTTTCCATTCCATATAGCATGAGCCGAACTTTTCCCACCCTGCTTCATGTTATATTCCATGGCTCCCTGACGAAGCACTGCGTCACCCCCTGACGAAGCACTGCCTGACACCCTGACGAAGCACTGTGTGACGACCTCATGAAGCACTGTGTCGGAAGGCAAGGAAGCACTTCGTCAGAAAGGAAGAAAGAAGCGGGTCACACCCCCGCCTTGGCCAGCGTCAGCACACTGATGCGCAAGCCCTCGACACCGGCAAAGGCATCGGCACAGGCCGTGATGGTGGAACCGGTAGTCAGCACGTCGTCCACCAGCAGGATGTGCTGCCCCGCATAGTGTTCGGGGTGCTCCACCCGGAAAATGCCCGCCACGTTCTCCCACCGCTCGTAGGCCGACTTGCGGGTCTGGCTCTGCGTATGCACCACCCGCTTCACGCCCGAAGTGTCCACCGGGATGCCCGTCACCGCCGACAGTCCCCGGGCCAGGCATTCGCTCTGGTTATAGCCGCGCTCCTTGCGCTTAAGCGGATGTAGCGGGATGGGGACAATGCGGTCGATGCCCTCGAAGAAGCCGCTGTCCTGCAGCTCCTGGGCCATGAAGCGTCCCATGATGCGCCCGATGTCCTTCCGCCCGCCGTACTTGAGCAGGTGGAGCACGTGCCTGAAGTCGCTGCCCTTGTGATACAGAAAAAAGGAAGTGGCACGCTCCAGCGGTATCTTGCCCCAGAACTCCTTCTCCACCGGATTGTCGGGCAACAGATGCCAGTTTGTGCGGGGCATGTCCATGTTGCAGCGGAGGCAGATGCCCTCTTCGCCTTCCACCAGACGGGCTCCGCACACGACGCACCGCCGCGGGAACAGCAGCCGGGCCGCCGAACGGAACCAAAGGCCGATTGAATGTCTCGTCATCTCACGCCTCCCTCCTTACATGCCTGCGGGAAGCGCCTCCCGGAGTATCTCCAACAACGGACCGTGCAGGGCACCATTGGTCGCCACGATGTGATGTCCTTCCAGAAAAGACGGACTGCCATAGAAATCGGTCACCTGCCCGCCGGCCTCCTGCACCATCAACGCCGCCGCCGAGAAATCCCAGCGGCCGATGAACGCCTCCAGCCAGGCATCGTAACGTCCGGCAGCCACATAACAGAGCGCCAGAGCCGCCGAACCGTTCATGCGGATGGCCGCCACCCGGCCATACAGCCGGTGGATGAGGTGCTCGCCCGTGCGGGCATAGCGTTCGGCATCGTAAGGCAGCTCCACCACCAGGTAGGCCTCGTCGAGCGAAGGCACGTCGGAAACGTGCATCCGCACACCGTTCACGTAGGCGCCGCCGCCCTTCCAGGCATAGAAACACTCGTCGCGCACCGGCTCGTAGACCACTCCCAGCAACAGCTCGTCGCGGCTCCGCAAGGCAATGCTCACGCAGTAGGGCGCCACGTCGTGGATGTAGTTCGTGGTGCCGTCCAGCGGGTCGACCACCCAGCTATACCGTTCACCCTGCCAGCCGGCCGAGCCTTCCTCGGTGATGAACCCCGCCTCCGGCAACAGCTGCCTCAACGCTTCCACCACCCGCCGCTCCGACTCGCGGTCGACGTAGGACACATAGTCGTGGGCACGCTTGGCCTGCACGGCGTCCCGGCTGAAAATCTTCCGTTCTTCCTTCAAAAAATGTCCGGCTTCGCGTGCCACCCGACACACGTCCGCTACCAATGATTCCATGTTTTCCATGTTTCCATACCTCCTTCCGGCGGATACATTCCGTCCTGTTCTGCTAAAAAACAATCAAAAGTACGGGTTTCGCTTACATTTACCAAAGAAAATGGAAGAAGATTTTGCAAATTGTTTACCTTTGTGTCCGATATGGAACTTAAAGACTGATATTCAATGGCAGATCACCCCCTTTCCCAATTCAAGTATTGCCCCAAGTGCGGCTCTCCCCGCTTCGGGATACACAACGAAAAGTCCAAACAATGTGCCGACTGCGGGTTTGTCTACTATTTCAATCCCTCCTCGGCCACGGTAGCCTTCATCGTCAACAGCCGGGACGAGCTGCTGGTGTGCCGCCGGGCCAAAGAACCCGCCAAAGGGACCCTCGACCTGCCCGGAGGCTTCGTCGACCTGTACGAAACGGGGGAAGAGGGAGTGGCCCGCGAGGTGCGGGAAGAGACGGGGCTCCACGTCGTACGCACGCACTACCTCTTCTCCCTGCCCAACCTCTACGTGTATTCCGGCTTCACGGTCCATACGCTCGACATGTTCTTCCGCTGCGAGGTCGAGGACACGCTCCACTACACCGCCATGGACGACGCCGCCGACCTCTTCTTCGTGCCGCTGAAGGACATCCGTCCCGAGGAATTCGGCCTTGGCTCCATCCGCCGCGGCCTGCAGATTTTCCTGGAAAACAGGCCATGAGATACTAAAAAAGCTCAACGAAGCCAACATTTGACGGGCAAAAAACGTACTTTTGTATAAGAAGGCCCCGCAACAGGGGCCCTGATATATTAACTTCTATTTGTGAGATACAATGAAACACCGCTTTTCACGCATATTATGCACAGCCCTCTGCTGCGCCCCGCTGCTGGCCGCGGCGCAGACACACGGGCAAGGCACTACGCCGCAACAACTCTTCCGTGAAGGGAAGAACCTGTTCGAGCAGCGGGCCTACTCCGCCGCCATCGCCCCCCTGCAGTCCTACATCCGCCTGACCGATGCCGACCGCAACCTGGCCCCCCAGGCCGGCGACCGCCAGGAAGCCGAATACATGCTGGTGTGCGCCGCCTACGAGACGCGCGACCCCCGGAGCAACGAGCTGCTGCTGGCCTTCCTGGAAGAACATCCCGACACGCCCCATGCCAACCGCATCTCCGCCCTCGTGGCTTCCAACTACTTCTTCCGGCAGGACTACGACAACGCCCTGGCCATGTTCAACTCCGCCGACCTGGAGAAGTTGGCCAATGACGAGCGCGACGACATGACCTACCGCAAGGCCACCTGCTACCTGAAGACGGGCAATGTGCAGGAAGCCGCCATCTGGTTCGAAACCCTGCGCAGCACCAGCCCGCGCTACGAAGCCGACTGCACCTACTACCTGGCCTACATCCGCTACACGCAGGGACGCTACGACGAGGCCCTGAAAGGCTTCCTCGCCTCACAGGGCAACGCCAAATACGAAACGCTGGTCCCCTACTACATCGCCGAGATCTACCTGCTGAAGCAGCAGTACGACAAGGCCGAGATTGTAGCGCAGAACTACCTGTCGGCCCATCCCGATGCCCCCTACGCAGCCGAGATGCACCGCATCGAAGGTTCCGCCGACTACTACACGGGCCGCTACCAGAAGGCCATGGACAGCTTCGCGGCCTATACGGGCAGCCTCCGCGACGAGAAGCCCCGGCGCGACGCCCAGTACATGTACGGCCTGTCGTGCTACCACTGTGGAGTCTACAGCCGCGTGCCCGAACTGCTGGGCGACGTCACCACGACCGACGACGCCCTGTCGCAGAACGCCTGGCTGCACATGGGTATGGCCTACCTGAAGATGGCCGACAAGAACAAGGCCCGCATGGCCTTCGAACAGGCCGCCGCCTCCAGCGCCGATGCCGCCGTCCGGGAACAGGCCGCCTACAACTACGCCCTCTGCATCCACGAGACGTCCTACTCCGCCTTCGGCGAATCGGTCACCGTGTTCGAGAAGTTCCTCAACGACTACCCCCACTCGCAATACGCCGACCGCGTGAGCGACTATCTGGTGGAGGTCTACATGGAAACCCGCAGCTACGATGCCGCCCTGAAGTCCATCAACCGCATCCAGTCGCCCACACCGGCCATCCAGAAGGCCAAGGTACGCATCCTGTTCCAGCTGGGCACGCAGGCCTTTGCCAATGCCGACTTCCCGACGGCCATCGACTACTTCAGCCAATCGCTCCAGTACAGCACCCGCTTCGGGCGCGAACTGCAGCAGGAACAGGGCGAGGCAGCCTACTGGCGCGGCGAGTCCTACTACCGCCTGGGCCGCATACGGCAGGCGGCCGACGACTTCAACCGCTACCTGAAGTCATCGCCCGACCGCAGCAGCGAGATGTATGCGCTGGCCTACTACAACCTGGGCTACATCGCCTTCCACCAGAAAGACTATACCACCGCCGAGAGCCGCTTCGGCAGCTACATCCAGCTGGAGAAAGGCGAAAACCCCGCTGCCCTGGCCGACGCCTGCAACCGCCTGGGCGACTGCTGCCTCCATGCACGCCGCTTTGACGAAGCCAACCGCTACTACTCACGCGCCGAAAGCATGGGCACCGCCTCGGGCGACTATTCCTATTATCAGATGGCCCTGGTGGCCGGCCTGCAGAAGAACTACAGCATCAAGGTAGACCTGCTCAACCGCCTGGCACAGAAGTACCCCAACTCGCCCTATGCCGTCAACGGCCTCTACGAGAAGGGACGCTCGTACGTGCAGAACCAGGAAACCGCCAATGCCATCGCCACCTTCAGCGAACTGTTGTCCAAGTATCCCGACAGCCCGGTAGCCCGCAAGGCAGCCGCCGAAATCGGTCTGCTCTACTACCAGAGCGAAGACTACAACCGCGCCATCGAGGCCTACAAGCACGTCATCACCCGCTATCCCGGCAGTGAGGAAGCCCGCCTGGCCATGCGCGACCTGAAGTCCATCTACGTCGACGCCAACCGCGTGGACGAGTTTGCCGCCCTGGCTGCACAAATGCCCGGACAGATACGCTTCGAAGCCAGCGAACAGGACTCGCTGACCTACATCGCCGCTGAGAAGGTCTATATGAAAGGCGACATCCAGCCGGCCAAGACCAGCTTCGAACGCTACCTGCAGAGCTATCCCGAAGGAGCCTTCCGCCTGAATGCCCACTACTACCTGTGCCTCATCGGCAAGGAACAGAAAGACGACGAGGCCGTGCTGCTCCATGCGGGCAAGCTGCTGGAATATCCCGACAGCCCCTATGCCGAAGAAGCCCTGCCCATGCACGCCGAAATCCTCTTCAACCGTCAGCAGTACGACCAGGCCCTGGCCGACTACAAGCTGCTGCAGGCCCGTGCCACCAATGACAGCCGCCGACAGCTGGGCGCCACCGGCGTACTGCGCTGCGCCGTGCTGCTGAAGGACGACGTGGAGACCATCCACGCCGCCACCGCCCTGCTCGACGAGGCCAAGCTGTCGCCCGAGCTGAAGAACGAAGCCCTCTACTACCGGGCCAAGGCCTACCTCAACCAGAAAGCCTGGCAGAAGGCCGTAGCCGACCTGAAGCCCCTGTCCGAAGACACCCGTACCCTCTACGGCGCCGAGGCCAAATACCTGCTGGCCCAGCACCTCTACGACAGCGGCGACTATGCGGCGGCCGAGAAGGAAGTGCTCCAGTTCATCGAGCAGAGTACCCCGCACGCCTACTGGCTGGCCCGCAGCTTCGTCCTCCTGTCCGACGTCTATGTGGCGATGGACAAGAAGCTCGACGCCCGCCAGTACCTCCTCAGCCTGCAGCAGAACTACCAGGCCGACGACGACATTGCCGGTATGATTGAAGAACGATTGGAAAAACTGAAATAAACCCCTTGGAAAGATGAAAGCAATACAATATCTCTTGGGAGG
>CATXSD010000156.1 GCA_958402075.1 Mediterranea massiliensis | reverse complement strand
AATGCAGAACGGTCTATCGTAAAGGATACTCCCTTCTCCTCACCCGGCTTCAGGCTGACTTTGCAGAACCCCTTCAGTTCCTTGACCGGACGCTCTACGGACGACTTCTTGTCGCGGATGTAGAGCTGCACCACTTCCTTGCCTTCGCGACTGCCCGTATTCTTTACGGGAACCGTGACCGTAAGCTGCTCACCGGCCTTCATTTCCCGTTTGTCAATTACCGGCTTCCCATACTCGAACGTCGTATAGCTCAGTCCATGCCCGAAGGAGAAGAGCGGCTGGACTTTTTTCTGTCTGTCGGTCCAACGGTAACCTACGAAGATGCCTTCGTTATATTGTACTGTCGTCACATCCTTGCTGCGGACAGCGCTGTACTGGCCAAGGCTGTGGGCTGGTACGTCCTCCAGCCGTGCCGGAAACGTGAAAGGCAGTTTGCCGCTGGGATTCACGTCGCCCATCAGCACAGCTGCCAACGATGTGCCCGCTTCCGAACCCAGATACCAGCCCTGCACGATGGCAGCCACCTTTCCGGCCCAGGGCATTGCCACGGCGTTGCCCGAGATATTTACGACAATCAGGTTGGCGTTTGCCCCGGCCAAGGCTTCAATCAGTTCATCCTGACCATAAGGAAGCGACAGGTCCTTGCGGTCGGTGTTTTCGCAGTCCTGTCCATCACTTTTGTTCAGTCCGCCGATAAAGATGACGCAATCGGCCTCGGAAGCAACCTTCACGGCTTCTGCCTTCAGTTCGGCGGCCGAACGGGTTTCCTTCAGGTTCTGCCCCGTCACCACACCGTTGTATTCACCGGTTTCATCGCCCACATAGCCACGGGCATAGATTACCTCGGCCTTGTCACCTACCCGCCTGCGGATGCCTTCCAAAGGAGAAATCTCATGCTGGGCCTTCAGCGAAGAGCTGCCTCCGCCCACGGTCATCATCTTCAGGGCATTCTCGCCGATAACGGCAATCTTCCGAACCCGGGTGAGGTCGACGGGCAGCACGCTGTGCTTGTTCTGCAACAGCACAATGCCCTCTTCACCAATCTGGCGGGCAGCCGCATAGTGTTCGGGCGAACGCATCGAGCCCCAGGGTCTGCCGGTATTCATCACCGTCCGGAAAGCCAGACGCAACACACGTCTCACCTTGTCGTCGAGTTCCTCCATGCTTGCCCGTCCGTCTTTCAGACGCTGCAGATAGGGCTGGGCCAAGTAATAATTGTCGTACGCATTGCGTGCACCCGAGGAAAGCCCGTTGGTCCACGTACCGAACTCCAAGTCGAGCCCGTTGGCAATGGCCTGCTCCGTGTCGTGCGTGCCGCCCCAGTCCGAAATGACCACACCGTCGAAGCCCCACTCTCCTTTCAGGATGTCCTTCAGAAGATATTTGTTGTGGCAGCAGTGCTGGCCCTTGTACAGGTTATAGGAGCCCATGATGGCCCATGCCTTGCCCTCCTGCACAGCGGCCTTGAAGGCCGGCAAATAGATTTCATACAGGGCACGGTCGTCCACCACGACATCCAATGTAGAGCGATTGATTTCCTGATTGTTCAGCGCAAAGTGCTTGACGCAGGCCGCTACGCCGTTCTGCTGCACGCCTTGTACATAGGGAACAACCATCCGTGAAGCCAGATAAGGGTCCTCGCCCATATATTCGAAGTTGCGCCCGTTCAGGGGAGTACGATAAATGTTCACTCCAGGCCCCAGCAGCACGGCCTTGTTGCGATAGCGGGCCTCCTCGCCGATGCTCCGGCCATAGAGTTGCGCCATGTCGGGATTCCACGTGGCCGCCAGGCAGGTCAGCGCCGGGAAAGCGACACAGGAATCATTGGTCCAGCCAGCCTGCTCCCATTTGTCCCACAACACTTCGGGACGGATGCCATGAGGGCCGTCGGTGGTCCATATTTCAGGAATGCCGAGACGGGCAACCCCCGCGCTGCTGAATTTGGACTGGGCATGCAGCAACGCCACCTTCTCTTCCAACGTGAGACGACCGAGGGCATCTTCCACCCTTTCTTCCAACCCTTTCGTTTCGTCCAGATACACCGGCTTCTGCTGTGCTCCCAAGGGCAAGACCAGAGCCAGCAAACAAACAGACAATAATTTTTTCATGATACGATGATTTATTAAGTAAAACTTCCGATTCCGAACTCTCAGGGCTACTGCATATCCAGCGAACGGATATAGTCTTCCTGAATCTTACAATTTTTCCATTTGGCAGCTTCCAGGAAATCCGTCATCGCCTTCCGCGCCACAGCCTGGTCGGGACGGGCTTCCCTGATTTCCTTGTACGTCGTCCGGGGCGCTTCCGAGAAACGGACCACCTCCTCCCAGCCGTCCGGAGGAGTGATTCCTACAAACGACGATCCGTCTATCTTCTTGTAGGGCCAGAACGTATAGCCGATATTGGCATCTTTCATCACCCGGCAGAAGGCTGCCTGCCATTCATAGGTATTATGCCCGATTTCGCCCATGTACATCGGCAGCCCCACACTGTCTCTGAAGGCAATGATGGAACGGATGGCTTCGCGTGTGGGTTTGCCGCCATAGCGGTGGCAGGTGTACATCAGCTTGTCGTCGAAGCGGCTGTCCTTGAAGGGTTTGAAATTGCCGTTCCACTGTGCGCCGCCCAGCAGAATGATATGGTTGCGGTCTACCTCACGGATGGCAGCTACGCCCCGTTTGTAAACAGCTTCCAGCTTAGCATTCAATCCGTCCATATTGTCGAAATAAGGAGCTATCGGTTCGTTCAGTAGTTCATATCCCAGGATGACCGGTTCGTCCTTGTAACGATCGGCTATGCGTTTCCAAATGTCGGCATACAGTTGCTGGCTGGCTTCGCTTTCGAACAGCCACGGATAGCCGTAGCTGTCGTCAATGTTGTCGCCCGTCTGCCCGCCGGGAGCATCGTGCATGTCCAATATAAGGTAGAGACCCGACTCGCGGCACCACTCCACCAGGCTGTCCACCCGGGCAAAGCCGTCTTGGGCAGCCGTCAGCCCCATGTAATCTTCATCCGTGAAAATCTTGTAATGAAAGGGCAGACGGATGGTATTGGCCCCCGTACTCTTGATGAAGCGGATGTCTTCGCGGGTGACATAGACGTCCTTGAACTTTTTCCAGAAATCGGCCGTAAAATCGGGACCGACCAACTGACAGAACATTTCGTTGATGAAATGGGCCGAATTGGTCTTGCCGAATCCGAACATGTACCCTTCCGGATTCAGCCAATTCCCCAAATTCGTACCTTGGATGAACAGCACCGAACCGTCCGGCTCCAACAGATTCTCGCCTTGGATGGTTACAAACTTGTTTTCTGATACTTCCGGTGCGCTCTTTTCTGCCTGACGGCCCGAGCAGCCCACCAGAGCCGCCATAAACAACATGAGCGGCAAACTGACACATAATAAATTTTTCATGATATTGTTTTTCATTTGACAAGGATTTCTGCAAACGGTTTGATGGTAAAATTAGACGAGAAAAAGCAACTTCGCAACCAGCGCTGGGCAACAAGTGGACCGCATATCACTCTGGCTGCAAACAGATAACTGGAACACAAGCAGTTGCATTCTATCGACAAAATAAAAAAGTGGATTCAGTCCTACTGTATGGCTTTGACATAAGCCTCAAAATCCTCGCGCGGACAACGGGCTTTGTTCTTTACCTTGGCCCGGTAATTATAGATGGTGTTCACCGAATAGTCCAAAAATTTGGCAATGGTCGCACTGTCGTCAATTCCCAAACGGATCAATGCAAAGATACGCAGCTCCGTATTCAGCAGCTCGCCAGACTTAGGGACAATACGCTCTTCAGGAGTGAGCAAGTCATTGAATTGTTCGATGAAATCGGGAAAAATCTTCAGAAAAGCCTCATCAAAGTTGGTGTACAGTTCCTTCAACTCCTCTTCCCGGGTGCGGCCTGCCGCCCAGATGTCCTGCCGCCCTCCACTGCGGACAGCGCTCCGCCGACAGGTGTTCAAGCGGTCGATATACGTGGAACAGAGATTCAGGAAACGGCCGATATATTCTTCCTTTATCCGATTGGACAACCGCAATTGTCCATTGGCATACTCCAGACTGCTGCGAGCTGCCGACAGCCGACGCATCTGACGGTAAATGAAGGAGAGGGCTACACCCAGCAGGACAACCAGCACGCTAATCGAGACCAACGACCACTTCAGGCGGAGGGCCTGGCGGTCCTGTATCGTCTGGTAGGCCTGGTCTATCAAAGACAGGATTCCCGACGTCTGCAAGTAGCGGGAGCGTGCATTGTAACGGCTGGTCTCCTGCCACGAAAAGCGGATGTAGCGGTAAGCCCGCTCCACATCGCCCTCTTCATATAGCCGGTGGGCCAGGTCCCACAATGAAGCATGGTCGGCAATGGCCAGCCGGATATCCGTCAGGGCAGAAAGTGCCAGAAAGCGTTTTTCTTCGGCCCGGTTGCCCATGCTCCCGTAGATCAACGCCCGCTGGTAAGCGGCCAAAGCATACGCAGGCATTCCGGAAGTCAGGCCGGCCAGCCGGCGGTCGTTCACCGCCAGCGCTTCACCCCATCTGCCCGCCAGACGCAACGCATGTTCCTCCCGCTCCAGGCCCAAAGGAGACGAGGCATCCAGCACCCGCTGCAGAGAGTCGGAATAGCAGACCGACCGAGCTGCATACAGTCGGCGGAAATCTTCATCCTGCGTATAGCGCACCATTTCATCGTAAAGTTTGTAGCAACTGTAATAATAGTCCGGCAACAGAGCAGCAGGAACTGCCTCACGCGGCACCTCCTCCCTCAAAACATCCGAAGCTTCCCGGTACATGCCGGCAGATGCCATGTGAAAGACTTGCTTCAGCCGGACCGACAGGCAATCTCCGGCCGTACCATATTCCTCCGCCCACTGCAGGCCCCGACGGAGGTACAGCAGAGCCGAGTCACAGTTATAAGCCCTGTATTCCCGGTAGATGCTGTCCAGTCCGGAAAAATAGCTTCGGGAAGAAACCGGACGCACCTGCTCCCGGAGTTTCAGTCCCCGGATGCGCTGTTCGCGTATATCCACATACCAGGCATGCTCCTCCATCGCCGCATCGATAGAACGCAGCAAAGGCTCGAGGGAAGGGAACCGGCCGGACGATGCAGAAGCATGCAGGCTGATGCCCCAGGCACACCATAATAGAAATAACAACAGACAGCGTTTCATGACAGCAAAAGTAATGATTCATCCTGAAATAAGAAAAAAGCATTTGCCCAAAGATGACAGTTTTTCTTCCAAAGAAAGACAAAGCAAAGACTTTTCTCCGTACCTTTGCCGGCGGAGGAAGCAGACAGCCAGACCATTCCCTGCTTCCTGACGAAAAACCATGCTCCAACTCCAAACGCCCAACGGCGACAACCGCGTGTTGCTCCATTCGTGCTGTGCTCCCTGCTCGTCGGCTATCATCGAATGTATGCTGGCCAACGGCATACGCCCCACCGTGTTCTACTGCAATCCCAACATCTATCCGCAGGAGGAATACGAGACACGGAAGGACGAGGCCATCCGCTTCGTCACGTCGAAAAACCTCGATTTCATCGATGCCGACTACGACTATGCCCACTGGAAAGACCAGATGACGGGACTGGAGGACGAGCCCGAACGCGGCCCCCGCTGCCTGCGCTGCTTCACCCTGCGGCTGACGGAAACCGCCCGCTATGCCTCGGAACACGGCTTCACGCTGTTCACCACCACCTTGGCCTCGTCACGCTGGAAAAGCCTGGAGCAAATCAACGAGGCGGGACGACGTGCCGCCGCCCGCTACCCCGGCAC